>NZ_AP024563.1:2720000-3020000 GCF_018409545.1 Allochromatium tepidum | reverse complement strand
CGACATGGGCGCCGACATCGTCATCGCCGTCGACGTCGGCGGCCCAAGACGCGAACGCGAGGAGATCTCCAACGTCCTGACCATGCTCGACCAGATCGCCAGTCTGGTGACCTGGCGCAACACCCAGGAGGAGATCGCCACGCTCGGCGGTCGCGATCTGCTGATCACGCCGGCGCTCGGGCACGCGGTGCTGGCGAGCGACTTCGACAAGATGCTCGAGGCCATCGCCATCGGCGAGCGCGCCGCCGAGGATGCACGCCCCGAACTGGCGCGGCTCGCCCTGCCGAGCGCCCAGTATGCCGCCTATCGCGAACGCCACCGGCCGGCGCCCTACACACGCCCGACCATCCGCGCGGTGCGCATCGAGAACCACTCGCGGCTCTCGGATCGCGTCATCAGCGAGCGCCTTGAGGTCAAGCCGGGTGACAGACTCGACCCGGCGGCCCTGGAGCGTCAACTGGCCCGCATCTACGATCAGGACAATTTCGAGTCGGTCCGCTATCACCTGGAGGACCAGACCGATTCCGAGGCCACGCTGGTGGTTACGGCGCGCGAGAAATCCTGGGGCACCAGCTCGCTCCAGGGTGGACTGGAGTTCTCCTCGACCACGGGCGGCGATTCACGCTTCAACATCGGACTGGCCTATACCATGGCGCCGCTCAATGCGCTCAACGGCGAATGGCGCACCCAGCTCCAGTTGGGCGAGGAGCCCGGCATCTACAGCGCCATCTATCAGCCCATCGATCCATTGGAGAAATGGTATGTGATGGCGGGCGCGGGCTATATGAAAGACAATCTGGTGCTCTTCGATCCCGAGGCTCACAGTAAACCCACCGCCGAATATCAGCTCGGGCGCGCGGGTGGCGCCCTGGAGTTCGGGCACAACCTGGATACCTGGGGGCGTCTGGGGCTGAGATATTCGCGCTTCGATGGATACGCCGAGCAGCGTATCGGCGCCACGCCCTATCCGGACTATGACTTCGACGTCGGCGAGTTGAGCCTGAGATTCAGTGTCGATGAACTCGACAGTCTGACCTTCCCGCGCAACGGCTGGTCGCTCGATGCGCAGATGCTGACCTCGCGCACCGAACTGGGCGCCTCGCACGACTACGACCAGGGCAGCCTGAACTGGCTACGCGCCCAGAGCTGGGGCCGCAACAGTCTCCTGACCGGGCTGACGCTGGCCGGGAGCTTCGGCGGCGAGGCGCCGCCACAGTCTTACTATCGACTGGGCGGCTTCCTCAATCTCTCAGGCTTCAATCAGAACGAACTCTCTGGGGCCAATCTCGGGCTGGTTCGCGCCATCTATCTGCGCGATCTCGGCACGAGTCTGATCAAGACCTATGCCGGCGGCTCACTGGAGTTCGGCAACGTCTGGGACGAGCGCAGCGACATCGATTGGGACAGTCTGCGCTTCGGCGGCAGTCTCTTCGTCGGCGCCGACACCCTCATCGGACCGCTCTATCTCGGTTATGGTCAGGCCGACAGCGGCAACGGCGCGCTCTATCTGTTCCTCGGGCGCCCCTGGGGCAATCAGCAGGATGGCCTGAGCGGCGGCTACTGAGACACGCGCCCGAAACTCAGGCTCACCCGCAGCCCAGGGGCATTGTCCGCGAGTTCGATGTGCGCGCGGTGGAGTGCGACGACCGCCTGAACCAGACTCAGGCCCAGCCCGCTACCGGGTGTGGCGCGGCTGTCGTCGATGCGAAAGAAGCGCCGGAACACCTGTTCGCGGAACTCGGGCGGAATGCCGGGGCCATTGTCGGCGACCTGCACCTGCACCAGCCCGTCCGTCGTCTCGACCGCCAGCCGGATATGCCCACCGGGTTGGGTGTACTTGATGGCATTGTCGACCAGATTGGCCATGACCTGGAACAGCAGATCACGGTCGCCCTCGACGACGATCGAGGACGCCCCGGCCGTCCAGTCGAGTCGCTGTTCGCGCTCGGCGGCCAAGGGCTCGTAGAGCTCGACCAGATCCTCGATCAGGGGCACCAGATCGACCGGCCCGAAGGCCGCGCGCCGGCTGCCGGACTCCAGGCGCGCGATGCGCAGCAGCGCGTTGAAGGTCGCGAGCAGTTCCTCGGCATCGACGATCGCCTGCTCGGCCAGCAGACGCGCCTCACCCGACTCAGGCAGGGCAGCGGCGAGCAGTTCGAGCTTGTTGCGCAGTCGGGTCAGGGGCGTGCGCAGATCATGGGCGATGTTGTCCGAGACCTGACGCACGCTGGCCATGAGCGCCTCGATGCGCTCCAGCATCCGGTTGAGTCCGTCGGCGAGCCGATCGAAATCGTCGCCGCTGCCGCTCAAGGGGATACGGCGCGTCAGATCGCCCTCCATGATCTCGCGACTGGTCTGGTTGATGGCGTCCAGTCGCCGCGTCAGGCTCGTACCCATCAGCCAGGCGCCCACCAGTGCCAACGCCAGCGTGATCGCCAGTCCCCAGGTCAGAGCATCCAGGATCAGCTTGCGGGTGGCCTCCAGATCGCGGACATCGCGCCCGACCAGCAGCATCAGACCATTGCGCAGCCGAAAGACCTGGGCGTGCGCCTCGTGCTCGTCGGCATGATCCGTGCCCCACTCGCGTAGCCGGAAGCGAATCCAGCCGTTGGCGTCCGGCGGCTCGGACGGCCAGCGGTCCAGGTTGCCGACCACGCGCTCGAAGCGCTCATCGACCAGCAGATAGACGCTCGCCCCCACCGGATCGCGCGCCACGCGCTCGCTGATGAGCGCCGTCAGGCCCACCAGTCCGCGCCGGCGATACTGCTCGGCCAGACCCCGGATCTCGGCCTCGATGGTCTCGGTGGTCTGGCGGTCCATGTAACCGGCCGTCGACCAGTAGATGAAGCCGAGCAGGATGCCAACCGAGCCGGCGAGCAGCAGCATATATAGCAGCACCAGCCGGAAGATGGAGCCTCGCGCCACGCGCGCGAGTCGGGCACGCAGCCGGCGTGCCGGGGCGGCGGCCTTCACCCGGCCTGCAACCTGTAGCCGGCGCCGCGTACCGTCTGCAACAGCGGCGGATCGAAATCCTTGTCGATCTTGCCGCGCAAACGGCTGATGTGGACGTCGATGACATTGGTCTGGGGATCGAAATGATAGTCCCAGACCTGTTCGAGCAGCATGGTGCGGGTGACGACCCGTCCGGCATGGCGCATCAGACACTCCAGCAGCCGGAACTCACGCGGCTGGAGCTGGATGGGCTGACCCGCGCGCGTGACCTCACGTTTGAGCAGATCCATCTCCAGATCGGCCACGCGCAGACGGGTCTCGGGAGTCTCGGACGCGCCACGGCGCAACAGCGCCTCGACGCGCGCCTGGAGCTCGGAGAAGGCGAAGGGCTTGATGAGATAGTCGTCGCCGCCGGCGCGCAGACCCTCGACCCGATCGTCGACATCGCCGAGCGCGCTCAGGAACAGCACCGGGGTGCGGTTGCCCGAGGCGCGCAATGTGCGCACGATCGCCAGCCCGTCGAGCCCCGGCAGCATGCGATCCAGGATCAGGACGTCATAGTCACTGCCGGCGGCCATCAACAGACCCTCGCGTCCATCGGCCGCGCGGTCGACCACAGCGCCCGCCTCGACGAGCGCCTTGCGCAGATACTCGGCCATCTGTGGATCGTCCTCGACCAGCAGGATATGCATCGTCTCGCGGCCCTCTCTATTCACCCGCTCAAGCCGTCAGTGTCACCGCGACGAAGAGCGCACGTCCACCACGCTCGACCCGCAGGATCAGACTCTTTTGCCCTTGTTCGGCGGCTCGGCGCACGGCCGCCGCCACCTCGTCGGGCGTTGCGACCGGCTCGGCGCCCACCATGGAGATCAGACTCCCCGGCTCGATACCGGCCTGGGCGGCCGGACTGCCCGGCTCGACGCCCATGACGAGCACGCCCGACTGATCGGCACCGAGTCCGCGCCGCGCGCGCTGTTCAGGCGTCAGGGGCGCGAGCCGGAGTCCGAGCCGCGGCAGGCCATCGGCGCGCTCGCTCCCGTCCTCCAGGGCGGCCGGCCCCTCATCGTCCGGCATCGATCCGACGGTCACACTCACCCGATGCATCCGTCCGTCGCGCCGGACCTCCAGTTTCATCGGCGTTCCGGCCTGGGTCGCGGCCACCAGCCTGGACAGATCCCGGTAACTGGTCAGGCGCGTGCCGTTGGCGCTCAGGATGACGTCACCGACGCGCAGATCGCTGCGGCTCGCGGGACCATCGGCGATCACGTCGGCCACCAGCACACCCTCGGGACCGTCCAGACCCAGGCCCGCCGCCAGTTCGGGCGTCAGGGCCTGGATGTGCAGACCCAGCCAGCCGCGTTCCACGCGCCCGGTGTCGCGCAACGCGCCCACTACCTGCCGGACCGTCTCGGCCGGGATGGCGAAGCCGATGCCCACGTTGCCGCCGGTCGGCGAATAGATGGCGGTGTTGACCCCGATCACACGTCCGCCGGTATCGAACAGAGGCCCTCCCGAGTTGCCGCGGTTGATGGCCGCGTCGATCTGCAGATAGTCGTCATAGGGACCGGACTGGATGTCGCGCCCGCGCGCCGAGATGATACCCGCATTCACCGAAACGCCCAGACCGAAGGGATTGCCGACCGCCAGCACCCAGTCGCCGACCCGCGCGCTCGCCGACTCGCCCAGCTCGACATAGGGCAGCGGCCGGCCGGCATCGATCTTGAGCAGGGCCAGATCGGTCTTGGCGTCACGTCCCACGACCCGCGCCTCGTGGCTGGTGCCGTCGTTGAGCGACACCGTCACCTGGGTCGCGCCCTCGATCACATGGTTGTTGGTGACGATATGTCCCTCGGAATCGATCAGGAACCCCGAACCCTGTCCCTGGACACGATGGGGGCGCATCATGGGGCCGCGCTCGTCGAAGAAGCGCCGGAAATACTCGGGCATGGGCAGGTTCTCGGGCAGACCGGGAAGGACCGAGAACTCCGGGCCGCGGGTCGTCTCGCCCGTGACCTTGACGTTGACCACCGCCGGCGTGACACGCTCGGCGACATCGGCGAAACCGGGCAGGGGCGCCGAACTCGCCAACGGCGCCGGGTCGGCCTGGAGCCAGGCACCGCCTCCGGCCAGGGCGAGCGCCAGCGCGATGGCGAGCGTGCCCCTGGTGACTGCGCCTGGGTGTCTGGGAGGGTGCTCGTGGTTCTTGATGTTCATGGCATGACTCCGATCAGGGTGACATGGATGGCATCAGTATCGGGACCGAAGTCTTGCGCCGGCATTGACGTCCGCTTAATTTTTGTTCAGACGAGGCCGAACCCCGAATGGATACCTCGTCTTAGGGGCATCCAAAAGCCAGGGACCACGCTATCATAAACCCTTCACATCGGGGTTCATGTCACAGTCGCCTCGCCATGCATCCGATGCCCGCACCCGAACCAAGATCAGCCATGGATCCCGACCCTTGTCGCTCATGCCCCCTCTGCGTTCATTTGATCCCGGCGGTCTATTGGCTGACGCGCGAACTCTTCGGTCCCGGACCCGCGCCCTGGGTGGCCGCCGCACTGGTCGCCTGCTCGCCGCTGCAACTGCTCTATGCCCAGGAGGCACGACAGTACGCGCTCTGGATGCTGCTCCTGACGCTCTCCTGTCTCACGCTCGCGATCGCCCTGCGTCGGGGTACCTGGGGCAACCTGGCCGGCGCATGGTCTGACCACGATGCTCGGCCTCTATAGCCATCCGCTCTTTCTGCCGATGATCGCGGTCCAGGCGTTCTGGGGTCTGCTGGTGCTGTTCCTGTATGGCCAAGACCGCCGGTACGGGCTGGAGCAGGTGCGCCGCTGGGCCATCAGCGTCGGGTTCGCGCTCTTGGCCTTCTCGCCCTGGCTCTGGGTCATCCTCACCCAGCACGAACGGGTCGGCGATCTGACGGCCTGGATGCAGCGTCCGATCGGCCGGCCGGAGATGCTCGCCGCCTGGGGACGTCATCTGGTCGAGACCTTCGTCGACCCGAATCCGGGATTCGCCCCTGGCCGGCTGTGGCTGCTGCTCCCGCTCGGCTGGGTGCTCTGGTCCTTCGTTCGCGCCGCCCCGCGTCCGGGCGCCTGGCTGATCCTATCGATGGCGCTGGCCTATGTCGGCGTGGTACTGGGGCCGGATCTGCTGTTGGGCGGCAGCCGCTCCCAGCAGGCGCGCTATGCCCTGCCCACGCTGCTGGCGTTGCAACTGATGACGGCCTGGCGGATCGGCGCGGCCCTGGGTCGCGCGTCCGGCTCGATGCGGCGCCGTCTCGGCCTGGGTGCGTTGACGCTGCCGCTCGCGCTCGGCCTGCTCTCCCAGATCCTCATCGCCCGCGCGGAGACCTGGTCGACCAAACACTTCAGCGCCCGCACTCGCGAGGTCGCCCGTCTCGTCAACGCCGGCGAGCGTCCCCTGGTCCTGGCCGGCGACAGCAGCGTGTCCACAGGCGAACTCGTCGCGCTCGCCCATCATCTGGAGCCGCATGTGCGCCTCTGGGGCCGGCCCAGACACGGCGAAACGACCTGGCCGCCCGGATACGATCCGATCTTCCTGCTCACGCCCACCGAGCCGCTGCGCCGCGCGCTCGGTCAAGATACCGAGATACGACCGCTCGCCGGCACCTGACAATGGTTCGTCGTCACCCGGCCAGCAGAGTCACATACCAGCCCTTCGCCCCCGACCGACACACATCCATGAACCGCTCCGTCAACTTCGTCATTCCGATCCTGATCGCCGTGCTCACGATCTCGGCCTGGTGGATCCTCAACCGTCCCAACGAGGAGCCGGCCTGGCCGACGCGCATCCAGGGCTTCGCCTTCTCGCCCATGCGGGCCGACGACGACCCGAGCCGGAAGCGCTTTCCCTCGGTCGAGGACATCGACGCCGATCTGGCCCTGCTCAAGGGCCGCACCCATGCCGTGCGCTCCTACACGGTCGAGAGCACCCTGGCCGAGATCCCGCGTCTGGCCGCCAAGTACGATCTGAACGTCACGATCGGCGCCTGGATCGGCGACGACCCCGAGGCCAACGAGGTGGAGCTGGCACGTCTGCGCGACATCCTGTCCAAGGGCTATCGCAATCTGGTGCGGGTCATGGTCGGCAACGAGGCCATCCTGCGCAAGGACGTGGATGTCATGGAGATGGTCGAGTATCTGGACCGGGTACGCCGGCTCACCTATCTGCCGGTCAGCACCGCCGAGCCCTGGCACATCTGGCTCAAGTATCCGAAGCTCGTCGAGCACGTCGACTTCATCACCATCCATCTGCTGCCCTACTGGGAAGGCGTACCGCTGGATCAGGCCGTCGACTATGCCGTCAGCCGCTACAACCAGGTCAAGGAAGCCTATCCGAACAAGCCGATCATCATCGGCGAGGTCGGCTGGCCGAGCAACGGACGGCGCAATCGCGGCGCCGAGGCGTCTCTGGTCAATCAGACCCGCTTCCTGCGCCGCTTCCTGGCCGTCGCCGAGTCCGAGCACTATGTCTATTACGTCATGGAGGCCTTCGATCAGCCCTGGAAGCTCAAGACCGAGGGCGCGACCGGCACCTACTGGGGCGTCTACGATACCAACCGCGAACCCAAGTTCGACTTCACCGAACCCGTGGTGCGCATTCCGCAGTGGCGTGAGCTGGCGGGGCTGTCGGTGGTCATGGGCGTGTTGCTGCTGACCTTCCTCTATCGCGACAGCTCGACACTCTCCAAACGCGGCAAGGGCTTCCTGGCACTCATCACCTATGCCATCTCGACCGCCGCCGTATGGATCGTCTACGACTACACCCGCCAGTACATGACCCCGGCGACGGCGGTCGTGGGACTGCTGCTGCTGATCGGCGGGGTGGGCGTGATCGTGCTGCTGATGGCCGAGGCGCACGAATGGGCCGAGTCGGTCTGGCTACGCCGCTGGCGTCGGCCCTTCCCGTTGCGCTCGGTGCCGGACGAGTGGCTGCCCTTCGTCTCGGTGCACGTGCCGGCCTACAACGAGCCGCCCGAGCTGCTCAAGGAGACGCTCGACGGCCTGGCCGCACTCGACTATCCGCACTTCGAGGTGCTGGTGATCGACAACAACACCAAGGATCCGGCCGTCTGGGAGCCGGTACGCGACTATTGCGCCCAGCTCGGTGAGCGTTTCCGTTTCTTCCACGTCGACCCGCTCGCCGGCTACAAGGCCGGGGCGCTCAACTTCGCCCTGCGCCAGACCGATCCGCGTGCGGACGTGGTGGCCGTGATCGACGCCGACTACATCGTGCGCCCCCAGTGGCTGCGCCATCTGGTGCCCGCCTTCGGCGATCCCGAGGTCGCCATCGTCCAGGCGCCGCAGGACTATCGCGACGCCGGTCAAAATGCCTTCAAGGCCATGTGCATGGCCGAGTATCGCGGCTTCTTCCACCTCGGCATGGTCACGCGCAACGAGCGCAACGCCATCATCCAGCACGGCACCATGACCATGATCCGGCGCCGGACGCTCGACGCCGTCGAGGGCTGGGCCGAGTGGTGCATCACCGAGGACGCGGAACTCGGTCTGCGGCTGTTCGAGGCCGGGCACAAGGCGCTCTACATCCCCTGCACCTATGGTCAGGGCCTGATGCCCGACACCTTCGCCGACTTCCGCAAACAGCGCTATCGCTGGGCCTATGGCGCGGTGCGCATCCTGCTGCATCATCGGCGCGAACTGCTCGGGTTGCGCGGCACCTCGCTCTCGCTCGGTCAGCGTTATCACTTCGTCGCCGGCTGGCTGCCCTGGTTCGCCGACGGCTTCAATCTGCTGTTCAACTTTGCCGCGCTCGCCTGGTCGGTGGCCATGGTCACCTTCCCGGAAACCGTTACACCACCCTACATGACCATCGCCCTGGTGCCGCTGGTGCTGTTCGTCTTCAAGATGTCCAAGAGCCTGTTCCTGTACCGGCGCCGGGTCACGGCCACGCTGCGTCAGAGTCTGGCCGCCGGGCTGGCGGGGCTGGCGCTCTCGCACACCATCGCGCGCGCCATGTTCGGGGGCTTGGTGACGGGCAAGCTCGGCTTCTTCCGCACGCCCAAGCTGGCCGAGGCCCCGGCGGTGATCCGCGCCCTGGCCGATGCGCGTGAGGAGGCGTTACTGGCCTTCGCCTTCCTGTTCGCCGCGGTGGCGGTGATGCAGCGCGACGATGCCTTCATGCTCGATGTGCGCATCTGGGTCGCGGTGCTGGTGGTGCAGGCCATTCCCTATCTGGCCACGGTGCTGGTGTCGCTGACGAGTGCCTGGACCCATCTGTCGGCCGATCTGGTCGGCCCCATGTCGGACATGGATTGCCAGGAGGCCAATGGGGTCGATCAGCCGGTGAGCCGGGAGGCGTGATAGACCGATTGATACACTAATCGCTATTTTTGGTCGATCTAGGGTTTACCCTATATAGGGTTTTCACTTAGACTGGCGCCTTTCTTAAGTCAGAGAAGGGTTTTCTCGCGCCTCATCGCTTAGGCGCGCCCTTCGAAAACAAGAGGTTGGCTCCATGAAGAAGACGCTCATCACCGCGGGTCTGCTGGCGGGTCTCATGCCTTTCGCCGGCAGCGCTACGGCCAATAGCGGAATCGGTCATGTCCAGAAAGGCATTGCCTCCTACTATCACGACAGTCTGCACGGTCGCAAAACCGCCAGCGGACAGGTCTACAACAAACATCGCCTGAGCGCCGCACACAAGACATTGCCGCTCGGCACCAGGATCCGGGTCACAGACGCCAGGACCGGACGCAGCATCGTAGTCCGGGTCAACGATCGCGGTCCCTTCGCCAAGGGGCGTATCGTCGACCTCTCCAAGGAGGCCGCCAAGGAACTCGGCATCGTCGATCGCGGCGTTGCCCGAGTCGCGCTCAAGGTCTTGAGCACGCCACAACAGGGCAGTTGAAGCCCACGCCGGGTACGCATGGCGTACCCGGCTCCACTGACCTCACCCAATTTCAAGGCGCCGGGTTCGGCTGCTTGGTGTGGATCGATTCGATCCCGGCGATCACCGCATCGTCGAGTGTGACATCGAGACTGCCGATATTGCTTTCCAACTGTTCGAGTGTCGTGGCTCCGATGATGTTGGAGGTCACGAACGGCCGGCTCGTGACCCAGGCCAGCGCCATCTGCGCCGGGTCCAGACCATGCAGCTCGGCCAGGGCGACGTACTCGGCGGTGGCGCGCTCGGCCTCATTATTGGTATAGCGGCTGAAGCGCTCGAACAGCGTCAGGCGCCCGTTCGGCGGTTGCCGGCCGTTGAGATACTTGCCCGAGAGCACACCGAAGGCCAGCGGCGAATAGGCCAGCAGCCCGCACTGCTCGCGGATGGCGATCTCGGCCAGACCGACCTCGAAGCTGCGGTTGAGCAGGTTGTAGGGGTTCTGGATACTGACCATGCGCGGCAGATCATGTTTTTCGGCGAGCGCCAGATAGCGCATCAGCCCCCAGGGCGTCTCGTTGGAGACGCCGATCCGACGCACCTTGCCCGCCTTGACCAGATCGGCCAGCACCTCGAGCGTCTCCAGTAGCGGCACGCTGTCGCTGTCGTCGACCGGGTCATAGCCCAGCTTGCCGAAGAAGTTGGTCCGGCGATCCGGCCAGTGGAGCTGATAGAGGTCGATATAATCGGTCTGGAGCCGCTTGAGACTGGCGTCGATCGCCGCCTCAATGTTGGGCCGGTCGAGCCGGTTCTTCCCGCCGCGAATATGCGCCAGCCAGTCGCCAGGCCCCGCGACCTTGGTCGCCAGCACCACCCGATCCCGACAGCCGCGTGACTTGAGCCAGGTGCCGATGTAGGTCTCGGTCAGGCCCTGGGTCTCGGCCAGGGGCGGCACCGGATACATCTCGGCCGTATCGATGAAATTGATCCCGACGGCGAGCGCCAGATCCAGTTGCGCGTGGGCCTCGGACTCGGTGTTCTGCTGTCCGAAGGTCATGGTCCCGAGACAGAGTGCGCTCACGTCGATGTCCGAACGGCCGAGACGTCTGTATTGCATTGCAGGTGCCCTCCAGTGGTGGCGGATTCCGAAAACCGAGAAAAATTAAAAACCTAAACCCCGCCGGTGTCGAGTTCGCCGGGTTCGACTGACTGACGGCGAGCGAGTCCGAACCCCAGACATGGGGCCGGACGCGCTTCGACGCGAGTGAAAAACGGCTCGGCATGGGTTAGAGTTGACGACTTTCCGATCATCCCATCCACACCATACAAACATCCTGATCCCGGCACCGGCGTTCGAGCCGAGCCGGGTTCATCCGGGGGACACACCATGCCGGCTGATCTGATCGCACCGTCCATCCTTTCGGCGAACTTCGCCAAGCTCGGCGAAGAGGTCGACAACGTCCTTGCCTCCGGGGCCGACATCGTGCACTTCGATGTCATGGACAATCACTATGTTCCGAACCTGACCATCGGCCCGCTGGTGTGCGAGGCTCTGCGCAAGCATGGCGTCACCGCCCCCATCGATGTGCATCTGATGGTCAAGCCGGTCGACCGCATCATCCCCGACTTCGCCAAGGCGGGCGCGACCTACATCACCTTCCATCCGGAAGCGAGCGAGCACGTCGACCGCACCCTGCAACTGATCCGCGACTCGGGCTGCAAGTCCGGTCTGGTGTTCAACCCGGCCACGCCCCTGACCTATCTCGACTATGTGCTGGAAAAGGTCGACATGATCCTCTTGATGTCGGTCAACCCCGGCTTCGGCGGTCAGAGCTTCATTCCCTCGGCGCTCGACAAGCTGCGCGAGGTGCGCGAGATCATCGACGACTCGGGGCTCGACATCCGGCTGGAGATCGACGGCGGGGTCAAGGTCGACAACATCGCCGAGATCAAGGCCGCCGGGGCCGATACCTTCGTCTCCGGCTCGGGACTCTTCGGCTATGGCCGCGACTCCGACCCCAATCGTTACGACAGCATCGTCGGCGAGATGCGGCGCGCGCTCGCCGGCGTCGATCGCTGATCCTGCCCGCTCGCTTCCGGAGTCCGCGCCCATGTCACTGTTGCAGCCGAAGATGATCCTGATCGACCTCGATGGAACCCTGGTCGACAGTGTTCCGGATCTGACCTATTGCGTCGATGCCATGATGGCGCGGCTCGGACGCCCGGCGCGCGGCGAGGCGGCCGTGCGCACCTGGGTGGGCAACGGGATCGAGCGTCTGGTGCGCCGCGCCCTGATCGGTCAGCTCGACGGCGAGCCGGACGAGACCGACTATCAGCGCGCCTATCCGATCTTTCTCGAACTCTATGCCGAGAACACCTTCAATCGCTCCGGACTCTATCCGGGCGTGCGCGAAGGGCTGGAGTTCATGCGGGACGCGGGCTATCCGCTCGGCTGCGTCACCAACAAGGCGGCGCGCTTCACCGAACCGCTGCTCCAGCATCTCGGGATCTACGACTTCTTCGGCATCGTCATCAGCGGCGACACCCTGCCGCGCAAGAAGCCCGATCCGCTGCCGTTGATCCATGCCGCCGGTCATTTCGGCGTCAAGCCGAAAGCGTCGCTGATGATCGGCGACTCGGTGAGCGATGTGAACGCCGCGCGCGCGGCCGGGTTCAAGATCATCTGTACCAGCTACGGCTACAACCACGGAGTCGATATCCGCGAATCCGACCCGGACGCGGTGATCGATTCGTTCGTCGAGCTGCGTGAGCTGCTGGCGAGCTGAGGACCGCAGGATCAGGAGCAGGCAGACGATGGGATTCCGGTTCGATCGGACTCTAGGAGGGGGCATGAGATCCCGGCGATGGCGACGCTGAGGTCGCGTTCACAACCCCAGTCCTTTTCCAGCGTCCGGAGATCCCCGATGACCCCCAAGACCTTCAACGCCCTCGCCGAGCAGGGCTACAACCGCATTCCAGTCGCCTGCGAGGTGCTCGCCGACCTCGAAACCCCGCTGAGCGTCTATCTCAAGCTGGCCAAGGGGCCCTATTCCTATCTGTTCGAGTCGGTGCAGGGCGGCGAGAAATGGGGTCGCTACTCCATCATCGGCCTGCCGGCGCGCACCGTCATCAAGATCCGCGGTCATCAGATCCGGGTCGAGCGCGACGGTCAGGTGATCGAGTCGACCGAGAGCGCCGATCCGCTGGCCTGGATCGAGCAGTACCAGAGCCGGTTCCAGGTCGCCGAGATCGAGGGTCTACCGCGTTTCACCGGCGGTCTGGTCGGCTATTTCGGCTATGACACCATCCGCTATATCGAGCCGAAGCTGGCGGTCTGTCCCAATCCCGATCAGCTCGGCACGCCGGATATCCTACTGATGGTTTCGGACGAGGTGGTCGTGTTCGACAACCTCAGCGGGCGGCTCTATATCATCGTGCATCTGGACCCGACCGCCGGGGACACCCTGGAGGCGGGCGAGGCGCGCATCGGTGCGCTGAATGCGATGATGCGTCAGCCGATCCCCAATGGTCAGAGCAACCCGCCGCGCGAGGTCGAGGAATCGCACTTCGTCTCGGGTTTCACCGAGACCGCGTTCAAGCAGGCCGTCGAGCGCATCAAGGAGTACATCCTCGCCGGCGACTGTATGCAGGTGGTGCTCTCACAGCGGCTCTCGATCCCCTTCGGTGCTCCGCCGCTCGATCTCTATCGGGCGTTGCGCGGGCTGAATCCCTCGCCCTATATGTACTTCCTGGATCTGGCCGACTTCCACATCGTCGGTTCCTCGCCCGAGATCCTGACCCGACTGGAAGACGGCGTGGTCACGGTGCGTCCGATCGCCGGCACCCGACGGCGCGGTCACACCGAGGCCGAGGACCAGGCGCTCGAAGCCGAGCTGCTGGCCGACCCCAAGGAACTGGCCGAGCATCTGATGCTGATCGATCTCGGGCGCAACGACACCGGGCGCGTCTCCGAGATCGGCAGTGTGCGCCTGACCGACAAGATGATCGTCGAGCGCTATTCGCATGTGATGCACATCGTCTCCAACGTCATCGGCACGCTCAAGGAAGGACTGAGCGCCATCGACGTGCTGCGCGCTACCTTCCCCGCCGGGACCGTCTCGGGCGCGCCCAAGATCCGCGCCATGGAGATCATCGACGAGCTGGAGCCGGTCAAGCGCGGCATCTATTCGGGCGCGGTCGGCTATCTGTCCTGGAACGGCAACATGGACACGGCCATCGCCATCCGCACCGCCGTCATCCGGGACGGCACCCTGCACATCCAGGCCGGCGCCGGCATCGTCGCCGACTCGGTGCCCGAGTCCGAGTGGCAGGAGACCATGAACAAGGGCCGCGCGATCTTTCGCGCCGTCACCGCCGCCGAGGTCGGGATCGACCGCTATGGTTGTGGCGTGAAGCGGGTCTGAAGCTCAGAACTCCGCCTCATCCGTCATCAATTCGAGTGCCAGGACGAGCGCGTCCTCGCGCCCATTGGGCGCGGGGTAATAGTTGCGCCGCCGACCGACCTCACAGAATCCCTCGGCGCGATAGAGCGCCAGCGCCGCTGCATTCGAGACGCGCACCTCCAGAAAAGCCGTTTCGGCCTTACGCCGACGCGCCAGCCGCAGCAGATGACGCAGCATCCGGCGTCCCAGTCCGCGCCCCTGCCGGTCGGGATGGACGCCGAGATTGAAGATCTGACACTCCCCGGCCGCGACCGACATCACGCCATACGCGACGATGGTCACGTCGATCTCGCCGAGCCAGCAGCTGTAGCCGGCCTTCAAACAGTCCTCGAAGATCTCCCGACTCCAGGGAAAGACATAGGCCGCGCGCTCGACCGCAAGCACGGCGTCCAGATCCGGCCGACACATAGGCCGCAAGCGCAAGCGCGCGTCTGTACCCCTGTCCGTACTCGCGCCCCGCTCCGAAGCGGTATTCACTCGATTCCGTCCCCCAAGATTTGAACCCCAGCTCGAATCATCGCTCAAAACCCCAGTCACGCGCACTTGATCTCGATCAGGAGAACGCCGATTCGTACCGCCGCTCGTCGTGAGCCGTCACCAACGCGACCTGTTTTCGGTCTATAGTGTGCCCCTGAGTGCCGCGCTTGGCATCTCGCTTCGCGGTCATCCCGTTCCACCCACACCAATGGACAGTCCGATGTCGCACAAGAGCCTGGTCACACTCGACGGCAACGAGGCCGCCGCCTATGTGGCGTACCTGACCAACGAGGTCATCGCCATCTATCCCATCACGCCCTCCTCCAACATGGGCGAGTGGGCCGACGAATGGTCCTCACAGGGCGTCCAGAATCTGTGGGGCACGGTGCCGGACGTCATCGAGATGCAGAGCGAGGCCGGCGCCGCAGGGGCCATCCACGGCGCGCTCCAGGGCGGGTCGCTGGCGACCACCTTCACCGCCTCGCAGGGTCTGCTGCTGATGATCCCGAACATGTACAAGATCGCCGGGGAACTGACCCCGACGGTATTCCATGTCTCGGCGCGCGCCCTGGCCGCCCAAGCCCTTTCGATCTTCGGCGACCACTCGGATGTGATGGCCTGCCGCGCTACGGGTTATGCCATGCTCTGCGCCGCCTCGGTGCAGGAGGTGATGGACTTTGCCCTCATCGCCCAGGCCGCCACCCTGGAGAGCCGCCTGCCCTTCCTGCACTTCTTCGACGGCTTCCGCACCTCGCACGAGGTCAACAAGATCGAGCGCCTGCCGGTCGAGACCATCCGCGCCCTGATCGACGAGGAGCTGGTCAAGGCCCATCGCGAGCGCGCCCTGAACCCGGATCATCCCAAACTGCGCGGTACCTCGCAGAACCCGGACGTCTATTTCCAGGGACGGGAGACGGTCAATCCCTATTACGCCGCCGCGCCCGCCATCGTGCAGGCGGTCATGGACCGCTTCGCCGCCCTGACCGGGCGTCAGTACCGGCTGTTCGAGTACGTCGGCGCGCCGGACGCCGAGCGGGTGGTGATACTGATGGGTTCGGGACTGGGCGCGGCGGAAGAAACGGTCGAGCATCTGACCGCACGCGGCGAGAAGGTCGGACTGCTCAAGATCCGGCTGTTCCGCCCCTTCGATGCCTCGGCGCTCATCGCCGCCCTGCCCGCCGGCGCCGACCGGATCGCCGTGCTCGACCGCACCAAGGAGCCGGGCTCCGACGGCGAACCGCTCTACAAGGACGTCACCACCGCGCTCGCGCGTGCCTTCTCCGCCGGTGAACGGCCGACCATGCCGCGCGTCATCGGCGGGCGCTATGGTCTCGGCTCCAAGGAATTCACGCCCGCGATGGTCAAGGCGGTCTTCGACGAGCTGGCCAAGGACGCGCCCAAGAATCCCTTCACGGTCGGCATCCTCGACGACGTGGGCCACACCAGTCTGGTCTGGGATCCCGACTTCAAGGCCGACGCGCTCAACGGCGTGACCGCCTGCGTCTTCTATGGTCTCGGCTCCGACGGCACGGTTTCGGCCAACAAGAACTCGATCAAGATCATCGCCGAGGAGACGCCGAACCACGGTCAAGGCTATTTCGAGTACGACTCCAAGAAAGCCGGTGCCGTGACCATCAGTCATCTGCGCTTCGGTCCCAACCCGATCAAGAGCACCTATCTGATCGGCGACAATGAGGCCGGCTTCGTCGCCTGTCATCAGCCGACCTTCCTCACGCGCTATGACATGCTCGACAAGGCGCGTCCGGGCGCGGTGTTCCTGCTCAACTCAGCCACCCCACCCGACCGGGTCTGGGACGACCTGCCCAAGCGGATGCAGCGCACCATCCTCGACAAGGGTCTGAGCTTCTACGTCATCGACGCCTACGGCATCGCGGCGGCGACCGGCATGGGGCGGCGCATCAACACCATCATGCAGACCTGCTTCTTCGCCATCTCGGGCATCCTGCCGAAAGACGAAGCCATCGCCCACATCAAGCACGCGGTCGAGAAGACCTACGGCAAGAAGGGGCAAGCGCTGCTCGATCGCAACTATCAGGCCATCGACGCCGCGCTCGCCGGACTGCATCAGGTTCAGATTCCAGCCCAGGTCACGAGTACCTTCGATCGTCCGCCCGTGGTCCCGGACACCGCGCCCGAGTTCGTGCGCCGGGTCACGGCCACGCTCATGGCCGGCCGGGGCAACCAACTCCCGGTGAGCCTGATGCCCGCCGACGGCACCTGGCCGACCGGTACTACGCAGTTCGAGAAGCGCCAGCTCGCCCTGCAACTGCCCAAGTGGGACGAAGCCCTCTGCACCCAGTGCGGCAAGTGCCCGCTGGTCTGCCCGCACGCGGCGATCCGCGCCAAGGTCTATCCGGCGGCGCTGACCGAAAACGCACCGGCGAGCTTCAAGCACGCCGCGATCAAGGGCAAGGACTTCCCCGAGGGCTATCACGTCAGCTATCAGATCGCCCCCGACGACTGCACCGGCTGCGGGCTGTGCGTCGAGGTCTGCCCGATCCGCGACCGCACCAACCCCGACCACAAGGCGCTCGACATGGTCGAGGCCGGCGAGATCCAATCCGCCGAGCAGGTCAACTGGGACTTCTTCCTGACCATCCCCGAGTACGACCGCACCCGGCTCGATGCGACCAAGATCAAGCACGCCATGATGATGCAGCCGCTGTTCGAGTTCTCCGGCGCCTGCGTCGGCTGCGGCGAGACGCCCTATATCAAGCTCGCCACCCAGCTCTTCGGCGACCGGATGCTGATCGCCAATGCCACCGGCTGTTCGTCGATCTATGGCGGCAACCTGCCGACCACGCCCTACACGACCAATGCGGAAGGACGCGGCCCGAGCTGGAACAACTCGCTGTTCGAGGACAACGCCGAGTTCGGTCTGGGTCTGCGCTTGGCGGTCGACAAGCAGGCCGAGCAGGCGCGCGAGCTGGTCGCGCGGCTGGCGGGCCGGATCGGCGAGACGCTGGTCGATGGGCTGCTGAACGCCGATCAATCGACCGAGTCCGGCATCCACGAGCAACGCGAACGGGTCGCGGCGCTCAAGGCCAAGCTGGCCGGGATCGACTCGGCCGAAGCCCGCGCCCTGCTCGCACTCGCCGAGCAACTGGTCAAGCGCAGTGTCTGGATCATCGGCGGTGACGGCTGGGCCTATGACATCGGCTATGGCGGCGTCGACCATGTGCTCGCCAGCGGGCGCAACGTCAATCTGCTGATCCTCGACACCGAGGTCTACTCCAACACCGGCGGTCAGAAGTCCAAGGCCACCCCGCTCGGCGCCGTGGCCAAGTTCGCCGCCGGCGGCAAGCCGACCTTCAAGAAGGATCTGGCCATGATGGCCATGGCCTACGAGACCGTCTATGTCGCCCAGGTCGCCTTCGGCGCCAAGGACGTGCAGACGGTGCGCGCCTTCCTGGAGGCCGAGTCCTACGACGGCCCCTCGATCATCATCGCCTACTCGCCCTGTATCGCCCATGGCGTGGATCTGTCCAACAACCTGCGCCAGCAGGACATGGCGGTCAACTCGGGACACTGGCCGCTGCTGCGCTACGATCCGCGGCGCACCGCGCGCGGCGAGAATCCGCTCATCGTCGACAACAAGGCGCCGAGCATCCCCTATCGCGACTTCATCAACTCCGAGACCCGTTTCAGCCTGCTGACCCGGACCCATCCCGAGGCCGCCGAGCGCTTCCTCGATCTGGCACAGAAGCATGTGGACACACGCTTCAGTCTCTATGAGCAACTGGCGCATCTGGCGGTCCGGAAAGGTCCGGCCTCCAAGTAACAGCAGCGTAGCGGCGGACGGCAAACCCAGCCGCCCGCCCTCCGATTTCAACGTCTCTAGCACGAGGTTTCAAAGGCTATGAACCTGAAGACAACGTATCTCGGACTGACGCTCAAGAACCCCCTGGTGCCGTCCGCCTCGCCGCTCTCCCGGAGCCTCTCGGCCGCGCGCGAGATGGAGGACAGCGGCGCGGCGGCCATCGTCATGTATTCGCTGTTCGAGGAGGCGATCACCGCCGAGGCCGAATCCATGACCCGCTTCCTGCATCATCAGGACACGGGGTTCGCCGAGTCGAGCGCCGGCTTCCTGCCCGATCATCAGGACTTCGAGAACGGCCTGGAGCGGTATCTGGAACAGATCCGGCGGCTGAAGGAGAGCCTGGACATCCCGGTGATCGCCAGTCTCAATGGGGTCACGGCAGGCGGCTGGGTCAAGCACGCGCTCGAACTCCAGCAGGCCGGCGCCGATGCGCTCGAACTCAATGTCTATTACATCGCGGGCGACATCAGCCAGAGCGGCGCGCAGGTCGAACAGCGCTATCTGGATCTGTTGACCGAACTGCGGGGCCGGATCCGGATTCCGATCAACATGAAGCTCTCGCCGAGTTTCAGCTCCATCGGGCATTTCGTCGGACGGCTGGCCGCAGCGGGCGCCAATGGGGTCTCACTGTTCAACCGCTTCTATCAGCCCGATATCAACATCGATAGTCTGCGGCTCCAGGCGCGGCTGCATCCCTCGACGTCGGCTGAGGCGCTGCCGGCCATGCGCTGGATCGCGCTGCTGTACGGTCGCATTCCGGGGCTGTCGCTCGGTGCCACCGGCGGTGTCCATACATCGGAGGACGCCATCAAGCTGCTGCTCGCCGGTGCGGACGTGGTGCATCTGTGCAGCGTGCTGCTCCAGAAGGGACCGGCCTATACCGGCCTGATCCTGCGCGGCATCGAGGACTGGATGGAGGAACAGGGCTTCGAGTCGGTCGAGGACTTCCGGGGTCGGGTCAGCGCCCTGACCGTGCCAAACCCGGCTGAACTGGAACGCGCCAACTATATCAACGTGCTCGACAGCTACAGTGTCGCGCCTGGGGTCATGACCTGAGATCAATTCCGTTCCGTACTCATCATGCGCAACAACGGACAGCCTTCGCACCGAAAACGCCACACCAGCCCTTGGGTCGGGCATGGAGTCCGGTTCCGCCATGCCGGCGCGTGATCGAGTCGTCGGCTTGCGAGAACGGCTGGAACAGCCGCGCCTGGGTGTCGGCGGGAATGCCGATGCCGGTATCCGTGACGGCGAATTCGAGCACCGCCCAGCCCCCTTGCCGTTCGACCTCCTCGGCCTCGAGCCGCACCCGCCCCCGCTCGGTGAACTTGATCGCGTTGCCGACCAGATTGGCCAGCATCTGACGCAGACGATGCGCGTCGGCCTGATAGTCCTGTCCCGCCCGGCCCAGCCAGCGTGCTTCGAACTCCAGTCCCTTGTCGCGTGCCGACTCGACGAACAACGCCCGGACCTCGTAGATGAGCCGCTCGGGACTGAAGGGAAGACGTTCGAGCTGCAACTTGCCGGCCTCGATCTTGGAATAGTCGAGGATGTCGTTGAGCAGCTTGAGCAGACTCTGGCCCGAACTCAGGATGGTACGCGCATAGTCGAGACGCTCCTGCTCGGTGAGATTCGGGATCAACAGCAACTGCGCCATGCCCAGGATACCGTTCATGGGCGTGCGGATCTCATGGCTCATGGTGGCCAGGAAACGGCTCTTGGCGACGTTGGCCGCCTCGGCGGCCTCCTTGGTCTTGAGCAGACGTTCCTCGGTCTGCTTGCGTGCGCTGATGTCCAATGGAGACGCTCTCGAACACGACGAGCGCCACGATCGCGGAATTACGGGACTCCGGCTATCTGGGTGAAAATGCCTGAGTCCCGATCGTCTCAGAGTTGGCGGCAGGCTTCGAGCATTACGGGGGCCTGGGTGCGACCCGAGCGACTGCCCTGCTGTTCCATGGCGCGCACCACATCCATGCCCTCGACCACCTTGCCGAAGACGACGTGCCGACCGTCGAGCCAGGGCGTCGAGTCGACCGTGATGAAGAACTGCGAGCCGTTGGTGTTGGGACCGGCGTTGGCCATGGACAGGGTACCGGCCGAATCGTGCTTGAGGGTGAAGTTCTCGTCGGCGAATTTCTCACCATAGATCGACTTGCCGCCGGTGCCGTCGCCGTTGGTGAAGTCGCCGCCCTGGATCATGAAGCCGGGGATGATGCGATGGAAGGGACTGCCGGCATAGGCCAGCCCCTCGCCCTTCTCGCCGGTGCAGAGTGCGCGGAAATTCTCGGCGGTCTTGGGCACCACGTCGGCGAAGAGTTCCAGGGCGATGGTTCCGGCTGGCTTGCCGCCGATGCTGACATCGAGCGCAACCCTGGGATTGGCGGCCAGGGCCGGTGTCGCGGCGGCGGCGAACAGGACGGCGGCGAGCACGAACGGGGACTTCTTCATCGGTTTTCCTTCTTCGGGGTTGGTTGCAAGGGATTGGAGATCCGGGATCGGCGGACGAACGGGATCAACAGTTGGTACAGGCGTCCACCGGCAGACCGCGACGCACCCAGCCCGGACCGGAGCGGCTGCCCGCCATGCCCTCGGGGACGTTGTAGACCTGACTGAATCCCATCTTCTGCAACTGTTGCTGCACATAGCCGCTGCGGTTGCCGGTCCGGCAGATCAGGGCGATGGGGGCCGACTTGTCGCCGCCCATATCCTGGAGCAGACGTTCGATGAACTTGGGATCGGTCATGTCGATCCGATGGGCCTCGGGGGCCACACCGGTCTGACGCCATTCGGGGGGAGTACGGATGTCGACCAGGATGATCTCGCCCGAGCGGGACTTTGCGAGCGCCTCTTCCGGACTGAGGTCGAGGTTCGCCGCCTGGGTGCAGGCGACGAAGACGAGACTGGTGGCGATGAGCGCGACGAAGCGCCGAACGGTTCTGTACAGCATGGTCATTCGATGGCGATGTCGTTGGTTGATGGATCAATGGATGGACTAGGATTGGTGGCGACTCAGCCTGGAAACAACTCTGCGATCCGAACCTGGATCTCGGCGTCTTCGATGGTGACGCTGATCCGGCCCTCGCTGAGTGAATGCAACTGCCGGTAGCGTCCGCCGAAACGGTCGGGATCGCGATAGTCGTGCAGGGTGCGATGCGGAATGTCGGCGACCCAATAGCGACCGATACCGGCACGCGCATATTTGCCCAGCTTCAGACCCCGGTCGAGCGCCAGACTGCTGTCGGCGACCTCGATCAGCAACCGGACGTCCTCGGGCGTGGGGTTGGCGCGCGCATAGCGGTCGTCGCGCCACCTCAAGACCATGAAGTCCGGATAGACCTCGGTGCCGTCGTCGAGCGTCAGCGGACCCCGAACGCGGATGATCGCCCGTCCCGCCAACGGCGGTGCGAATAGCATCGTCAGTGTATCGGTCGTACTGCCGTGCGGCGGTCCAATCGGTGGCATATCGCGCATCTCCCCGTCGATCAGTTCCACACGGTCGCCTTCATCGAGGATGCCGGCCTCGATCAATCGGTGGAACCGCTCCACGCTCAAACGATGAATGGGATTGTAAAGGTCGATCGCTTCCATCCGTCATTCCTCCGCAATGGTCAGAGCATCTCGAGCCGTATCATTATGGACGGACCTCAGTGGACTGGATCGCGTTGGGTTCACCGCTACCGCTCCGGGAAGCACCGCCATGCACCCATTCGCGCAGCCGCTGGAACACCACATAGAGCATCGGGATCAGGAAGATACCGATCGAGGCCGCCGCCAGCATCCCGCCGAAGACCGCCGTGCCGACCGCGCGCTGACTGGCCTCCCCGGCTCCGCTGGCCAGGATCAGCGGCACCAGCCCCAGGATGAAGGCGAAACTGGTCATGAGCACGGCCCGGATCCGCAGACGCGCACCCGTGACGGCGGCCTCCTGGATGGATTTGCCCGAGGCGCGCTGCTCCATGGCGAACTCGACGATGAGGATGGCGTTCTTGCTCGCCAGTCCGATCAGCACCACCAGACCGACCTGCGCATAGAGGTCATTGGGCAAGTGGGCGATCAGGAGTGCCACCATGGCCCCGAACACGCCGACCGTGACCGAGAGCAGCACCGCCGCCGGCATCGACCAACTCTCGTAGAGTCCGACCAGGAACAGATAGGCGAAGAGCACCGCCAGACCCAGCACGATCGGCGTCTTGCCGCCGGCCTCCTTCTCCTGGAGCGCGGTGCCGGTCCAGTCGAAACCATAGCCGTTCGGCAAGGTCTCGGCCGAGACGCGCTCCATGGCCGCGATCGCCTCGCCCGAGCTGTAACCCGGCTTGGGGCCGCCCTGAAGCGTGACACTGCGATAGTTGTTGTAACGCTGGATGAGCTGGGGGCCGACGATCAGCTCGGCGGACATGAGCGCGCGCAGCGGCACCATCTCACCTGCGGTGTTGCGGACATGGATGCGGTAGACGTCCTCGAAGGCTTCGCGGTCGGACTCCTCGCCCTGGACCTTGACCTGCCACACCCGACCGAAGCGGTTGAAGTCGTTGACATAGTAGCCGCCGAGCGTCGACTGGAGCGCGTTGAAGATGCTGTTGATCGGCAACCCGAGCGTCTGCGCCTTCTCGCGGTCGAGCTTGAGATCGACCTGCGGATTGGTGGTGGTCCAGGTCGAATAGACGCGCGAGAGCACCGGATCCTGATTGGCCGCCACCACCAGACCGCGCATCACCGCCGCCAGATCGGCCGGTTCGCTGCCCTGGAGATCGAGCAACTGATACTCGAAGCCGCTGCCCGTGCCCAGACCCACGATGGGCGGCAGGTTGAAAGGCATCACGCGCGCCGCCGACAGACCGGCGGTTTCGACGGCGATGCGCCGGATGACCGCCGTCGCCTTGAGCTCCGGCGTGGTGCGTTCCTCGAACGGCTTGAGCCGCCCGACGATCGCCGCCGCGTTGGACTGGATGCTGCCGTCGACGATGTTGTAACCGGGGACGGCGATCACATGCTCCACCGCCGGGTCGGCGAGCACGATCTTCTCGACCTGTTCGACGACCGCCTGGGTGCGGTTGACCGAAGCGCCCTCGGGCAACTGGACATGGGCCATGAAGGCGCCCTGGTCCTCGGTCGGCAGGAAGCCGGTCGGCGTGACCTTGAACAGCCAGCCGGTCGCCAGCCCGACACCGGCGATCAACACCAGCACCAGGAGCGAGAACCGCACCAGACGCCGCACCACGGACGCATAGCCGTCGCGGATCCGATCGATGCCGCCCAGGACATAGCGCATGGGGCCGCGCCTGTGATGCGTCGGCTTGAGCAGGATGGCGCACAGCGCCGGCGAGAGCGTGAGCGCATTGATCGCCGAGATCAGCATCGAGAAGGCGACCACGGCCGCGAACTGCTGGAACAGCTGTCCGGTGATGCCGGGGATGAAGGCCACCGGCAGGAACACCGACAGCAGCACCAGGGTGATGGCGATGATGGGGCCGGTGATCTGGCCCATCGCCTTCTTGGCCGCCTCGCGCGGTGACAGCCCTTCCTCTTCCATGAGGCGCTCGACGTTCTCGACCACCACGATGGCATCGTCGACCACGATGCCGATGGCCAGCACCATGGCCAGCAGCGAGATGGTGTTGAGCGAGAACCCGATCAGCAGCAGGAAGGCCAGGGAACCGATCAGGGCCACGGGCACCGCGATCAGCGGGATCAGGGTCGCGCGCCGGCTGCCCAGGAACAGGAACACCACCAGGATGACCAGCACGAAGGCTTCGAACAGGGTATGGACGACCTTCTCCAGACTCGCCTTGACGAAGTCCGTGGTGTCATAGACGACCGCATACTCGAGATCGTCCGGGAAGCGCTCAGCCAGCTTCTTCATGGCCGCGTCGACGCCATCGGCCACCGCCACCGCATTCGCGCCCGGTGCCAGATAGATGGCCATGGCCGCCGTGGGCCGTCCATCGAGTCGGCTGGATGAATCGGACTGCTTAGAGCCGAGTTCCACGCGCGCCACGTCCCGCACCAGGATACGCGAGCCGTCCGGGTTGGCACGCACCAGGATGCGCTCGAACTCATCGACATCGCTCAGCCGGCCCTGGGTCTGGAGCGTGATCTGGAACTGCTGATCCGAGGTCATGGGCTGGGCGCCGATGCGCCCGACGGCGGCCTGGACGTTCTGACTCTGGATCGCCGAGACGACATCCGAGGGCATCAGTCCGAGCGCGGTCAGCCGATCCGAATCGAGCCAGATGCGCATGCTGTAGTCGAGCGGCCCGAACTGCGAGACCTCGCCGACACCGGGCACGCGCGCGAGCGTGTCGGTGACGTTGATGGCGGCATAGTTGCTCAGGAACAGCCCGTCATAGGAATCCTTGGGCGAATAGAGCGCCACCACCTGCAACATGGCCGAGGACTTCTTCTTGACCGTCAGTCCCTGGCGCTTGACCTCCTCCGGAAGCTGGGCCATGGCCAGATTGGCGCGGTTCTGGACG
Organism: Allochromatium tepidum; assembly: GCF_018409545.1. Classification (GTDB taxonomy): domain Bacteria; phylum Pseudomonadota; class Gammaproteobacteria; order Chromatiales; family Chromatiaceae; genus Thermochromatium; species Thermochromatium tepidum_A. The sequence goes on along the minus strand of NZ_AP024563.1, from coordinate 2,994,918 downwards.
TTGACCGTGTTGATGTCCGGGTCGGTGCCGAGTGCGAAGGTGACGGTGAGGGTATAGCTGCCGTCGTTGTTGCTCGACGACTTCATGTAGAGCATGTTGTCGACGCCGTTGATGCGCGACTCCAGCGGCTGGGCGACGGTCGACTCGACCACGGCCGCGCTCGCGCCCGGATAGCTGGTGCTCACCGAGACCTGGGGCGGGACGATGTCGGGGAACTGGGCGACCGGAAGCTGGGTCAGCGCCACCAAGCCGACCAGGGTCGGCACCACCGAGATGACGATCGCCAGTCGCGGGCGATCGATGAAGACGTCCGAGATCATGGCTGCGCCTCCGTCTCGGCCTGCTGGGGCGGAACGGCCTTGACCGGCTGACCGGGGGTGACGCCCTGGATGCCCTCGACGATGACCAGATCACCGGCGCTCAAGCCCTGGGTGACGGCGATCTCGGCGCCCTTGGTCTGGCCGGTCTTGACACGGCGGACCTGCGCCTTGCTCTCGGCGTCGACGATCAGCACATAGAGTCCCTGCTGATCGACCTGCAAGGCGGCCTGCCGGACGAGGATCGCCGACTCCGGCTCACCGCTCTGCACCACCACGCCGACGTACTGACCATCGACCAGCAGGCCGTCCGGATTGGGTAGCTCGGCGCGCAGTGTGACCGAGTCGGTCGCGCGGTCCGTGGTGACATCGACGAAGTCCAGGTGCCCGGAATGCTCGTAGAGCCGGCCGTCGGGCAGACGCACCTGGATCACGACCTTACGCGGATCGCCGCCCTTGGACTCGATCTGACGGCGCGCGGCGAGCAGATCGCGCTGGGTCACGGGGAACCGGACATGGATCGGATCGCGGCTGACGATGGTGGCCAGCACGCCCGAAGACGGCCCGACCAGATTGCCGACGCTCAGATTGGCCAGACCGATGCGACCGGCGATCGGCGCGGTGATCCGGGTGTAGCTCAGATCCAGGCGCGCGGCGTTCAGAGCGGCCTGGGCCTGGGCGATGCCGGCCTTGGCCACGACGGCCGTAGCCTGGAGTTCGTCGACCTTGGCTTGCGCGATGTTCTTCTGCTTGAGCAGCTCCAGACCGCGCGCAAGCTGGGCCTCGGCGTTCTGTGAGTCGGCCTTGGCCTTCTCCAGATCGGCGGCGCGCTGCTCGACCACGGCGGCGTATTGATCGGGTTCGATCACGAACAGCACATCGCCGACCGCGACCGTCTGGCCTTCCTTGAAGCGTCGTTCTTTGAGGAAACCTTCGACCCGCGCGCGCAACTCGACCCGATCGATCGCGACCACGCGCCCGACGAACTTCGCCTCCTCCTCGATGGTCTTGGTCTCGGCGGCGACCGCGATCACGCTCGGCGGCGGCATCTCGCGCTTGGCGGCCGTGGGCTTGGCCGGTTCGCAGCCGGTGAGCGCCAGTGCCAGCGCGGCGCACAGGACTCCGGTCTGAAGGCAGCGGGCGGATGTCGAGATGGACGGGGGTGAGCCTAAGAGCGAGGACGAGCGAGCGGGCGAGATCCGGCGTTCCGGCATGGCGGCGTGAGCAGGCATCGAAAGAGATCCTCGTCGACCGTGGGCGAAGCCGGCATATTAAACCGACACCCCCGGATCGGATACCACCGAACCCGTTTGAACTGGAGATTATCGATGGCCAATCTGACGGATCTCATCACCGACCTGGTCGCGGCGACGGATCAGATGAAACCTGCCGCTCAAGGCGACGACTGGGACATGGTCGAGCGTCTACAGAAGCGCCGCCGCGTCCTGATCGAGTCGATCGTCGAATGCGCCGAGCATGAACCCATCACCGAGTCGGACGCCGAGCGTCTTCGCGTCGTGCGCCGTCAGGAGGCGACCGTCGCGGCGCTCGCCGGTGCCCAGCGGCAGGCGTTGAGCGAGGCCATCGCCGAACTCCGGGGCGAAGGCCGCATCGACAGGCTCAACCGGATGCAGCGCGCCTATCGCGACAGCGGGCATTCCTGAGCCGCGTCCCGAGGGCGGGGCCGGCGTTCAGTCCCCCGACGTTCCATCGACCGGCGCCTCGACGTACTCGATCGCCGAGTCTTCGAGTGCCTGACGCAGCTCGCGCATGGCGTCATCGAGTCCATCGCGCCCGCGAAAACCGAGCCGGATGTGCGGATCCTGACCCATGTGCGGCAGGCTGAAGTGCTTGAGTTCGGGATACTCCAGGGTCAGGCGGCGCATCAGCGGGATCAATTGACTCTCGGGCACGCCGCGCACCAGCACCGCCGATTCGCGCATCGGGATGCAGCGCCCGAAGTGCCGGTCCAGCACCCATTCGGCCATCGGCCGGGCCATCTTCGGGAATCCGGGCAGAAACCAGTGCCGCGCCAGCGTGAACCCCGGCATCCGGTTGACCGGGTTGGGCACCAGATCCGCCCCCGCCGGCAGATCGGCCATGAGGATGCGATGCGGATAGGCCGACTCGCCGAACTTGTCCTCGATCAGTTGCGCCGCTTCGGGATGGCGCACCAGCTCGACATGCGCCGCTGCCGCCGCACAGGCGCGGGTGTGATCGTCCGGGGTCGCGCCGATGCCGCCGCAGACGAACACCGGCTCGGGCCGTCCCATCGAGAAGCGCAGATGCGCCGTCAGCACGTCCGGGTCGTCGGGGAGCATCCAGTAGCGGGCCAGGCTATGACCGCGCTCGCCGATCAGGCGCTTGAAGGCGGGCAGATGCCCGTCGATGCGCGCACCGTTGAGCACCTCGTCGCCGACGACGATCAGACCGAAGGCGACCGGCTCGCGGGCTTCGGTCTCGGTCTCCACGTCGTCCAGCGGCTCAGGTCCGGCGTCGGGCGCATATCCGTCAACGACCGATGTAGTCATCGAGCGCCTCCTGTTTGCGATAGACGGTGCCCTGCATCAGCGCCACGGCTTGACCGGCCTCGTCGCTGACGCGGATCACATAGGTCGCGAGCTTGGGATTGATCGAGACCTCCTCGGCCTCGGCGATCAGCAACCCGCGCCGCGCCGCCTTCATGAAGGAGACCGAGACGTTCACGCCGAGCGCGACCGTGCCATGTGAGTTGGAAGCGACCGCGAACACCAGATCGGCCAGACTGAAGATGGCCGCGCCATGCGCCACGCCGACGGCGTTCAGATGCCGGTCGTCGATCAGCAACTGAGCGCGCGCACGCCCCGGCCCGACCTCCAGCAACTCGATGCCGACATGGGCGGCGAAACGGTCGTTACGGAAAAAGTCCCGGATTTGGCTTGGATTCATCAGTCTTGTGCGAGAAACCCCGTCCTTGACCGGCGGGGAGGGATAGCGCACCGCACGTAGCGCGGTTAGGCGGCCCATCTCGCGTCCTCCGTTACAGGTTTGGGTTGAAGGGTGTAGCCATAGCCGTCGGCGCGTTGCAGCAGACGGCAATAGCGATGTGAAATGCCTGCGACCGTACCCTCGGGCGTCTGGACGTTGTGAACGACCCCGTGCGCCGGATGAGATAGCCGCGCGGGAAGCCGTTGTTGAACGTGCGCGCGCGGCTATTGAAAACGCCTGTAGTCTCAATTTCCTCTTCCGAGTCTCAGAGGGCGGCAACTTGGGTTAATGTATCCGACGCGCGCTAGGCGGCAGCATCCCATGGATTGAGCACCTTGACACCTGTGGGCGTGAAGTGCCGAATTCAGCGCGGTGTCGGTGGCGCGATAGACCAGGCGATGGGTATCGTCGATTCGACGTGACCAATAGCCGGAGAGGTTGCCGCGCAGTGGTTCGGGCTTGCCGATCCCGGCGAAGGGTTCACGCGCGGCATCAAGGATGAGTGCGTTGAGGCGCTTGAGCGTTTTACGATCCTGCTGTTGCCAGTACAGATAGGCGTCCCAGGCATCCGGGACGAACTGGATCGCGCGCACGTTCAGTCCCCGTCGGCGTCGAGCAGGGTGCGTGGCTGCGCCTGCCCTTCCCGATCCTGTCGGATTGCGCGCTCCAGGGCGGCAGCGTTGGCGGGCGTCGACAGCAGGTGCAGGGTCTCCATCAGACTGTTGTAGTAGTCGAGCGACATGACGACCGCATCGCCTTGGGCATCGCGGCGGCTGATGATGGTTACGTCCGCATCCTGAAGCACGTCGTCGAGGACGGATTTCAGGGCATTGCGGGCATAGGAGTAGGTGACGACTTTCATGGTGAGAAACCTGTACATGCAGTTGGGCAAGTTTAGCATGATGGGCGGGCGACTGAGTCGATATACTGTCGCCGTGAACTCCAATGCGCGGGAGGCGGCCTTCGGTGAGGTCAAGCAGCTCGTGCTCTCGAATCATCAGGACTGGAACGACCGAAGATGCCCCAACTGACCTGGCTCGGCGATGCCGAGGCCAAGCGTGCCGTGCGGCGCGTGTCCTATCGATTGCTGGAAACGCAGTCCGTCCACGGCGACCCGGACGCCGACAACTGGCTCATTCAGGGCGACAATCTGGAGGCGCTCAAGGCGCTGTTGCCGTTTTGCGCGGGGCGGGTCAAGTGCATCTTCATCGATCCGCCGTACAACACCAAGAGTGCCTTCGAGCATTACGACGACAATCTGGAGCACAGTCAGTGGTTGTCGATGATCTATCCGCGTCTGGAGCTGTTGCGCGATCTGCTCGCCGAGGACGGGTCGATCTGGGTCACGATCGACGACAACGAGGGGCATTATTTGAAGGTCGTCATGGATGAGGTGTTTGGGCGGCGGAATTTCGTTGCTTCACTGATTTGGGAGAAAGCCGACTCGCCAAGAAATTCGGCACGTCAGTTTTCGGTCGATCACGACTACATCTACGTGTATTCGAAAAACTCGGAATGGACGCCAATCAAATTGCCAAGATCAGAGGAAGCCAACTCAATTTATTCAAATCCTGACAACGACGAGCGTGGGCCGTGGTTGCCGGGCGACCCGTATGCGAATAAGCCATACTCGAAGGGGCAATATTCGATCACCGGCCCCACAGGTCGAACGTTTGCGCCGCCTCCAGGACGCTACTGGAGAATCTCAGAAGATCGGCTTCGAGAGTTGGACTCCGAAGGGCGCATTTGGTGGGGGCCAACGATTGTGCAACCTCTTTTCTGTAAATTTTCGTGGCGGGTGTCATGACGCCGGGGTTACGGGTTGAGGTTGAGATAGACCTTGCCGGTCATCCACTCGTCGTCGAGTTCGGCGAGCAGAGCCGAGACCAGGCGCAGGCAAGACTCGGGGTTCGGAAAGATGCCGGCCACCCGAGTCCGTCGTCGGAGCGCGCGGTTGATCCGTTCCAAACCATTGGTGGTGCGCAGCCGCACGCGGTGCTCAGCGGGAAAGTCGAACACAGTGAGACTGTCCGGGATCGCTGCCTCGGCCCACTGGACGAGCTTGGGATGGTCTTTACGCCATTGGGTAAGCGCCTCCCGCCACAGTCGATCGGCCTCGGTTCTATTAACGGGCGTCCAAGAAGAGATAAGGCGCCTCACCCAAGAGCCGCTGCAGCACCTCGATCACCCGTCGGGTGGAGACCCCTTGGACGTACATCTCGGCGAGCGCGAGATTCACCGCCTGTTCGGTGCGGGTGCCTTTGTCGAGAGCCGAGGGATAAAACTCACCGGAACGCACTTGCGGCACCTCAAAGGTCACTTCACCGAACCGGGTCAGCAGGGTCTTGGGCTTGAACCCGTTGGCGTCATCGCGCCGACTCGCTGTTCGCTCGTAGGGCTTGGCGCCGAGAAACTCGCTTCGCTCGATCTTGGCCGCTGCATTGACGAGGATGCGCAGCGCTTCACCGGCGCCGTCCAACCCATGCTCAAGCAACACCGCATAGGCCGCTTCCAGAGGGTTCGTTTCGACTCGCATCGCCATGGGGACTTCTACTCCTTTCTCAATGTCTTGGCGCCGGACCTCCCGCCACCGCCACGTCAGTACGACGGAACGGAATTTACAGAAAGAAAGATACACAACTTTGAAACCACCGGCAGTTTGCTCGAACGCCTGTTGCCCAAACATATCCATAGCGTGACCGCCGCCGGATTCGAACTCAAGACGGCTTTCTTCATCCCGGCCTGTAGCCTCAATTTACTTTTCTGAGTCTCGGTGGGTGGCAACTTGGGTTATGAAATATCCCCCGCATCTCGGTGAACGGCGGCGCGACGATGCCTTGGCGAGCTGGGTTTACCCATCAAGGACGCGGCCCAACGATTCGGGATCTCGCGCGTCCTGCACGGGCATGCCGCTGGCTGGCCGACAGCAGTGGCTGGAACGGTTCAGTGCTTGCAGGCCAGAGACGTCAAGGTCGCGGCGGCCGGCTTGACCGCCACGCCGCCGCTCATGCACAGTTCGATCATTGCTGCCACATCAAGGGACGCGATCGACCGTGAAATTCATCCACGCGGCAGACATTCATCTCGACAGCCCGTTACGCGGCCTGGAGCGCTATGAGGGGGCGCCGGTCGAAGCCTTGCGCGGGGCCACGCGCCGGGCGCTGGAGTCGCTGGTCGATCTGGCGCTCGATGAAGCGGTCACGGCGGTGCTGCTGGCCGGCGATCTCTACGACGGCGACTGGAAGGACTACAACACCGGATTGTTCTTCGCCCGCCAGATGGAACGACTGCGCGCGGCGGACATTCCCGTCTTCGCAGTGACCGGCAATCATGATGCCGTCAGCCAGATCACCCGCCGGCTGCGCTTGCCCGCAAACGTCCATCTGTTCGCCACCCGCGCCCCGGAGACCCAGGTCCGCGAGGATCTCGGCTTCGCGGTGCATGGTCAGGGCTTCGCCTCCCGTGCCGTCAGTGAGGATCTGACACGCGCCTATCCGGCCCCCTGTTCGGGGCTGTTCAATATTGGACTATTGCATACCTCGCTCGACGGGCGTCCCGATCATGACACCTATGCGCCCTGCTCGCGCGATGGTCTGCGCACGCTCGGCTATGACTACTGGGCGCTCGGGCATGTGCATCGGCATGAAATCGTCGACGAGTCGCCCTGGATCGTCTTTCCGGGCAATCTCCAGGGGCGGCACGCGCGCGAGACCGGACCCAAGGGCTGTTGCCTGGTCGAGGTCGAGGACGAGCGCGTGCAACGGGTCGAGCTGCGAGCGCTGGATGTGGCGCGCTGGTTCGACTGTCGGGTGGATCTGAGCGCGGTGGCGAGTCTGGAAGAGGTCTATGCGCGTGCCGAACAGCGGTTGAGTGCGGCGCTGGAGTCGGCGGATGGACGGCTGGCGGCGGTGCGGTTGCGCTTTGCCGGCGTCTGTGCGGTCCATTCACGTCTGCAAGCCGTTCAGGATCATGTGATCAACGACTGTCGCGCCCTGGCCAACGCGCTCGGCGGCGAAGCGATGTGGCTGGAAAAGGTGCTGATCGAGACCCGCCGCGAGCCGTCGGCCGCCGAGCGCCTGATTCGGGACGAGGCGTTCGGCAGTCTGCTGAGCGTGATCCGCGACCTGGAACTCGACGACGAGCGGCTGGAGCGGTTGAGTGCGGAGTTCTCCGATCTGGCCGCGAAGCTTCCGCCCGAGATCCGCCGCGGCGATGAGCCGTGCGATCCGGGGTCGCCGGCCTTTTTGCGCCACAGTCTCGCCGAGGCGCAGGAGTTGCTGTTGGCGCGACTGCTCGATCCCGGTGAGCCGTGATGAAGCTTCTCGAACTGCATCTGCTCGCCTATGGCCCCTTCACCGATCGACGTCTGGATCTCAGCGCCGGTCAGGAGGGACTGCACCTGATCCTGGGCCTCAACGAGGCCGGCAAGAGTTCGGCCCTGCGCGCCCTCAAAGCGCTGCTCTATGGCGTGCCCGAGCGCACTCAGGACAGCTTCGTCCACGGCCATTCCGAGCTGCGCGTGGGCGGGCGTCTGCGCGAGGCCTCGGGGCGCGAGCTGCACGTCTACCGGCGCAAGGGACGCCGCAACACCCTGCTCGACGCTGACAACCGGGTGCTCCCGGACGAGGCGCTGAACGATCTCCTGCATGGCGTGGATGCGGCGCTGTTCGAGCGGCTGTTCGGCCTCGATCACGACGCCCTGGTCAGCGGCGGCGAGAGCCTGTTGGCCGAGCATGGCCGCGAGGCCGAGGCGCTGTTCGGCAGCGCACTGGGTCGCGCCCGCATCCAGGCCGTGCTGGGCGCCCTCGACCGTGAAGCGGCCGAACTCTTTGCGCCACGTGCGCACAAGCCCGTGATCAACAGCCATCTGAGCCGGCTCAACGACCTCCAGCGCCAACTGCGTGAGGCGTCCCTGTCGGCGCGCCATTGGGATGACGCGCGTCAGGAACGCGACCGGCTCCAGGCCGAACTCGCCGGGATCGAGGCCCAATTGGCCACCGCCACGGCGCGCCGCCACACCCTCGAACGCCTGCGCCGCACCCTGCCGGGGCTGGCCCGACGGGCGCGGTTGCGCGAACAGCTGGAGGCGCTGGCCGACGCGCCCCAGCTCCCGGATGACTTCGGCGCGCGCTGCGACAGCGCCGACCACCAACGCCGACTCCTGCGCGAGCAGCAACGAACCGCCCGCGCGCGTCTGGCCGAGCTGACGACCAAGGCCGACGCCGAACCGCTGTCGGACGCGCTGCTCGCCCAGGGCGAGGCCATCGATACCCTGCGCGAGCGGCTCGGCAGTCATCGCAAGGCCGCGCAGGATCGTCCCAATCTGGTCGCCATGGCCAATGCGCAGCGCGAACTCGCCACGCGGCGTCTGGCGGCGATCCGTCCCGAACTGACGCTCGAGGACGTCGAATCGCTGCGTCCGCTGCTCGACCGCCGCCGTCAGGCCACCGAACTGGGCGGACACCGCGAAGCCGTGGAGAAGGCCGTCGCTACGGCGAGCGCCAATCTGGCCGACACCGAGCAGGCGTTGGCCGAAGCGCGTGCCGCCCTGTCTGAAATCGCCGCCGACCCACTGGATCTCGAGGGTCTGGAACGTGCCGTACAGGCCGCGCGGCGCGCGGGGGATCCGGATCGCACCATCGCCGACACCGAAGCGCGCCTGCGTCTGCACGCCGAACGGTGCGCGCGCGAACTGGCGGCGCTCGGACTCTGGACGGGCGATCTCGCCGGTCTGCAAGGCGCGCCCCTGCCCGGCGAAGCGACGCTACGCCGCTATGCCGCCGAGGCGCTGTCGCTGGACGAGGAACAACGGCGGCTCACCGAAGCGCGCGTCGGGAGCGCCGCCGAGTGCCGTCGGCTCGAACAATCGCTGCGCACGCTGCAACTGGCCGGGGCGGTGCCCAGTGAAGCCGATCTCGAACAGGCGCGCGACCACCGTGAACGCGGCTGGCAACTGCTTCGAGGTCAGTGGCTCGAAGGGCGTGATGTTCGGGCCGAGGCCGCCGACTATGCCTCCGGGACGCCACTGCCTGAAGCGTTCGAGAGCGCTATGACCCAGGCCGACGCCCTCGCCGACCGACTCAGACGCGAGAGCCGGCGCGTCCATGACCAGGCACGGGATCAAGCCGCCCTGGAGACACAGACGCGCGCGCGCGCCGATCTGGACGCCGCACTCGAGGCCCTGAACCGGCGTCGTCAGGCGCTCGAGGCCGACTGGCAGGCCCTCTGGCGTCCGTGCGGAATCCAACCGCGCTCGGCCGGTGAGATGCTCGACTGGCTCAACCGCGCTCAACGACTTCAGGAGCGGGCGACAGCGGAGGATGAATTACGTCAGACGCTGGAGACCCAGCGCGCCGAGCGCACACGGCATCTCCAGGCGCTCGCCGATCGGCTCGACGCCCTCGCCTCCCCCGTCCGGCCGACGACCCGGCCCGAGACACTCGCACCCCGGCTCGATCAGGCCGAAGCCTGTCTGCGCGAGGGGCGACGCGTCCAGGAGCAACGTCGCGCCCTGAGCGAAAAGGTCGCCACGCTCCAACAGCAGCGTCAGCGTCTCGAACGTGCCCTGGAGCGCGCACGGGCCGATCGCACCGCCTGGCAGACCGGCTGGGCGACGCTGACCACCGATCTGGGACTGCCGTCCACGGCCACGCCGGCGGATGTCTCGGACCATCTCGACGCCATCGCCGCCATCCTCACGTGCATGGATGAGGTCCGCCGTCTGGAGGCGCGTATCCAGGGCATCGACCGCGACGCCCGCCAGTTCGCCGCCGACACCCAGGCACGGCTGGAGTCTCTGGCTCCGGATCTGCTCACCGCGCCGGTCGAGATCTCGGTTCCGCAGCTGCATCAACGGCTCATCCGGCAGCGCGAGGCCCTCAGCCGTCGCAACGCACTGCGCACGCAGGCCGATCAGACCCACATCGAGCTCGGTGAGACCGAGGCCGCGTTGCAGGCGACTGAAGAGACGCTGGCCGAGCTGTGTCGGCTGGCCGGCTGCACCGACCCCGAGGCGTTGCCCGCCGCGCTGGAACGCTCCCGCACCTATGCGCGTCTGACCGAAGAACTCCGGCGCGTCGAGGACGAACTGATCGCCGGCGGTGACGGTCTCGATCTCGCGGCCCTGGAGCAGGAGGCGCAGGGTGTCGAGACCGAAGCGGTGGTGCATGAACATCTGAGGCTCGGTCGTCTGATCGAACAGGAGCTGCAACCCCGCCATACCGAGGCGCTCGAACGTCGCATTCATGCCGAGCGCGATTTCAGCGCCATGACCGGCGCCGACAGCGCCGCGCTCCTCGCCGAAGAAGCCGAGCGCACGCGCGCCGGTTTGCGCAGTCATACCGAACACTATGTCCGGCTGCGCCTGGCGGCGCGCCTGCTGCGCGAGGCCATCGAGCAGTTCCGACGCCAAAACCGCGACCCGATCCTGGCCCGCGCCGGCGCCTATTTCGCCCGGCTGACCGGCGCCCGCTTCGCCGCCGTGGAGAGCGATTTCGACGACGCCGATCAACCCATCCTGGTCGGCGTGCGTACCAATGGGGAGCGGGTTCGGGTCGCGGCCATGAGCACCGGCACGCGCGATCAGCTCTATCTGGCGCTACGGCTGGCCCATCTCGATCGTCATCTCGACAGCTCGCCGCCACTGCCGTTCATCGTCGACGATATCCTGATCCAGTTCGACGACGAACGCGCCCGCGCCACGCTCGACGTCCTGGCCGACCTGTCCGTCAGGACGCAGGTGATTCTATTCACCCATCATCATCGTGTCGTCGAACAGGCGCAAGGTCTGAAAGAGGCGGATCGTCGCGTGTTCGTGCACACACTCAACCAATAAAGTTGTCCGCGTCTAAGGATTTGGACTTTGGACAAAGTGTCCTACCAGCCGGCAAAAATCGTTCGCTCACGTACAGTTGGAGTAGACAGTAACTTCTCAATAAGTCATGGCGGCGTTGTCTGACGAGATCCGTTACAGTAGGCGTCATCCCCTGATCCAGCGACCAACCATCACCCACCGCCCCATGCCGATACCGATTCAACTGCCTGACATCCCGGAAGCGGAGCGCACGCCGCTGGTGGAGCAGTTGTTGAGTCTGATCGAAGCGCTGATGGAAGCCAACCAGCGGCAAGCGGAGCAGATCCAACAGTTGCGCGATGAGATCGCGATCCTGAAGGGAGAGAAGGCGCGTCCCGTATTCAAGCCCAGTGGGATGGAGGGGTCAGGCCAGGGCGCGGGGGGAGGCGAAGAGGGCGGTGAGGAGAAGCCACGTCGGGCCGGTTCGAGCAAACGGGCCAAGACCCAAGAGCTGATCATTCACGAAGACTGTCCGATCGCGCCGCGCGAAGAGGTGCCGGCGACGGCGCGCTTCAAGGGCTACCGGGATTTCATCGTTCAGGATCTGCACATTGGGGCGCACAACACGCGCTATCGTTTGGAAGTGTGGCAGACGCCGGAGGGAGAGTGGTTGTGCGGAGAGCTCCCGGCCACGGTGCAGGGGAGTCATTTCGGGGCGGGTTTGCGCGCCTATGTACTCTACCAATACCATCAGTGCCATGTCACCCAGCCGTTGTTGCGCGAGCAACTCCTGGAGTGGGGAATCGACATCTCCGTCGGTCAGATCGACGCCCTGCTCAGCGGTCGCAACGACGTCTTCTTCGCCGAAAAGGACCAGCTCCTGGAGGTGGGGCTGGAGGTCAGCTCCTACGTCACGGTCGATGACTCCGGGGCGCGCCATCAGGGGCGCAACGGCTACGTCACCCACATCGGCAATGACTTCTTCGCCTGGTTCTCCAGCAGCGAAAGCAAGAGCCGGATCAATTTCCGGCGCCTGCTGCAAGCCGGTGAGCCGTTCTACAGCCTCAATGACGAGGCCCTGGCCTATTGGCGCGCCCAAGGTCTGCCTCAGGCCATGTGCCGGGCGCTGATGGCACCGCCGATCCTGGAACTGACGACGACCACCGCTTGGGAGGCCCATCTTCAGACCCTGGGTATCACCCAGGAGCGCCATCAGCGCATCGCTACAGAAGGGGCCTTGCTCGGCGGCGTCCTGGCCAAAGGGCTCTCACGCGAGTTGGTCATCGTCAGCGATGGCGCCGGACAGTTCGCCATCCTGCTCCATGCCCTGTGCTGGGTGCACGCCGAACGCCGGATTCATACGCTCATCCCACTCAATGAGCGCCACCGCCAGGATCAGCAGCGGATGCGCGCCCAACTCTGGGCGCTCTACGCCGACCTCAAGGCGTACCGGTGCGACCCCGATCCCGACGCCATCGCCGGCCTACGCGCCCGCTTCAAGGCCCTGTTCACCCAGAAAACCTCTTGGGCCACGCTCAATGCGCTCCTCAAGCGCCTCAAGGCCCATCAGCAAGAACTCCTTCTCGTGCTCCTGCGCCCCGACATCCCGCTACACACCAACGGTAGCGAGAACGACATCCGCAGCTACGTCAAATGGCGCAAGATCAGTGGCGGAACCCGCAGTGATCTGGGACGCCGCTGCCGCGACATCTTTGCCAGCCTGAAGAAGACCTGTCGTAAGCTCGGGATCTCCTTCTGGGACTACCTCAACGACCGGATTGGGCAGGTGGGCGCTATCCCGCCGTTGCCCGAGATCGTGCGCCAACGGGCTTTAGCCGCCAAGGGCGTGCCGTGAGTTATTGAGAAGTTACAAACGAAACATACCACGAAAACTGTTTCATGTAACACTGCGCAATTCGAGCGAGCGTTTATCTGCGCGCCGCCGGCTCCGCTAACGGCTGATCGTCTTGCGCAGACCGCCATAGAGCCGATGCGCCCAGCGCGCGAACTCGCCCCCGGACCAAAGCGCCTCGAAGCTGTCGTAACAGCGACCGACATAGGCGTTGTATGTGTGATCCAGGTCGAAGGCTTGAAGGGCCGCGTTCCAGGCCTTGAGTTCCTCGGGCGCCGTGCCGTCCTCCAGGGTCTCGGGGCCGTCCTTGTCGAGCCAGGCCATGCCGGCGTTGAGCGCAACCGGCAGCGGTCGCTGCATCCCCTCCCACCAGACGACGAGCAGCGCTTCGAGCCGCTCGCGGGCCTCATCGACGGGCACAGGTTCCAGACGCGCATCGCCTGAAGGCGTCAGCAGGCGGGTCGTGACCGGCTCGCCATCGAGCTGAGCCGCCAGATGCCGCACCCAGGCGCGCAGTGTATTGCGCCACTGATAATGCTTGTCCTTGGTCAGCCCGCTGGTTTGCAGAATGATCTGACCGCGCCCATCGTCGCCCTCGCGCAGATCGCTCAACACATCTTCCAGCACCAGCCGACCGGCCGGTACATTGACCTCCACCATGACCGGAATCGGACGATCGAGCCTCCGGGGCCATTCGCTCAGGGCCGCGTCCCAAGCGGTATGGAGCACCGGCAGATAGGCGATGACCGTTTGCCCCAGACGCTCGCCCAGACTCCCATTCGGCAGCCGTCCCTGCGCCTGGAAGCGCGCGATACCGGCGTGCAGACGCTGCTCCAGTGCCGACCTGTCCAGCCCCGGCTCGAAGGTCCGGCTGATCAGTTCGTCCTTGATCTGCCAGTCCCCGAGACCGTCGAGCGCGAAGGTCTCCACATCGGGCGGCGCGACGACCTCGCCCGGCGCCTTGATCCGCAAGCGCTGATCGAACAACGCCGTGATCGGATCGCGCAGAAAGCCCTGGAGCTGATCGAGATCGACCGGCGTCTCGGGCAACCAGGGCGCGAGCCGCTCGGCGCTGACCGCCGTCGCTCCGGCGCCATCGTGCACCGCCCGCCACTCGCGCGCATAGGTGAAGAGCGTCTTCGCCCGCCCCGGTTCGAAATAGCCGCGCCCGAACGGCTGGAGCGGATGCACGCTGGTCAGCGCGGCGAGCAGCCCGGCGCCGTCGCCATCGGGCCGACGCCAGCCGGCCGCCAGATGATCGCGCAACTGTCCGACCAGCACCGAGGGCGGACGCTCGCTGTTGTCGCGGATGCCGCGCCCGACCCAGCCGATGACCAGCTTCTCGCGCGCCGACAGCAACGCTTCGAGAAACAGATAACGATCGTCCTCACGCCGCGAGCGATCTCCCGGCCGATAATCGTTCGCCATGAGATCGAAGTCGGCCGGCACCCGTCGGCGCGGATAGTCGCCATCGTTCATGCCCAGCAGCCAGATCTGGCGGAAAGGAATGGCGCGCATCGGCATCAGGGTGGCGAAGTTGACCGCCCCGCCCAAGAAGCGCTGTGTCAGGCTCGGCCGATCGAGCCGGGCCAGGAGCGAATCGCGGACGATCTCCAGCGCGATGGGTTCCGTGCCCAAACCGCCCCGGATGCAATCGGCCTCCCAGGCGTCGAGTTCGAGCAGGATACGCGCGAGCGTGACCCCATCGGACTCGCTCGACTCAGCGAAGAAGTCGTCCAGCAGCCTGCCGACCAGTTCGACCCAGCCGGCCGGCGAACGCGGCTCGGTCAGACACTGCCAGTAGGCTTCCAGCCGTTCGAGCAACTGCGCCAATGGTCCCAGGAGCGCCGCCTCCAGTCCGCCGACCTCGTCGTGCGGTTCCACGCCGCGCCAGGGTCCGGCGTCACCGCTGGCAAATCCCAGCAGCAGCCGGCGCAGTCCGAAACGCCAGGTGTTCTGCTCCAGCCCCTCGGGCAGCCCGAGGCCGGCACGCTGGGCCGCATCCAGCCCCCAGCGCACATTGGCCCCGGCGATCCACAGACGCAGGCGCGGCAGATCAGGCTCGTCGAGACCGAAGCGCGTGCGCAGGGCCGGGATGTCGAGCAGGTCGAGCAGCTCGCTGACGGCGAAGCGGGCGCGCGGCAGATTCAGCAGATGCTCCAGACCGATGACCAGCGGGTTGCGATGACGCTGACCCTGATCGGTGATCCGGAACGGGATGTAACGCCGATCGTCCGGATCGAACCGCCCGAAGACGGCCTGGATGTGCGGCGCATGGACGGCGATGTCGGGCACCATCACCAGCACCTCGCGCGGCTGGAGCGGACGGTCGGTGCGTGCCGAGCGCTCGAACTCATCGAGCAGCCGGTCGTGCAGGATCTCGATCTCGCGCTGCGGGCTGTGGGCGACGATGAACTCCAGACTGCGGTCGCGCTCGGGGTCGATGACGGTTCCCCGGTCCCGGCGTTCCTGGAGCGGACGCAGTTCCAGGATGTCGTCCTGCAACTGGTGCAGCAGACAGTCGGCGCCTGGCGAGTCGAAGAGGTCGATCTTGAGACTGTGCGACTGAAAATAGGATTCGTATTGCGCGCGATCGTCGTGCTCGTCGAGCAGGCGCAGATAGTCGCGTCCCTGCTTGCCCCAGGCCGCGAGCAGCGGATGACCGTGCAGATGCCATTCGGACTCGTCGAGATCCGTCGGCGCCTTGCGTTCCGACCGGCGCCGATAGGGCCGGCGAAACAGATCGCGACCCTCGATGATGTCGCCCCAGTAGTGCCGGCAGGGATTGAGCACGAACAGCATCACCTGACACACGGGCGCGATGGCCTCCAGCACTTCCAGCATCTGACGCGGCAGCGAGGACAGACCGAAGACGATGACCCGGCGCGGCAGTCCGACCGCGCGCAGATTCGCGAGGCGCTCCGGGGTGCGATCCTCCGCCTGACCGGCACGCTCCAGGAAGGCCCGATGGACCTCGGCGCGACTGGCCTGGAGCAGCCACGGCGCGTCCGGGCCATACTCGTCACGCACGTCGGCTTGCAGAGCACGCCAGAGCACCGGCTGCCAGCCCTGACTGGCCGGCAGAGCGGCCGGCTTGCCGTCGTGGCGGATGAGAATGTCGCGCCCCTGGCCCCAGGCCGCCAGCCAATCGGCACGATAGACCTGATATTGATCGAACAGATCCGCCAGACGTTCGGCGAGCTGATAGCGCCGGCGCGGGGCGGCTTCCAGGCCATCGACCGCCAGAAAGCCGCGCAGCGGTGCAAGCGCCTCGCAGTGGATGTCGCTCGCCTGGAGCGGCGCCTCACCCGTGAGTCGTTCGAGCAGACGATACAGCCGCCAGGTCAGGGGCGCCTTGTCGAAGGGCGAGGTCTCGGGCAGGTCGCCGAGCACGGTGCGGTAGACGCGCCAGATGAAACGCGCCGGCAACATCACATCGAGCGCGGCGGCGATACCCAGGCCGCCCTCGGTCTCGTTGGCATCGGGTGTGGCGGCCAGCGCGAGCTTGAGCCACTGCGCGATGCCGCTGCTCTGCACCAGGATCGTCTCGTTCTCCAGCGGCGCGAGCGGATGACGGTGCATCCAGGCGACCAGGAGCGCACGTAGTTCCTCCAGCCGGTTGCCCTGGATCAGCATGAAGCCGGTCGGCCAGTCTGAGTCGGCAACGCTCGTCAAGTCTTCGGTGAGCATGATTCGATCCTGTTCGCGGGTTCCATGCGCGTCTCTCATCGCCCAGTGCCGGTCGGGCGCCCGAATTCAGGACGGCGGTAGTGCCCTAATCAGTAGGATGATCTTGCGCTCGCTACAGGCGGCAACGCTCTGACTGCTGGCCTTTGTGAGCAATCTTCTCAGATTGCCATCCTGCGAATAAAGGCACTACCGGCATTGACCAGATAGTGCGCCGGCGTCCGGCTGACCACGCCGCGCACCTGCATGACCTGATCCACCATGGCACGCGCATGACCGAGCGTGAAGGCGTCGAAGAAGATCTGCGATTTCTGTCCCGTCGTCCCGGAGGAGGTCAGATGGGCCGTGACTTCGGACAGGGTGATCGAGCGGATCTCATGTGCCTTGAAGAAATTGGCATGGACCGGCGGCAGGGCCAGCACGGCCTCCAGCCGATCGAGCCGATCCGCGTCTACGCCGTGACGGTGCGCGAAAGCCCGATACCAGGGGGAGCGCTCGAGATGCCAGTGCGTGATGGCCCGCATGGCTTCGATGAACAGCGACTCATGGCGCGCCTCAGGGGCATAGGCCTCCGAGAGCGAGCAGAATGATTCGACGGCGTCGGGCACGGGCCGGGAGGCCGGCTGGGCGGGCTGATCGATCATCAGAGGCAATCCGTGATTGGCGACCTATGGGGTGGAATCGCCGGCCGCGCGCCCCAGCCGGCGAGCGGCGCGAGCGGGCTTGGGTCGATTCCGACCATCCGCGGACGGGGAGCGATCGGGCATTCGAGCGCCATGGCACCGCCCAGGATGTTTGGAGTTTCGAGGGTAGCTGGGGCTCCGGAATCGGTCAAGTTCCACCCAGAGACCAAAGGCCCGGGCGGACGTTCGATCGCAGCAGTCGCGCCGCGCCGATGAGACGATTAAGATCGGCGCCATGTCACAGCCACCCCGCATCGCCTGTTTTCTCTCCACCTCCGGTCACAGCGGCGTCGATCGGCTCGCGCGCCATCTGCTGCCGGCGCTCATCGGACGCGGCTATCGGGTCGATCTGCTCAAGGTCCGCGAGCATGGGCCGCATCTCGAACACTGTGATCCGTTGCCGCGCATCGTCGATCTCGGGACGGCGCACACACTGATGGCGCTGCCGGCCGTGGTGCGCTATCTGCGCCGCGAGCGTCCGGCGGTCATGCTCTCGGACAAGGACCGCGTCAACCGGCTGGCCTTGGCGGCACGCGCCCTGGCCGGTACGCCGACGCGGCTGATCCTGCGTTCCGGGATCACCATCTCGGTGGATCTGGACTCGCGCGGCGTGCTCGACCGCTGGGTCCAGCGCCGATCGATGGGGCTGCTGTATCGCTTCGCCGATCGCGTGCTGGTGCCGAGTCTCGGGGCCGCCGACGACATGGCGGCCTATACCGGGCTGGAGCGTGCACGCATCCGGGCCGTGCCCTCGCCCGTGGTGCCGGCGCGTCTGTTCGACCAAGCCCTGCCGGTGCCGGATCATCCCTGGTTCGCGCCCGGACAGCCGCCGCTGATCCTGAGTGTCGGTGAACTCTGCGGGCGCAAGGACTTCGCCACGCTCGTGCGCGCCTTCGCCCGTCTGCGCGCGCGGCGTCCGGTGCGGCTCATGATCCTCGGCGAGGGACGGCATCGCGAACGCCTGCTGGCGCTGGCCGCGAGCCTAGGGGTCGGAGAGGACTTCGCGCTTCCCGGTTTCGTACCCCAGCCCTATGCCTACATGGCCCATGCCGCGCTCTTCGCCTTCTCATCGCGCTGGGAAGGACTGCCCTTCGTGCCGGTCGAGGCGCTGGCGGTCGGTACGCCCGTGGTCTCGACCGACTGTCCGAGCGGTCCGCGCGAGATCCTGGATGACGGGCGCTATGGACCCCTGGTGCCGGTCGGCGACGACGCGGCGCTGGCCGAGGCCATGAGCGCCACGCTCGACGACCCGCTTCCGCGTGAGGAACTCCAGCGGGCGGCTCGCCGCTTCGAGATCGAGGCCGCGACCAGCGCCTATCTCGACGCCATGGGGCTGCCGGCCTGGGCCTGAGTCTTGGGGGAGGGCGTGTCGGCCCCATGACTGAGTCCATGCAGGGTGCCGGCGACCAGGATCCAGAAGAACAGCCAGTCGGTGCGCACGACGCGATAGTTGAACAGACACCAGATCAGCACGAAGACGAGCGCCGCCAGATAGAAGCGCCCGAGATCGGCGGGCAGGCGTCCGGCGCGGCCGGCCCTGAAACCGGAGCGTGCGAGTGTCCAGACCAGGGCCGTCATCAGGATCAGACCGACGAGGCCGAACTGGACCAGGATCTCGGCATAGGTGTTGTGCAGATGCGGCAGCCAGTGGTCGTGGTCGAACAGCGCCTCGGGACGTCCGCTGTCGGCGATCAGCTCGCGACTGGTGCCGGCGCCCCAGCCGAACCAGGGTCGCTCGCTCCAGGTGTCGCGCGCGAACAGCAGGGCCTTGAAGCGCAGTCCCACGGGGTCGGACTCCACGGCGGATGTCTCACCGCGCGCGATCTCGAGCACGGTGCCCGTGTGTTCGGTGAAGCGTTTTTGAACGATCTCGGTCTGTACCAGCAGTCCGCCGAGCAGCGCCAGTCCGACGACGGGCAGGATGAGTCGGTAGCCCTGACGTCTGATCCGGGCGCCCGTCGCGGCCGAGTGTGCGCGCCATTCGAGGACGACCAGCAGCGCCAGTGCACCAATAAAGGCCAGCCAGGAGCCGCGCGACTGCGATAGCAAAAGCCCTTCGAGCATGAACAGCAGCCAGAACGCCCAGAGCGTCACGCCCAGGCGACGCAGCCGGCCCGACGCGAAGCGTCCCCAGAATGCCTGACGCAGGACGATGATTCCGAGCGCGCCCAGTCCGGTGAACATGCCGAAGGCGATCGCCGGCAGATAGGACTCGAAGCGGGTCGAGAAGAATTCCAGTCCGAAGTTCGCCCAGTCGATCTTGCGCAGCACCGCAAGCGTGAATCCCAGCGCGGCGAGCAGCAGCAGTCCGCGCACCCGCTCGGGCCGACCGGCGCACCAGTGGGCGAGCGGGATGAAGAGCATCAGCTTGAGCCAGTCCCCGCCGCCGCCGAGGATGGTCGCCGCCCGTTCAGTGCTGGGCGCCAGGCCGGCCAGGACGAGGCTGTGGACGATCAGAAAACCGATCAGGATCAGGCTCAGCCGCACGACCGGATCGCGACCGAGCGCATGCCAATCCGGGCGGTGCAGCACGAAGGCCAGGGTCAGCAGCGCCAGCCCGAGCGTGGCGGGCGTCGTCCCGAGCCAGCCGAAGACGGCGAACAGATAGAGTCCGAACAGACCGAGACGCTCCACGCCATCCGGGGGCACGAGCGGAAGTGAGCGGTCGAGCGTCGATGACATGCGGATTCTCGCGTGGGTGGCGGACGGGGAGGGCGCTGGAGCCGCTATAATAGTGTGCTCCGCCTGGTTTGTAGACGCTTTGCCGTCAGCCCTTCAGGCTCAACTCGACGCGGCCGCGCGCCGCCTGGATGGAGATCCGTCGCCGTGTCAGCCGAATCCGTGCCAAATCCAGAGTCGACGCCGACCGCCGACGTCTGCCGGTCGCGCCCCGTCTGTCTGTTCCTGCCGAGCTTCGGCGATGGCGGCGTGGAGCGCATGATGACCAACATCGCGCACGGCATCGCCGAACAGGGCTTCACGGTCGACTTCGTGGTCGGTCCGCCCGACGCGCCCTATCTGGATACGCTGCCGGCGAGCGTGCGTCTGCATCATCTGACCGAGCGCGACCGACGCGCGCGCCGCCGCTTCCTGCACGACTATGTCGAACGCGAGCGCCCGGCGATCGTGCTCACGGCCAAGACCGACGACGATCGGGTCGCGCTCGCCGTCAAGGCGTCCCAGTCCGGCGACACGCGCTATTTCCTGCGTCCGGGCACCACCCAGTCCGAGCGCTGGAACGCGCGTGGGCGCAATCCGCTCAAGCGCTGGTGGGAGCGGCGTCAGCTGAGTGCGCTCTACCGGCGTGCCGACGGCGTCATCGCCGTCTCGCGCGGCGTGGCCGAGGACGTCGCCGCGATCACTGGGCTTGCACTCGATCGCATCCGGGTCGTGCGCAATCCCAACATCACCCCGGAGCTGGAGCAGAACGCACACGCGCCGCTCGATCATCCCTGGTTCGCGCCCGGTGAGCCGCCGGTGATCATGGGTGTCGGCGGTCTGCGGCTCCAGAAGGATTTCACGACGCTCATCCGTGCCTTCGCCCTGGTACAGCGGCAGCGCCCCTGCCGGCTGCTCATCCTCGGTCAGGGACGCCAGCGCGAGCGGCTCCAGCGGCTGGCGGAAGAATTGGGTGTCGGCGGGGCGGTCGATCTGCACGGGTTCGATCCCAATCCGTATCGCTTCCTGGCGCGTGCGGGGCTGTTCGTGCTGTCCTCGCGCTGGGAGGGCTCGCCCAACGTCCTGACCGAGTCACTGGCACTCGGCGTGCCCGTGGTCGCGACCGACTGTCGCAGCGGGCCGCGCGAGATCCTCCAGGACGGGCGCTATGGTCCGCTGGTTCCGGTCGGCGACGTCGAGGCGCTGGCGCGGGCCATGGAGCAGACCCTGCGCGAGCCGCTGGCGCCCGAGGTCTTGCGCGAGGCGGTGAACGACTATCGGCTCGATGTCGGTGCACGGGGGTATCTCGATGCGTTCGGTCTCGCTCGATGAACCAGGGTTTCCCTGGCGGCTGATCAAGCAGCTCTTTCTGCTGTTCTTCCTGGCCAGTCTGGGTCTGGCGATCTGGAGCCATTGGAAGAAGGATCGGTTTCCGCCGCCCGAGTTCTATGATCTCGAACGGCTGGTCGAGCCGCGTCAGACGCGCACCCTCACCGAGCCGTTCGAGATCGAGGCCGAGGGCATTCGTTATCGCATCGAGCCGAAGTTCGACTACGAACTCGATGGCGTGGTGGTCAGTCTGCACGACAGCGACGTCTTCTGGGACATCTACCACACCAAGGACTGGCAGGACTTCATCAACATCCGCGACCTGTGCGTGGTCTGGGGCGAGAATGTCGCCGGCGATGTCTTCCGTGCCATGCGCTACAAAAACAGCACCTGGACCTGCTGGATCTCGACCGACGACCCCCAGGCAGCGCAGGACTTCGCCTGGAATCAGCTCTCCAACAACCATCTGCTCAGTCACGTCGGCTTCGTGCAGCAGGCGATCAAGTCCGCAGAGGTCGGCGACCAGATCTATCTGCGCGGCCAACTGGCCGCCTATTCGCACGACGGCGGTTTCCAGCGCGGCACCAGCATCACGCGCGACGACATGGGCAACGGCGCCTGCGAGACCATCCATGTCGAGGACTTCCGGATCACGCGCAAGGCCAATGCCGGCTGGCGACGGACCTACAGGCTCGCCCTGGGGTCAACGCTGGTCGGACTGCTCGGGCTCACCTGGGTCTTTCTCTTTGCGCCCTATCGTATTTGAACGCCGGGCGCCTCCGCACGGTTCGACGCAGATCAGTATAATTGGGCATATGATTTCTAACGTGGAGATCGCCCATGGGGCAGGTGACTATCTACCTCGATGACGAAACCGAATCGCGCTTGAAGGCATCGGCCGGGAGCCGGGGCGTACCCGTCAGTCGCTGGATCGCCGAGCTGGTGCGTGAGAGGACCGCCACCGAATGGCCCGAGGAGGTCCGCCGACCGGCCGGGGCCTGGCCCGATTTCCCCGATGCCGAGGCGTTGCGCGGTGGTCAGGGTGCAGATCTCCGGCGCGAGCCGTTCTGATGTATCTGCCGGACACCAACACACTGATCTACTTCTTCAAGGGGCAAGGTCGAGTGGCCGAGCGCCTGCTGGCCACGCCCCCCAAGCAAGTAGGCATTTCCGCGATCGTGCTGCACGAACTGCAAACCGGGATCGCCAAATCGACCCGCGGCTCATCACCCCGTATTCCGCATCCCGGCCGCCAGCGCATTGATCGAGCGCAGTAGCGGATCGAGCCATTCCTCGCGCCGTGCCTCGTCCTCCTCCGAGCGATAGCGCTCCAGCAGCGCGACCTGGATATGGTTCAACGGATCCAGATAGAGATTGCGCCGGGCGAGCGAGTGACGCAGCTCCGGGGTCTCGTCCATGAGCGCGTGCAGACCGGCGACATTGAGCACCTGAACCAGGGTCCGCTGATATTCCTCCTCGATCAGCCCCAGAATCTGAGCCGCGCGCTCGCGATCCTCGGCCAGGCGCAGATATTCGCGCGCGATGTGCATCTCGGCCTTGAACAGCGACATCTGCGTATTGGAGAGCAGCGCCCGGAAATAGGGCCAGTCTTGATACATGCGCTGGAGCTTGGCCAGCCGTTCGAGGTCATGGCCGCGATAACGCTCGATGGCCTGCCCGATGCTGAACCAGGCCGGCAACGTCACCCGCGCCTGCCCCCAGCCGAACACCCAGGGAATGGCGCGGATCGACGACAGCGAGCGGTCGGCCTTCTTGCGATGCGCCGGACGCGAACCGATGTTCAAAAGCGCGATGCCGTCGAGCGGCGTGCATTCGTAGAAATAATCGAGGAACCCTTCGGTATCACGCACCAGAGCTCGATAGGCCGCCTCGCCGTGACGCGCCAGCTCGTCCATGATCGCCAGATAGTCGTTGCGTTCCGGCTCGGGCGGCTCGATCAGACAGCGGCTGGCCTTGATCAGTCCGCTGATGCCCATGGTCAGCTCATAGCGCGCCGTCTCCGGATTGGCATAACGGTAGGACAACACCTCGCCCTGCTCGGTGAACTTGATCTGACCATGCACGGTATCGACCGGCTGGGCGAGGATCGCCTCATGGGTCGGGCCGCCGCCGCGCCCGACCGTGCCGCCGCGCCCGTGGAACAGGCGACAGGCCACGCCCCGATCGTCGGCCAGCGCGATGACCTTCTTCTGCGCCTCGAACAGCTTCCAGCTCGACGCCAGGATGCCGCCGTCCTTGCACGAGTCGGAATAGCCGAGCATCACCTCCTGCTGATTGCCCGAGGCGCGCAGCAGCGCCAGATAGGTCGGATCATCGAACAGCGTACTCATCACCCGATCGATGTGGCTCAAATCCTCGATGGTCTCGAACAGCGGCGAAACCTGGAGGGTGCAGAACCAGCCCTGATTGTCCAGACCGACCAGTCCGGCCAGACGCGCCAGCAGCATCACCTCCATCACATGACTGGCGGCATGGGTCATCGAAATGACGTACTGCCCGAACACCCGCTCGCCGACCTCGGCGCGCATCCGGGCGATGACCTCGAAGGTCTCCAGCGTCTCGCGCGTCTCCGGGGTGAGTGTGGCCTTGTCGATGACGAAGGGATGCGGATGGGCGATGGCCTCGGCGAGCGCCATCAGCCGTTGTTCCTCGCTGAACGCCTGATAGAAGGGCGCGCCGGGCTGACGCGCGAAGAGCTCGGTGACGGCCTGGGTGTGACGGGTCGACTCCTGACGGATGTCGAGATGGACCAGATGAAAGCCGAAGGTCTCGACCAGTCGGATGAGATCCTGTAGCGGACCGGCCGCCGCGCCGGCGTCGCCGTGGTGGATGAGCGAGTCGCGGATCAGATGCAGATCGGCGAGGAGGACGGACTCGCCGGCATAGCCGTCCGGTAGCCCATCGTCGCTGAGTCCCTCCATGCGCCGGCGGATCCGGTCGAGATTGGTCCGGAGCCGATGCCCCATCATCGCCAGCTTGCGCCGATACGGCTCATAGAGAAAACGTCGCTGACGCTGCCCCATGACCCCGACCCAGTATTCCTCGTCGGCATCGAGACTGTCGAGAAAGGCCGGCGAGGGCCGGCAGAGCGCGCTCGAATGACTGAGCATCCGGCTCAGATCCTGGAGACGCTCCAGATAGGCCTCCAGGATCAGCTCGGCGTGCATGCGCACCGCCAGCTCGGTGGTCTCGGGCTTGACGAAGGGATTGCCGTCGCGGTCGCCGCCGATCCAGGAACCGAAGCGGATAAAGCTCGGCACCCGGATGCCGCAGCCGGCGCCATAGTTGCGCCGCACCGCCTTCTCCAGGAAACGGTAGACCTTGGGCACGGCCTCGAACAGCGATTCGCGGAAAAAGTACAGCCCGCGCCGGATCTCGTCCGTCACCTGCGGCTTGTGGACGCGCACCTCGTCGGTCTTCCACAGGATCTGGATCTGGGTCAGGATCTCCTGGAGCTTGTCCTCCAGCTCCTCCTCGTTGAGCTTGAGCCGGTGCAGATCCTGTCCGGCGAGGAAGATGCGTCTGAAGGTCTCCGAAATGGTCCGGCGACGCGCCTCGGTCGGATGGGCGGTGAAGACCGGCAGATAGATCAGATGCTCCAGCAGACTCTGGAAGTGCTCGGGACTGACGCCGTCCTCCTTGAATCGGCGCACCGTGTCGTCGAACGAACCGACCCACAGCCGCCGGCCGGCAGCGATCATGTCCATGCGCGCCAGATGCGCGTTCAGTTCCTCGGCCACGTTCACCAGCCCGAAGTAAATGGTGAAGGCACGGATGACCTCGGCGAGCGTCTGCGGGTCGAGGCTCTCGATGCGCTTCATCAGCTTCTGGCGCAGCTCGGGGTCTTCCTGCTCGCGCAACTGCATGAAGCCGTCGCGCAGACGCTCCACGACCACCAGTACGCGCTTGCGGCTGTGCTCGCGCAGCACCTCACCCAGCAGGGCGGTGTAGAGCTGGATGTCGCGTTCCAGCGTCTGGGTTTGGGGATGTTCGTTCATCGGGAATCCAGGTTCGGTGGCGGAAGGAGAGCCGGAATGGCGTGGATACTACCGCGAGCCTATCCCGGTCGCCAAAAGAGCCGCTCCGGGCCGTTCATGTGTCCCGCTCGACCACAGGCGACTCAGTCCGCGCCGCCCTCGCGCATCCGCGCCAGATGCGGGTCGTCGAGATGGGGCAGGAGCGCCACCAGCAGCTCTTCGGCATCCTGGGGGCGCTTCTCCGGTTCCATCGACATCGACCAGTCGACCGCCTTGAGCAGGAAGTCGGGATAGCGGTCCTTGAGCGCCTCGACGGCCGGAACGACCTTGTCCTCCTTCTGGCGCTCCGGCGCCGGCTGGGGCGTGCGGCCGTCCATGCAGGTGCGAATGCTGGCCCCCACGGCGTAGACATCCGTCCAGGGGCCGACCTGACCGGCACGGAAATACTGCTCGACCGGCGAATAGCCGGCGGTGATGACCTGTCCGCCGTGCGAGCGACCGCGATTGAGCGGATGGACCGCGCCCAGATCGAGCAACAGGGGCATGTTGCCGTGACGCAGATGGATGTTGCCGGGCTTGACGTCGAGATGGACCATGGAGCGCCGGTGCAGCAGCGCCAGCGCATCCAGCACCGGGATGAAGACCTCCAGGATGAAAGAGGTGCTCAGCCCCCCCTTGCGCTCGCGCAGATAGGCCCCCAGATTGCGCCCGCGCTCGTTGGGCATCACCATGTAGCCGGTGTCGTTGGCCAGGAAGAAGGCGAGCACCCGCACGATGTTGGGATGTTTCAGCGACGCCAGCGCCTTGACCTCCTGGAAGAACAGCTTGCGTCCGTGATGGAGGCTCTCGGCATATTCGATGCCTGCCGGCACCACGCGCCGGTCACGATCGCGGCGCGCGAGCTTCTTGGGCATGTACTCCTTGATGACCACTTCCTCGCCGGTGTCGTCGTCGGTCGCCAGATAGATGAGGCTGAAGCCGCCCTTGGCGATCGGCTTGACGATGCGGTAGGTGCCCACCTGGGTGCCCGGTGGGAGCGTCTCTCGTGCGGCGGCCATGATCGGGACGATGGATCTCCACGCGGACGTTGACGGGGTGCGAGCGGTATACTGCGTTCTGATTTATGATAAACCCTGTCTGGCCGGGTCGGCAGCGATTCGTCCTCTATTCGACCGCCGATCCGAGACAGGCTCCCCGCCCTCAAGAGACGCCCCTGAACCAATGATCAAGAGTATGACGGCCTTCGCCCGCGAGTCGCGGACGGGCGATGTTGGTGAATTGACCTGGGAAGTGCGCACGGTCAATCACCGCTTCCTGGAGCCTTACATCCGCTTGCCCGAGGAGCTGCGCGGACTCGACACCCAGGTGCGAAACCGTCTGGCGGCGCGTCTCCAGCGCGGCAAGGTCGACTGCACCCTGCGCTATGCCCCGGCCGTGGGCGCAGCGAACGCGATTCGTATCAACCGGCCCTTCGTCGAGCAACTGCTGGCCGCCGGGCGCGAACTCGGTGCGCTGACCGGCCGCGCCCAGGAGCCGACTCCGTTCGATCTGCTGCGCTGGCCGGGCGTGGTGCAGGAGACCGAGCCCGATCTCGACCGGCTCGGTTCCGAGGCGCTGGCGCTGCTCGAACAGACGCTGGATTCGCTGCTGGAGACCCGCGAGCGTGAGGGTGCAAGGTTAGCCCAATTGCTGCGCGAGCGTTGCGAGCGTCTGGGCGAGAGCGCCGCGCGGGTGCGCGAGCGTCTGCCCGAGGTGCTGGCCGGCGTGCGTCAGCGCCTTGCAGACCGCCTGACCGAACTGCGCGCCGAACTCGACCCGACCCGGCTGGAGCAGGAGATCGCCCTGGTTGCCGCTCGGCTCGACGTCGACGAGGAACTCGACCGGCTCGGCGCCCATATCGAGGAAGTGCTCGATGTCCTGACCCGCGACGAACCGGTCGGTCGCCGGCTCGATTTTCTGATGCAGGAACTCAACCGCGAGGCCAACACGCTCGGCTCCAAGTCGGCCGATGTCGCCGTCACCCGCGAGGCGGTCGAGATGAAGGTCTTGATCGAACAGATGCGCGAGCAGGTACAGAATCTCGAATGAACGACCTATCCCGATCCGAGCCTACGGGGCTTCTATTCATCGTCTCTGCGCCCTCGGGTGCGGGCAAGACCAGTCTGGTCAAGGCGCTGGTCGAACATGATCCGGGGCTGGCGCTCTCGGTGTCCTGCACCACACGCCCGGCGCGCGAAGGTGAGCAGGACGGCGTCCACTACCATTTCCTCGATCGCGAGCGCTTCGAGCGCGAGATCGGCGAGGGCGCCTTCCTGGAGCACGCCGAAGTCTTCGGCAATCTGTACGGCACCCGCGTCGCCGACGTGCGCCGCCGGCTCGACGCCGGCCGGGACGTGCTCCTGGAGATCGACTGGCAGGGCGCGCGTCAGGTGCGCGAGCGTTTTCCCGAGGCGATCGGACTCTTTGTGCTGCCGCCGAGCATCGAGGAGCTCGAACGCCGTCTGCGCGGGCGCGGCACCGACAGTGACGACGTGATCGCCCGCCGCATGGCCCAGGCCCGCGACGAGCTGGCCCATTTCGCCGAATACGGTTATCTGGTCGTCAACGACCGCTTCGAGACCGCGCTCGCGGCGCTGGCGGCGATCGTCACCGCCGAGCGCCAGCGACTCGCGTATCAGCGCCCGCGTCTGGCGACGTTGCTCGACCCCATCGAATCCATTACTTAACAAGGAGACCATCATGGCCCGCATCACGGTCGAGGATTGCCTCGCACACGTCGACAACCGTTTCGATCTGGTTCTGCTCGCCACCAAGCGTGCGCGTCAACTGGCCAATGGCGTCGAACCGCTACTGGCGGCGGAGAACGACAAGCCGACCGTCCTGGCCCTGCGCGAGATCGCCGCCGGCAAGATCACCAAAGCCATGATCCAGGAGGCCCAGCGCGAGATGGACGACACGGCGGCGGCCGTGGAACAGGCACTGGCTCAGGAGTTCGCGGCCGCCGCCACGCCCGAGGCCGACGACGCGGAATCCGATAAGGATGCCAAGGACTGACGAGGCCACCGCCGACAGACGTCCGGCCGCGCGGCCCGAGTCGGGCGCGGTCGGCCCGGACGCGCCCGTCCAAAAGGTTCAGGCGCTCAGACCTCTGGACCGGACGCCGCCCGTCGAGCCGCCCCGGCCCGCCGGCGAGACGCGCTATCTGATCAGCGATTTCTGCGCCTATCTGGAGAGCTATCTGCCGCCCGAGCAGATCAGCGAGTGCTATCGCGCCTATCTGTTCGGCGCCGAGGCGCACGAGGGCCAGCAACGCAAGTCGGGCGAGCCCTACATCTATCACCCGCTGGCGGTCGCGCGCATCCTGGCCGAGATGCGCATGGACTATCAGTGTCTGATCGCCGCCCTGCTGCACGACGTCATCGAGGACACGTCGGTCGACAAGGCACAGCTGGCCGAGACCTTCAGCCCCGAGGTCGCCGAGCTGGTCGATGGGGTCAGCAAGCTCACCAAGCTGGACTTCAAGTCGCGCGCCGAGGCGCAGGCGGCGAGCCTGCAAAAGATGCTGCTGGCGATGACGCGCGACATCCGCGTCATCCTGATCAAGCTCGCCGACCGGCTGCACAACATGCGCACGCTCGACTCGATGAGTCCGGAGGCCTGCCGGCGCATCTCGCGCGAGACGCTCGACATCTTCGCCCCGATCGCCAACCGGCTCGGGATCAACTGGATCCGTATCGAGCTGGAGGATCTGGGCTTCGCGCACTACTGGCCGTGGCGGCGACGGGTCATCCAACGCGCCCTCCAGGTACGCGGCGGCGGGACGCGGGTCGAGATGATCGGCCTGGTCGAGACGGCGCTGCGTCATGCCTTGCAGCAGGAAGGCATCGCGGGCCGGGTCGAGGGGCGTCAGAAGCACCTCTACGGCATCTATCGCAAGATGCGCGACAAGTCGCGCGGTTTCTCCGAACTGGCCGACGTCTTCGCCTTCCGGGTGACGGTCGACCGGGTCGACACCTGTTATCGGGTGCTGGGACTGGTCCACAACCTCTACAAGCCGGTTCCGGGACGTTTCAAGGACTACATCGCCATCCCCAAGGCCAACGGCTATCAATCGCTCCACACGGCCTTGATCGGGCCGCAGGGCATCCAGATCGAGATCCAGATCCGCACCGAGGACATGCAGCGTCTGGCCGAATCGGGCATTGCTGCACACTGGATGTACAAGAGTGGGGGCCAGTCCGCCGGTGCCAATCCGTCCGCGCTCGCCGCCGACTGGTTGCAGAACCTGCTGGAGATGCAGCGTGATGCGGGCAATTCGGTCGAGTTCCTGGAGCACGTCAAGGTCGATCTGTTTCCAGGCGAGGTCTATGTCTTCACGCCCAAGGGGCGTATCCACTCGCTCAAGCGCGGCGCGACCGTGGTCGATTTCGCTTATGCCGTCCACTCGGACGTGGGCAACACTTGCGTGGCGGCGCGCATCGACCGGCGCATGGCCCCGCTGAGCACGCCGCTGCGTAATGGTCAGACGGTCGAGATCATCACCGCGCCGGGCGCGCGGCCCAATCCGGGCTGGCTGAACTTCGTGGTGACGGCCAAGGCGCGCGTCAACATCCGTGGGTATCTCAAGAACATCAAGCAGCGCGAGGCCCAGGCGCTCGGGCGGCGGCTGCTGAATGCCGAACTCGCTCCGCTGGGTGCCGAGGTCGAGACGCTCGAACCCCTGCGTCTGGCGGCCTATCTGGAGGAGGTGGGCCTGGAGAGCCTGGAGGATCTGTTCGGCGAGATCGGTCTGGGCAACCGGCTGGCGCCGCTGATCGCACGGCGTCTGGCCGGGGTCGAGGGTGAGGAGTCCGAAGCGTCTGCGGCGGAACGGGACGATCGGGACGTGCATCCGCATCGGCTGGCGATTCGCGGCACCGAAGGCATGGTGGTCAACTTCGCGCGCTGCTGCCGGCCGATTCCGGGCGATGCCATCACGGCGGTCTTCAGTCCGGGGCGCGGGATCGTGGTCCATCGGGCCGAGTGCCGTAATCTCGGGGGGCTGGAGGGCAAGCGCGACAAGCGGCTCGATGTCGAGTGGTCCAGGGAACCCGAGGGCGAGTTCGCCACCGAGATCCGGGTCGAGGTCAGCAATCGGCGCGGCGTGCTGGCCGTGATCGCCGGGGCGATCGCCGAACTCGGCTCCAACATCGAGAACGTCCAGACCATCGAAAAGGACGGCATGATGACGGATCTGGAGTTCCGCATCCTGGTCAGGAGCCGCCATCATCTGGCGCGCATCATGCGTCGGGTGCGGCTCATCCCGCTGGTCGATCGCATCACGCGCATCACGCGATCCTGAGCTTGGAACTCGGTCATATCGACGCCATTTCAACGACTGAATCGCGTCCACGACCGTAAACACATCAGGATCGAGAGGCTGCCCATGACCGATCTCACACTCGACGAACGTCTGCTGCTGACCCGGCGCACCATGCAACTCCTGGAGGACTGGGGACTGGCGGCGCACGACATCGCCGTTCTGCTGCAACTGCCGCAGACGATCAAGGCTCGCCACATCGGGCGCTTCCACGATCAGGACGTCTTTCCCGACGATCCGGCGGTCAACCGGCGTGTCGCCTATCTGAACCGTATCGAGCAGGCGCTCCACACCTATTTCCCGCGCAATCCCGAGATGCGTAAGCTCTGGGTGCGGCGCGCCAACAAGCAGTTCGGACGCCGCGCCCCGGTGGCGGTCATGATCGAGGACGGCGAGAGCGGGCTGATCTCGGTGCTGTCGCATCTGGATTGCACCTTCGCCTGGGATCTGACCGGCTCGCGTGCCGACTATCGGCGCGCTTCGTAGCCACTGATCGCCAACGATCGCGTTTCGGGATCGCGGTGCTTTTCGATTAAGATATCCGCAATCCAGTGTTCGGCAGTCAAGCTCAATGGAAAATCTTCGCGGTACGACAATCCTCTCGGTACGACGCGGCGACACGGTCGTGATCGGCGGCGACGGTCAGGTCTCGCTCGGCCCGACCGTCATGAAGGGCAATGCGCGCAAGGTGCGCCGGCTCTACAAGGGGCGGGTGCTGGCCGGCTTCGCCGGAGCCACGGCCGACGCCTTCACCCTGTTCGAGCGCTTCGAGGGCAAGCTCGAAAAACATCAGGGCCACCTGACCCGCGCGGCGGTCGAGATGGCGAAGGACTGGCGCACCGACCGCATGCTGCGCCGGCTCGAAGCCCTGCTGTGCATCGCCGACGCCGCCACCTCGCTCATCCTCTCCGGCACGGGCGACGTCATCGAACCCGAGCAGGACATCATGGCCATCGGCTCGGGCGGTTCATTCGCGCTCTCGGCCGCGCGCGCCCTGGTCGCGAACACCGAACTCCCGGCGCGCGAGATCGTCGAAAAGAGTCTCCACATCGCCGCCGACATCTGCGTCTACACCAACCACAATCTCGTCATCGAGGAGTTGGACGCCAAGACGGATTGACCGGATCCGCTCCAGCCGTCGCCCAAATCCGTGTGTTCACACTGACGACAACCGACAATCCCCGGCCGGCCCAATCGACCAGCAGCTTCCATGTCTGAAATCACCCCCCAACGCATCGTCGCCGAACTCGACAAACACATCGTCGGCCAGAGTGACGCCAAGCGCGCCGTGGCCATCGCGCTGCGCAATCGCTGGCGCCGCGCCCAGATCGAAGAGCCGATGCGCTCCGAGATCACGCCCAAGAACATCCTCATGATCGGCCCGACCGGTGTGGGCAAGACCGAGATCGCCCGCCGGCTGGCCAAGCTCGCCAACGCGCCCTTCATCAAGGTCGAGGCGACCAAGTTCACCGAAGTCGGCTATGTCGGACGCGATGTCGATTCGATCATCCGCGATCTGACCGACATCGGCGTGAAGATGGCGCGCGAGCAGGAGATGGCCAAGCTCGCCGATCTCGCCGAAGCCGCCGCCGAGGAGCGGATTCTCGACGTGCTGCTGCCGCCGCCGTCGAACTTCGAGGAAGACGGCCGCTCGACGGTCAGCTCGACCACGCGCGAAAAGCTGCGCGCCAAACTGCGCTCCGGCGACATGGACGATCGCGAGATCGAGATCCAGGTCTCGGCCGCGCCGCTCGGGGTCGAGATCATGGCCCCGCCCGGCATGGAAGAGATGTCGAACCAGCTCCAGAGCCTGTTCCAGAATCTCGGTCAGAGCCGCACCAAGCGGCGCAAGCTGCGCATCCGCGACGCGCGTAAACTGCTGAAGGATGAGGAAGCCGCCAAGCGCGTCAACGACGAAGAGATGAAACTGCGCGCCCTGGAGAACGTCGAGCAGAACGGCATCGTCTTCATCGACGAGATCGACAAGGTCGCCAAGCGCGAAGGCACCAGCGGCGTCGACGTCTCGCGCGAGGGCGTGCAGCGCGACCTGCTGCCGCTGGTCGAGGGCAGTACGGTCTCGACCAAGCATGGCGCGGTGCGCACCGACCATATCCTGTTCATCGCCTCGGGCGCCTTCCATCTGTCCAAGCCCTCGGACCTGATCCCCGAACTCCAGGGCCGACTGCCGATCCGGGTCGAGCTCAAGGCCCTGAGCACGGACGACTTCGTGCGCATCCTCACCGAGCCGGACGCCTCGCTCACCGACCAGTACAAGGCGCTGCTGGCCACCGAGGGCGTGAACCTGGAGTTCACCGAGGACGGCATCCGCCGTATCGCCGAGATCGCCTGGCAGGTCAACGAGAAGACCGAGAACATCGGCGCGCGGCGTCTGCACACGGTCCTGGAGCGGTTGCTGGAGGATGTCTCCTACAACGCCACCGAACTCGACCGCGTGACCGTGACCATCAACGCCGCCTATGTCGACCAGAACATGGCCGATCTCGCCGCCGACGAGGATCTGTCGCGTTACATCCTCTAGTTCCAGACCACCGACCACGGATTCGAGACATCATGCCAGTACCCACAGAGTTGAATCTGCACCGTCAATCCCGCGTGCTCGAAATCGCCTACGAGGACGGCACCCGCTTCAAGCTGCCGTGCGAATATCTGCGCGTCTATTCGCCCTCTGCGGAAGTCCAGGGTCATAGCCCCGACGAGCGCGTGCTCCAGGTCGGCAAGGAAGACGTCGGCATCGACCGCATCGAGCCGGTCGGCAACTATGCCGTCTGTCTGCACTTCGACGACGAGCACAACACCGGTATCTATTCCTGGGACTATCTCTACCGCCTCGGCGCCGAGTACGAGCAGCGCTGGAACGCCTATCTCGACGAGCTCGAGCAGACCGGCCATCCGCGTAAAGTACTCCAGTCCTGATCGAGCCACGAGCGCGCCAATCACCCAAGATCCACTGCGACGGTTTAAGATAGGCGCCCATCGCCGTGGGCGTGCGCGCCCATGAACCCCAATTCGTCACCGGGATACAGCATGTCCGATCAGAACACCACCGATTTCGGCTATCAGCAGGTGCCGGTCCAGGAGAAGGCCAAGCGCGTGCGCGAGGTCTTCGACTCGGTCGCGACCCGCTACGATGTGATGAACGATCTGATGTCGCTCGGCATCCATCGGCTCTGGAAACGCCATGCGATCGAGCTATCGGGCGTGCGTCGTGGGCAGCGGGTGCTGGATCTGGCCTCGGGCACCGGCGATCTGGCCTATCGCTTTTCGGGTCTGGTCGGTCCGGACGGGCTGGTGGTGATGACCGACATCAACGCCGCCATGCTCGGCGAGGGTCGGACCCGGATGCTCGATCGCGGTCGGGTCGGCAATATCCGGTACAGTCTGGTCAACGCCGAGCAGATCCCTTTTGAAAGTGATCTGTTCGACTGTGTCACCATCGGTTTCGGTCTGCGCAACGTCACCCACAAGCAGAAGGCGCTCGACGAGATGTTCCGGGTGCTGAAGCCGGGCGGGCGGGCGCTGATCCTGGAGTTCTCGCATCCGACCACCAAGTCGCTGAGCAAGGTCTACGACGCTTACTCCTTCTCGGTCCTGCCGACGCTGGGCAAGCTGGTGGCCAATGATTCCGAGAGCTACCGCTATCTGGCCGAGTCGATCCGTATGCATCCGGATCAGGAGACGCTGCGCTCGATGATGGAAGCCTCCAGCTTTGAGCGTTGCGAATACTTCAACTATACCGGCGGCATCGTCGCCATCCATCGCGGGTACAAGCTATGAGCGCGGACGGCCTCCAGATCCCGGATGCGCTGCTCGCGGTCGTCGAGCAGGCGCTCAACCGCTATCTCGCGCTCGATCCCGAGGGCGCGGCCGCCTTCGATCCGCTCGAAGGGCGGATCATCGCCATCGAGGTCAAGGGCTTCGGCACCCGCATCACCGTCATTCCGGGCGCGCGCGGTCTGCAACTCTTCGGCGCCTATGACGCCGAGCCGGACTGTCTGATCCAGGGCTCGCCGCTGGGTCTGGCGCGTCTGGGCATGGCCGAGCGCAAGGAGACCTCGCTCGTCTCCGGCGAGGTCGAGATCTCGGGCGACACCGCGCTCGCCCAGGACTTCAGCGCGGCGCTGGCGCGGCTGAACGTGGATTGGGAAGAACAACTGGCGCGCGTCATCGGCGATCCCTTCGCGCGTCAGGTCGGCAACCGGGTGCGCGAGGCCGAGCACTGGAGCCGGCGCACCTCGGCCTCGATGATGGCCAATCTCACCGAATATCTGCAAGAGGAACGCCGTCTGCTGCCGACCCGCTACGAGGTCGAGGCGTTCCTGAATCAGGTCGACACCCTGCGCGACGATGTCGAGCGTCTGGCCGCACGGATCAAGCGTCTCGCCAAACAGGCTCAGGAGACCGGTCGCCAGTCATGATGGGTCCACGTCAGGCGCTGCGTCTGTTTCGCATCAATTGGGTTCTGCTCCGTCACGGTCTCGACGAAGTCATTCTCGCCACCCATCTGTTCCGGCCGCTGCGCTGGATCAAATATCTGCTGCCCTGGCACTGGGTCAAACGCGACCTGCCGCCCTATCCGGCGCGCGTGCGGCTGGTGCTGGAGGATCTGGGACCGATCTTCGTCAAGTTCGGACAGATCCTCTCGACCCGGCGCGATCTGCTGCCCGATGATCTGGCGGTGGAACTGGCCAAGCTCCAGGATCGCGTCCCGCCCTTCGGCGGCGAGGCGGCGCGCGCCCTGATCGAGAAGGCTTGGGGCCGACCGATCGAAGAGGTGCTCGATCAGTTCGATCCGGTGCCGCTGGCCTCGGCCTCGATCGCGCAGGTGCATACCGCGCGCCTGAAGGACGGCACCGAGGTCGTGGTCAAGGTGCTGCGTCCCGGCATCGAGCGTACCATCCGTCAGGATCTGAGCCTGATGTATGCCGTGGCGCATCTGGCGCAGCGTTATTGGAAGGACGGACGCCGTCTGCGTCCGGTCGAGGTGGTGCGCGAGTACGAGAAGACCATCTACGACGAGCTGGATCTCCAGCGCGAGGCGGCCAATGCCTCGCAACTGCGCCGCAACTGGCTCGGCAGCGAGATGCTCTACATCCCCGAGGTCTACTGGGACTGGACCCGGCCGAACGTCATGGTGATGGAGCGCATCTACGGCACGCCGGTCGGGGAGGTCGACAAACTCAAGGCCCAGGGCGTGAGCATGAAGCAGCTCGGCGAGCGCGGGGTGGAGATCTTCTTCACCCAGGTGTTCCGCGACAACTTCTTCCACGCCGACATGCATCCGGGCAACATCTTCGTCGAGCCGTCGGGGCGCTATATCTCGATCGACTTCGGCATCGTCGGCACGCTCACGACCGAGGATCAGCGCTATCTGGCCGAGAACCTGCTCGCCTTCTTCGAGCGCGACTACAGGCGCGTGGCCGAACTGCATGTCGAGTCCGGCTGGGTGCCGCCCGGCACCCGGGTCGACGAATTCGAGGCGGCGATCCGTACCGTCAGTGAGCCGATTTTCGAAAAACCGCTGGCCGAGATCTCGTTCGGTCACTTCCTGGTGCGGCTGTT
Organism: Allochromatium tepidum; assembly: GCF_018409545.1. Taxonomy (GTDB): domain Bacteria; phylum Pseudomonadota; class Gammaproteobacteria; order Chromatiales; family Chromatiaceae; genus Thermochromatium; species Thermochromatium tepidum_A. The sequence continues at coordinate 2,958,696 of NZ_AP024563.1, read as the reverse complement.
CCAGACCGCGCGCCGTTTCGACATGGAGATCCAGCCGCAGCTCGTGTTGTTGGAGAAGACCCTGCTCAACATCGAGGGACTGGGACGTCAGCTCTATCCCGAACTCGATCTCTGGACCACGGCCAAGCCCTATATGGAACGCTGGATGAAGGATCAGGTCGGGCTGAAGGGGCTGTTCGACCGCACCAAGCGCAATCTCTACTCGGTTGCCGATCAGGCCCCTGAGCTGCCGTTGATCGCCTATCGGATGCTCATGGCCTACGACAAGCAGGTGCGCAGTGCCAAGTTCGATCAGGCTCAGGTCCGGGAGCATCAGGCCACGGCCTCCGGGGCCATGCTCAAGTCCATCGGCGGCGCGACCCTGCTCATCTGCGCGACCCTGGTGCTGCTGCTCGGCCCGGGTCACTGGCTGCCCGAACAGGCGGCGGCCGGCGTGATCGCGGCGGCCTATCTGGCTGGGGCTTGGCTGTTCGTCTCGGCGGCACGGGCAGCGTGAAGCCGTCCGGCGGCTGGTAGCCGTCGACGCTATATCCTCCATCGATCCCGACAATAGACAGGATCGACACGATTTTCGGGATTGATGGGATTAGAATTCACGCTGGTGCATCGTCCTGCGTTCGCGTCGGTCGAACCTGACCATTCGGACCCAAGGCACAACACACGAAGGCCATCATGTCCGCTGAAAACGTCTTCTTCACCCCAGTCAGCAAGATCTGCCAGACGGATGTCGTGACCTGCGCGCCGGATCTGCCGCTGATCGAGGTCGCCGAGCTGATGCGTGCGCGCAATATCTCCAGCCTGCTGGTGCGCGACGGCGAGGAACCGGTCGGCATCGTCACCGACCGCGATCTGCGCAACAAGGTCGTGGCCCCCGGCATCGACCCGCGCGAACGCTGCGCACGCGACATCATGAACAGCCCGCTCGTCACCATCCGCGAGAGCGACTATCTGTTCGAGGCGCTCTATCTGATGAGTCGGCGGCGCATCCATCGGCTGTGCGTGGTCGACGCCGAGGGTAAACTGCGCGGCATCGTCACCGACACAGATGCCCTGCGTCTGCACAGCCGCTCGCCCCAGCAACTCATGAAGGAGATCGAGGAGGCGGAGACCCCGGCGGAACTCAAGACGCTGCGTGAGCGCATGGAACATCTGGTGCTCCATCTGCGCGGCACCGGCGTGGCGACCCGCGATCTGGTCCAGACCGTGGCCCTGCTCAATGACCGGCTGCTGATCCGGCTCATCGAGCTGGTGCGCGCCGCGCGCTATCCGGATCTCACCGACCGCTTCGCCTTCCTGGTGCTCGGCAGCGAGGGACGGCGCGAACAGACCCTGGCTACCGACCAGGACAACGCCATCGTCTATGCCGACGATCTGTCCGAAGACGAGCTGGAACGACTGCGCGCCTTCAGCGTCGATCTGATCGACAATCTGATCGACATCGGCGTGCCCGCCTGCTCGGGCGGCATCATGGCCAAGAATCCCGAGTGGCGACGCAGTGTCAGCGGCTGGAAGCAGATACTCGACAAATGGCTGCGCACCCCGACGCCCGCCAACATCCTCGCGGGCAGCATGTTCTTCGACCTGCGCACCCTCTACGGCGACGAATCGTTCGAGCAGGAACTCAAGGCCGACATCATCGCTAAGCTGCACGGCAACAACCTGTTCCTGGTCCATAGCGTGTCGAATGCCGTGGCCTTCCTTCCGCCGCTCGACTGGTTCGGGCGGGTCAAGACCGAGCGGCGCGGCCCGCATCGCGGCTGCATCGAGGTCAAGAAGGCGGGGGTCTTCGCCATCACCGAGGGCTTGAAGGCGATGGCGCTCCAGGCCGGCATCGGCGAGGGACGCACCCATGATCGGGTGCGGGGACTCCAGCAGGCCGGCATCCTGGAGGCGCATCAGGCCGACAGCCTGCTGGCCGCCTTCGATTTCCTGATCGCGCTACGCCTCCGCGCCCAGTTGCTGAAGCTCGAACGCGGCGAGCCGATGACCAACTATCTGCCGCTCGACCATCTCAACCGCATCGAGGTCGGACGTCTGAAGCTGGCGCTGGAAGAGGTCAAGCACTTCCAGGGCTTCCTGCGTCATCGCTTCCATCTGCATCAGGTCAGCCGTTAGCAACGGCTCGAAAACCACCGAGCCACGGTGGTTCCTTCTCACCCTCTCCCCAACCCCTCTCCCGCGAGGGGCGGGGGCTTGCCGGATCACCAGCCGCGCATGGCCCGATAACGCTCCAACGCCTCGTCGGTCGGACCGGCGAAGACCACGCGACCATGCTCCATCAGCAGCGACTTGGAGCACATGCTGCGTACCAGGTCTTCCGAATGTGAAGAGAGCACGATGATGGAGACGCGCTCGGTGAAGCGTTCCAGACGCTCGCGCGCCTTGTGCAGGAAGGACGCATCCCCGGCGCCGATGCCCTCGTCGAGCAGCAGGATGTCCGGCACCACCGAGGTCGAGACGGCGAACGCCAGCCGCATCTGCATTCCCGCCGAATAGGTGCGGATCGGCAGATTGAGGAAGTCGCCCAGCTCGGTGAACTCGGCGATTTCGTCCATCATGGCCCGGATCTTACGGCGCGGCAACCCAAGGAAGAGTCCGCGCAGGACGATGTTCTCGTAGCCGGTGCTCTCCTGATTCATGCCGAGTGCGATGTCGAACAGGGGCACGGTCGAACCCTGGACCTTCACCCGCCCGCTGTTCGGTTCATAGATTTCGCTGAGCACCCGCAGCAGCGTGGTCTTGCCGGCGCCGTTGTGGCCGATGAGTCCGAGCCGGTCGCCGTCTTCGAGCGAGACGTTGATGTCCTGCAACGCCTGCACCACCGAGATGCGCTGCGAGACCGTGTCGGCGCGGATCTGGCCGCCGGTCGCGCTCTGGATCAGACGATTCTTGAGCGAGCGCGTCGAGGCGCTGTAGACGGGAAAGGAGACCGAGACGTTCTCCAGCGTGATCGAGGCCAAGATACTCTCCCTCAAACCCAGTAGGCGACGCGCCAGCGGTAGGCCGAATAGAAGAAGAGCGCCACCGCCCAGCCGACGACCGTGATGGCGATGACCGTCAGCCAGTTGCCGAGCGCCGGTGGTTGACCGAGCAACGGGGCGCGCATGATCTCGACCAGATGGTAGAAGGGGTTGAGATCGAGCCAGAGCGCGCGTCCCGGCAGCATGTCGGGCTTCCAGATGACCGGCGTGATGAAGAACAACACCTGCACTATGCTGCCGATGATCAGTGGTACGTCGCGAAAGCGCGCGCTCAGCAGCCCCAGGAATAGCGCCATCCATAGCCCATTGAGCAACAGCACCAGGAGCGCGACCGGCACCCACAGCAGGTTCCAGTTGAGATCAACCCCGAACCAGAGCGCAACCCCCAGGAAGACCCAGATGTTGTGGGCAAAGGCGATCAGGGTCGACCAGAGACCGCGATAGGCATAGATCGACAGCGGCGCGTTGAGCTGGCGGATCATGCCCTCGGCGAGGATGAAGGACTGGCAGCCGTCGTTGATCAGACTCGCGATCATGCCCCAGATGACGAAACCGGCGGCCAGGAAGGGCAGATAGTCGTGCAGATCCTGGCCGAAGATCTGGCCATAGAGCAGCCCGAGCGCCAGCACCATGATCGCCATCGACAGCGTGATCCAGAACGGCCCAAGCTTGGAGCGCCGATAACGCTGGCGCACGTCCTGGAGTCCGAGCGTCATCCAGAGTTCGCGCCGGTCCCAGCCGGCGCGGATATCGTGCAGGGCGCGCTCGAACTGCTCGCGCTTGAGTCCATGCTGGAGCTGGATCAGCAGGGACGACTCGCCATGTTGGGTGTCGGTCGACATCGATACTCGAACTCTAAAATCGAATGGTCTCGTTCGCGGCGCGTACTATAGCACGCGGGTTTCGCAACGAAGACGCCTTGAGGAACACGAGAGCGACGCCGGGATCTCAGCGATACAGCGCCACTGGAAAGTATTCGGTGATCAGGATCACCGGACGATGGTCGATGGTGATGCGATAGGTGCGAAACACCGCTGTCTCACCATCGGCCGTCCGGTCCAGCCCCACGTCCAGCACCTCGCGATAGCTCTCCAGTCCGCTGTCCCGGATCAGTACGCCGATGCCGATCTCGCGATCGATGAGCCGCCGGCGGAAATCCGGCGGGATGAGCTGGGTGCGGATCAGTGAGAAGGCTTCGGCGAAACGGCGTCCGCTGTCGGTGCCGCGTAGCTGGGCGTCGCGAATCAGACAGGGGTCGCCACGCTCGACTCCGAGCCAGGGCACGGGTTCCTGCGCGTCCTCGAAGCGTTGCTCCAGGGTATCGACCACCACCGGCTCCCAGAAATAGGCTTCCAGGATCTTGGTGACTGTGCCGTCCGTGACCAGGAGCGCGCGCAGAAAAGCCGGCAGTTGACTCAGGGCGATCCGCTCGCCCGTCGAGTCGACGACCTCGCCGGCGCGCGCGAAACCATCACAGCGAAAAGGCGGTTCGCCTGGCGCGGAGGGGCCACGCCCGTAGTAACGATGCATCAAATGAAATCCAAAATACAACAGTGTTGGTTTGCAGTATCAAATCGACTGGACACTGAGACGGTGGACGCCCGCCGGGGTGAAGCGGATGCGGAGGAGTCTCGTGCATATCGATCGACACGGCGGTTGCTCGTGGCCGGCAGCTTGGCGTTGAAAGCCTTTTTTTACAAGGTGTTGCGTGCGTCTCCGGTTCGTATCCAGGGTCGTGTCCTATATGAGTGGAGGCCGGGATCGGTTGGCCGTTGTAAAAAATCCGCCGATCGGTATGATTGTGGGCTTGATGTCTCACTGAATTTGCCCCAAGCTTTACGCCGGACACCGACTTCCTGGCTGGGCTTGCAGTCCAAACCGGGGGGCACGGGACCAGAACGAGCACGTCAAATCCTACCCGGCTCATCACACCAACCCAACGTCATGCGTCGGATGGTTGGGCGTGGCTCGGTAGACTTACGCACCATGTGTTAATATGCAGGCCGCAAGGCCCACAACTTTCGGAGATCCATCATGACCAAGATCGTCAAGGCTGCTTCCATCTCTATCGCCGCTCTGCTGCTGCTCGGCGGCTGCACCACCGACCAGACCGCTCGTGACATGGCTCAGCGGGCCATGGACACCGCCAACAGTGCCCAGGCGTGCTGCAACTCCAACACCGAGCGTCTGGACCGTATGTATCAGAAGATCATGGGCAAGTGATTCGCTTGACCTGATCCGCTCCGGTGTCCCACGACCTGCGGGACACCGGAGTCCTCCTCGACGGCCCGTTCCACCGCCTTCCAATCGATCGTCACCCCCTCGGCGTTCGCCACCGACTCGGGAATCACCGAGCGATAGTGCTTGCGGACACTCTTCTCCCCGGTCTGCACCTCCAGATAGAGATCATCCCCCAGCCAGCCGTACTTGTAGGGCTGGTCGATGATGGCCACGGGCGTCTTGAGGCCGGTCATGCCGTAGAGCTCCTCGATGGCTTCCGGGTACATCCGGATACAGCCGCCACTGACCTCCAGGCCCATGCCCCAGGGCTGGTTGGTGCCGTGGATCAGATAGTCCGGGTTGCTCAGGCGCATGGCAAAACGTCCGAGCGGATTGTCCGGACCCGGCGGTACCGTGGGCGGCAGGATCTTGCCGCGGGCGGCGTAATTGGCTCGCACCTGCGGCCCGGGCGTCCAGGTCGGATCCTTGCGCTTCTCGATGACCTCGAAGTTGCCCAGCGGCGTGGCCATGGCATCCTTGCCCACGGTGATGGCATAGATGCGAACCTCGTTGGGATCGTCGGGCGGGTAGTAATAGAGCCGCTTCTCGGCGCGATTGATCACGATCCCCTGACGTGGTGCGTTCGGCAGCACATAGAAGGCCGGAACCAGTACCTGGGTTCCCTCGCCGGGCACCCAGATATCGACCTTGGGGTTGGCCTGGCGCATGTCGTCGAAGCCCAGATTGTTCTGGCGGGCGATGTCCAGCAGTGTATCCTTGGCGCGTGCCGTGAAATAGAAGGGTGTGCCCACGACCGAGTCGTTGGGGTTCTCCAGCCGGAAGGTCTCGGCCCAGGCGCCCTGGTGCGCGCCCCAGCCGAGCAGCGATGCGCAGAGCGCCGGCACGAGCCAGGCTCGGGGGCGTCCGCCGAGTTCAAGACCTCTCATAACGTTTTCCAAGCTCCTGTTCAATGCGATGAAAAAACCATCCCGATTGTCGCACGTCCGCAATATCGGGGTTGCCGCTCATGTGGATGCGGGCAAGACGACGCTCACCGAGCGCATCCTGTTCTACACCGGCACCTCGCACAAGATCGGTGAGGTGCACGATGGCGCCGCTCATATGGACTATATGGCCGAGGAACAGCGTCACGGCATCACCATCACCGCCGCCGTCACCAAGGCTCCCTGGCGCGAACATCTGATCCAGATCATCGATACACCCGGACACGTCGACTTCTCGATCGAGGTCGAGCGGGCGATGCGGGTTCTCGATGGCGTCGTCATCGTCCTCGACGGCGTCCGGGGCGTCGAACCCCAGACCGAGACGGTGTGGCGTCAGCGTGCGCGCTTCGAACTGCCGACGCTCCTGTTCATCAACAAGATGGATCGTCCGGGCGCGGATTTTGACCATTGTCTGGCATCCGTCAAGCAGCGTTTGCACGCCGAGCCGGTGCCGATCACGATCCCCGTACCCGAGGCCGGCGGCGTGCTGCATTTGATCGATCGAATCCTGATTCGTTTCATCGGCGAACAGGGCGAGCGGATCGTCGTCGAGCCCTGTCCGCCCGAACTCTGGGCGCGTCATCGCGAGCGGCGCGAGGCGCTGGCGCTGGCCGCCGCCCAGGTCGACGAGTCGCTGGCCGATCTGGTGCTCGCCGGCGGGGAGCCGTCGCCCGAGCGACTGCGCGCCGCCATCCGCACGGGAACCCTGGCCGGGACGCTCGTTCCCTGCTACGGCGGCAGTGCGCTGCGCAATCTGGGTGTGCAGCCGCTGCTCGATGGCGTGATCGACTTCCTGCCGGCCCCGCTCGACCGTCCGGCCGCGCTCGCCGAACGGTCCGACGGGACGCGCGAGGAGGTCGTCATGACCCCGGACGGCCCGCTCGCCGCGCTCGCCTTCAAGGTCCAGCTCTGGGAAGGGCGCCGACACGTCTTCGTCCGGCTCTATCGCGGGCGGCTCGCGCCGGGCGACGCGGTCGAGTTCCTGACCGCCGACGGGCGCGTGCAGCGCGAACAGGTCGCGCGGCTGTTCGAGGTCGACGCCGGCAAGAAGACCAAGCGCGATCTGGCCGAGGCCGGGGACATCGTGCTCCTGGCGGGATTGCGCTTCGCCGGCACGGGCGACACGCTCTGCGCTCCGGGGCAGGTGCTGAGTCTGGAACGCATCCAGGTCCATGATCCCGTGCTCGGGCTGGCCATCGAACCGGCGTCCGGAACCGAGGAAGACAGGCTCGTCGAGGTGTTGCACAAGATCCAGCAGGAAGACCCCACACTGCGCGTCGAGGAAGACCCCGAGACCGGCCAGCGGCTGCTCAGAGGCATGGGCGAGCTGCACTTGCAGATCGTCATCGAGCGACTGGAGCGCGAATTCGGCGTCGGGGTGCGCGCCGGCCGGCCGGCCGTGGCCACGCGCGAGACCATCCGTCAGCCGGCCGGCGCCGAGGCGCTGTTCGCCCCGCCACCCACGCCGGATTCGCGCCAGCCCGATCCGATGGCGCGGGCCGCGGTCAGCGTCCGGCCGCGTGAGCGCGGGCGCGGCAATCTGATCGAACTGGAGCCGTGTCTGCGGCCCGAGGGCGCCCAGCTCGACGAGGCGCACATCCAGGCGATCCGCGAGTCGATCGACACCACCCTGGCCGGCGGGCCGCTCCAGGGCGCTCAGGTGCTGGATGTGGCGGTCGGTGTCGAGGAGGTCGAACTCTTCGGCGTCGGCTCGACGCCGGCAGCCACGGCGGCAGCCGTCGGCAAGGCGCTGCGCAAGGCGCTGGAGAACGCGCATCCGGCGCTGATGACCCCCGTCATGCGTCTGGAGGTGGTCGTCCCCGAGCCGAACCTGGGCGCGGTGCTCGGCGATCTCCAGGCACGGCGGGCTCTGATCCAGGCCACCGAGATCCAGGACGATCTGGCGACCATCCGCGCCGAGGCCGCGCTGGAGCCGCTGCTCGGTTATGCGACCACCCTGCGCGGTCTGACTCAGGGACGCGGCCGGTTCAGCCTGGAGTTCGAGCGCTTCGATCTTTGAGCGCTTTCATCGGGACTCATCCGGTAAGGCTTGGGCGTAGATGGTCAAACACAGTTCCAGATCGCCGATGGCTTCATACAGCGGTCGTCGTCCCGAAAGACGTTCGCTTTCGCGCAGGATCATTTCGACCCCGAAACCGCGACGATCCATCAGCAGACGTCGGCCCAGCGTCGGATCGTCCACCGGGCAGTAGCGCGCGAACAGGCTGGCGAGGATTTCGTTGCGCGGCACCGACAGGCGGGTCATGGACTCCAGCGACAGGGTATTGGGCAGGGCGCCGGGCGAGCGGATCTCCAGCCGGTCGCTGAACATGAACAGCCGGATGCGCCGGCCGTGCAGCGAATAGTCGCGATGCGCCACCGCGTTGACGATGGCCTCGAAGACCGCGTCCAGGGCATATTGCGGGTAGTCGATGCGCCCCAGACGTTTGCGCGCCGCCGTCATCATATTGCGGCGCACGAAGTGCAGGGCGTCGAAGATCTGCCGATCCAGTGGTCCCCGGATCTCCAGGGCGTCGATCTGTTCATTGGGGTCGTTGCGCACGCCGTGATGGGCGACGGCCAGGATCTCGGCGTTGCGTAGCCAGCGCGTCGGGTCGAGCGTGCACAGCAGCACGCCGGCCACTGTCGGTACCCATTGTTCGTCGTGCCGGGCCAGCAGGTGCAGGCGTTCGAGTTGCTCGGGTGTCTCGCCCTCGTCCGGGTGCAGGAAGCGGCGCACCAGCAGGGCGTCGACATCGTCGAGGGTGCAGCCCGGCACCGTCTGTTCCTCGAAGCGGATCAGCCGGGCCTGACTGCGCTGTTGAAACAGTCGCGCCAGCGCATCGGGCGTCAGTTCGCGCCTGGCGTGCCCGACGCGACGGAAATAGCCGTTGGCGCTCTTGTGCACCCACAGGCTGCGCGGCACGTCCACGGCGATGACCGGCACCGGCGTTCCGGTTGCATCGGGCAGGGTCAGGTGACGGGTGACGATGTCCAGCGGCGGCTGGATGCGGTCGGTGCAGATCGCCGTCAACCAGGTCTCCGCGCGGTCCAGATGCTCCAGCGGCAGGCCGATGATCTCGCGCGTCCGGTCGTCCACGCCCAGCACCAGCAGGCCGCCGCTGGCGTTGGCCATCGCCGCCAGTTCGTCGGACAGGCCATCGGGATGCGGCTCGAACACTTTGCCGCCGTCTTTGACCACCAGACGCTTGAGTTCCAGGGTCGAGTCCTCGCCCAAGCGGATGCGTTGCAGCAGGTGCTCGCTGTTCACGCCGGAATTTCAGAACGGAATGTCGTCATCGAAATCGGCCCCACCGCCGAAGTTGCCGCTGTCCTGATTGCTCGGTCGGGCCGAGTCCGGTGCTGTTGGACGGCCACCGCCCGAACCGCCGCCACTGCCGCCGCGAGCAGACGCCGGCGCGTCGTCAAAGGGCACCGAAGAGGCGCCGCCCGGCCGACTGTCGAGCATCTGCATGGTGCCGCCCACGTCGACGACGACCTCGGTGGTATAGCGATCCTGGCCGTCCTGGGTCTGCCATTTGCGCGTGCGCAGCTTGCCCTCGACGTAGATCTTGGACCCCTTGCGCAGATACTGCTTGACGATCTCGGCGAGCTTGCCGAAGAAGACTACGCTGTGCCACTCGGTCCGCTCCTGCAACTCGCCCGTGTTGCGATCCTTCCAGCTCTCGCTGGTGGCGATACGCACATTGGCCACGGCATCGCCGCTGGGCATGTAACGCACCTCGGGATCGGCACCCAGATTGCCGATCAGGATCACTTTGTTGACACCTCGTGTCGCCATGTCTCTACTCCCACCGGTCGTGCACGGACGCCGGTCATCGATCTCATATGAATCCGAAGACGGCCGATCGCTCCAGCCGGTCGGGCTAGGCGCTGGCCGCCGAAAACGTCTGCAATCTTGCCCAATCGGTCTGACGACTGTCCACTTTGAGATAGGCAACGCCCTCGTCGAGCACGATCACGGCCTCCTTGACGCCCGGCACCTCCAGCAGCCGCCGTTCCAGGCTGGAGACGTCGAGTGTGGCGCCCGAGGTGCCGAGCGCGATCACATGACGGCTCAGGTTCTCCGGGATCGGCAGGGTCCAGACCAGCCGCAGCCAGAGCAGGGCCGTCAGCAAGCCGACCAGATAGACGGACGCGAACCCGAATTGCGCGTGCACCAGCCCGCCGAGCAGTCCGCCGAGAAAGGCTCCGATGAACTGTGCGCTGGAGAAGACGCCCATGGCCGTGCCCTTGGTCCCGGCCGGTGCCGCCTTGGAGACCAGCGAGGGCAACACCGCCTCCAGCAGATTGAAGATGGTGAAGACCACCGCCAGCAGCACCCCGACCAGCCACAGCGTCTGATTGAACAGATAGAAGCCCAGCATCGAGAGCGCGAGCACCGCCACCGACCCGATCAGCACCGAGCGTACCCGACCGCGCCGCTCGGCGAGCACGATGAAGGGCACCATGGCCAGGATCGCCGCCGGCACCGCCGGCAGATAGAGCATCCAGTGCTCGGTCACCGGCAGTCCGGCCTCGCGCAGCGACAGCGGCAGCACCACGAACAGACTGACCATGGTCAGATGCAGCATGAAGATCGCCAGATCCAGCCGGATCAGGGTCGGATCGCGCACCACGCCGGCGAGCTGATCGAGCACCGGCTGGGCGTCGCGATGGACCTTCGACTGCTCGGGATCGGGCACCACCTGGGCCAGCAGCAGCATCCCGGCGAGCGCGAGCAGGGCCGTGAGCCAGAACAGCCCCGAGATCCCGATCAGCCCCGTGAGCGGCGGCCCGACCACCAGCGCGGCGGCGAAGGAGAGCGCGACACTGATCCCGATCGCGGCCATACCCTTGGTGCGTACCTCTTCGCGGGTGAGATCGGCGGTCAGGGCGATGATGGCGGCGGCGATCGCGCCGCTGCCCTGGAGCGCGCGTCCGATGATCAACCACTGGATGCTGTCGGCCAGGGCCGCGACCAGACTGCCGATCAGAAACAGCACCAGCCCGCCATAGATCACCGGCTTGCGCCCGATCCGATCCGACAGCAGCCCGAGCGGGATCTGGAACAGCGCCTGGGTCAACCCATAGGCGCCGATCGCCAGTCCGACCAGCAGCGGCGTGGCCCCCGGCAGGTCGTGGGCGTAGAGCGCCAGCACCGGCAGCACCATGAACAGCCCGAGCATCCGGGTCGAGAAGATGGCGGCCAGTCCGGCGGCGGCGCGGCGTTCCGAGGCCAGCATGGGTACGTTCGGGATCTCGGGGTGGGAGTGGTTGGATCGATTCACGGGCCGGCCTGTGTCTGTCGGGAACATAAGGATCGAATCATAAACCGCGTTCAGTGTGAGCGGCAGGGTTTTCGGAGAACACTTGCCGGCCGTCATCACCCGGTCACATGGCTCTGCTGTAATGCAGCCCTTCCAACCGCCCCGCTGTTGCATCCATCGCGCACCCCTCTCCATCGGCCACCGAGACGCCGAGTGACTCATGACTATCCGAAAAAGCGTCACCCTTGCGGCGATCCTCGTCACCCTGACGGTCGCCGCCGCCCTGATCCTGGTCGCCCAGGCCGGCAACCTTCGACTCGAACAACGCCTCACCCAGGAGGCGGCCTCGGGCCGCAGCCTGGTCTGGAACCAGAGTCTGGAACGTCTGTTCGAGCACATGAACACCGGCATGGTCGACTTCGAGCGCGACTTCGCATTGCGGCAGGCGCTCAAGAACGGCGATGCTCAGGCCGCGCGCCAGGCCGTCGAGTCGCTGATCAATCTGGTCAGCGAGCAGGGCTATTTCGATCGGCTGATCGTATTCGAGATCGATGGCGAGCGTCTGTATGGCGACAAGGCATCGGCTGTTTCCAGCCATGTGCAAGCCCTGGTCACAGCCGCGGCTGCCGACGATCGGCCCAAGCACGGCCTCGGACTCGATGCGCAGGGCGAACCCGTCGCGCTGCTGGCGTTTCGGCTGCTGGTGCGCCATGAACCCATTGGTACGGTCGTGTTTCAGAGATCACTGGGCTCGGTTCTGGAACGGTTCAAGGCCATACAGGGCGCCGAGGTCTATCTGGTCGGTGCCGAAGGCTCGCTGTTCGCAGGCACGCGCCCGGATCTCTTCGAGCAGTTGGGGCTGAGCTGGCCGGCGCTGGGACGGATCGACCGCCAGACCCGATCCATCGATACGGCGACCTACACGGCCACGCTCCTGCCGCTGCCCGGCGTCGACGGACAACCGCTGGCGCATCTGGTCAGCGTCGCCGACGCTACGGCCGTCCATCTCGAACAGCGTCGCTTCGAGTTCATCGCCTATACCGGGGTCGCCCTGCTGCTGATCCTGGCGTCCCTGGGCTTGTTCTATTACATGCGCCATGCTCTGCGTCCCCTGCATACGGCCGTTGTCACCGTCTCCGCGCTGGCCGAGGGCGATCTGAATGTCTCCTTCGAGACCGGACGCCAGGACGAAGTCGGAACATTGATGCGCGCGCTGCAGGGCATGGCCGAGCGTCTGCGCCACATCATCGGACACCTGCATGTGGCCAGCGGCGATCTGCATGACTCGGCGAGCAACATGGTGCGTCTGGCCGAGCACAGCAAGATTCAATTCGACCGCCAAAAGGCCGAGACCGGCCATGTGGATAACGCGGTCACGCATTTGGCCAATGCGGCACAGCAGGTCGCCGACCACACCAGCCGCGCCGTCGACGCCACTAGCGACGCCCGCCGGCGCATCGAACACAGCCGTCAGATTCTCGATCAAACGACGCAAATCATCGAAGCCCTGGCGCATGAAATCGATCAGGCCGCCGAGGTGGTGCTGAGTCTGGCCGATCGCAGCCAGTCGGTCGGCAACGTGCTCGGCGTGATCCGCGAGATCGCCGGCCAGACCAATCTGCTGGCTCTGAACGCCTCGATCGAGGCGGCGCGCGCCGGCGAACATGGTCGCGGCTTCGCCGTGGTCGCCGACGAGGTGCGTCAGCTCGCGCAGCGCACCCAGCGCTCGATTGAGGAGATCGAAACGCTGATCGGCGCGCTACGGAGCAGCTCCAGTGCCGCCGTCGAGGTCATCCATGCCAATCGTGACCGCGCCCGGCAAAGCGTCGATCACTATGGTCAGGCGGTTCAGAATCTGGATGCCTTCGCCGAATCCGTGGCGATCCTGACCGACATGACCCATCAGATCGCCGGCGCCGCCGAGGAGCAGAGCCGCATGGCCGAGGAGATCGCCGTGGCCATCAATCAGATCGCGGCCCTGGCACAGGATCATGCCGAGGCGGCCGAGTCGGGATTCGGCCAGGGTGCCCAGTTGAACGACCTCTCCAAGCTGTTGCACGAGCAGGTGGCCTACTTCCGGATAAACTGATCTGTGCCTGAATCGCGAGAGACCTCATGAACAAACGGAAGAGCAAAACACCGGTCCCCGTGCATGCGGGTCTGACGGTGAGCGAGGCGCTGGCCGAGATCCTATGTCACGATTTCCGGGCCATGCTGTCGTGGGAGGACCAGGCCCGCACCTGGGACGACACCGAGGGCGTACATCAGATGCGGGTCAGCTCGCGACGGATGCGCGCCGCGCTGTCGGCCTTCCGCACGGCGGTGCCCAAGACCGTCAGCCGGCCCTGGAGCGAGGAACTGCGCTGGATCGCCAACCAGCTCGGTCCGGCACGGGATCTCGATGTCTTCATCGACGAGGGGCTGGCGGCCGTTCGCAACCGGTTGCCGCTGACCGGCGGCGAGCGACTGGCGGCGCTCGCCGAACGGCACCGGGCGGCGGCCTATGAGCGGGTACGCACGATGCTCGACAGCGAACGCTATCTGGCCTTCAAGCTCGACTTTCCCGACTGGTTCGGACACGCCGCCTGGAATCGGACCGAGCTGTCGCGGCGAGAACGTCAAACGCTCGAACGGCCGATCGTGCAATATGCGCGTAAGCGGCTGGATCGGCTCATGCGCCATGTGCTGGAGGCGGGCCTGGGAATGGATCGGAGCGATCCGGAGCAGATGCATCTGTTGCGCATCGAATGCAAGAAACTGCGGTATGCCGCCGAATTCTTCGCCCCCATCGTTCCGGGCCTCGATGATTTCATCAGTCGCCTGAAAGGACTCCAGGATCTGCTGGGCGTGCTCAACGACGTAGCGGTCATGTCCGATCTGCTCACCGAGCTGCTCGCGGACGAATCCGATGTCGAGGTCATCCGCTATTCGGGCGCCCTGATCGGCTGGCGCACCCATCAGGCCTATGATCTGCTGAAGGGCTTCGAGGAACGGTGGCGGGAGTTTCGGCGCGTCGAGCGGCCGTGGTGACACGACTGTCGACTCGCTCAAAGATAGAGTGGCGCCATCCGTCGCCAGTGATAGCCCTGATGGGCGCGCCCGTCCCATTCGTGCAGCGCGTGCCGGATCCCCTTGTCCCAGAGCATCCGGCTCAGATAGCGGTTTTTGCCGATGAGGATGGGCATCTCCCAGGGTGACTGGTTCAAGGGGCGGAATCCGGCCAGGCCGCGATCGTCACGCACCGGTCTTGGGCGAGTAGAGCAGGAATGGATGACGGCGCGATGACGCCTGCGGCGGCGGGAGGGAGGTCATGAAGCCGTCATGGAACCGTCTTTTTTCTCTGCAATACTCGACGCTCACATTGCTCTCCCAAATCTCAAGCCGGATCGCTCACCTGGGCCGGAGGCATCATGAGCAGAGGCCGCCTGCGTTCGACCTGCGCACTCCTCGTCTCGGTTCTCGCATGTTCGACCGTACCCGGACTTGGGGTTGCCGCCCCGACGCCCTGTTCTCCAGGGGCGGACACTGTCCTGGTCCGCTTCACCTATGGTTCGGAGCAAGAGGTCTGGATCCGGGAGGTCACCGAGATCTTCAACCAGCGTGACGAGCGCACGGCCTCGGGCAAACGGATCTGCGTCGAGGCCATCGCCAAGGGGTCGGAGGACAACCGGTGAAGCTATCGGATATCACGCTCGTACTGGCCACGCGCGACGAGGCACGCAACATCGGAGCCTTCCTGGACTCCATTCCGCGCGAACTCTCGCTGGTGGTCGTGGACGCCAGCCGGGACGAGACACCGGAGCTGATCGAACGGCTCAGGCCCGAGCGGACCCTGGTTCTGCGCGAGCCAGGCAACGTCACCGAGGCGCGCCAGCGCGGGTTCGAGGTCGCGCGCTCGGACTGGCTGCTCTTCTCGGACGCCGATGTGGTCTTCGCGCCCGACTATTTCGAACGTCTGGCGGCTCTCGACGAGCCGGCGGTCTACTATGGTCCCAAGCTCTCCCGAGACCGTTTTCGTGCGTACTACCGCCGGTTCGCCTGGGGGCAGGCGCTGTGTCAGTCCTGTGCGATCCCCGCCGCCTCGGGTTCCAATCTGCTGGTACCGAGGCAGGCACTCCGGGCCGTGGATGGATTCGACCTGCGCCTGAACTGCAACGAGGACTCCGAACTGGTCTGGCGTATTCGGCGTGCGGGTTTTGCGACCCGTTATCGTCCCGACCTCATCGTCTACGCCACCGATCATCGCCGCATCGAGCGCCGACGCCTGCTCAAGACCTGGCATTCGATCGTCCGCTGTCTGTTGCTCTACAGCGGTTTGATGCCGGAGTGCTGGCGGCGCCTGGATTGGGGCTACTGGCGGGACCGTCATTCCTGATGTGATTGAAGAGACTGTCCGGAAACCAAGCCGGCGCTTTGGGTTCGGTGCCGAGTCGCGCCGTCCCGTATAATGGAGCGTTCGGCACGCTCCCGACGTCGTTGCCGCTGGCGTCTCACATGCGCCCCGGCCTCGCCTTCCGCTCGATACAGGGCGTTCCGCTTCTCCTCAAATCACGAACGGCTCAGATCCATGACCTACGACTCTACGAATATCAAAGTGCTCCGCGGACTGGATGCGGTCCGCAAGCGTCCGGGCATGTACATCGGAGATACGGACGACGGTACCGGTCTGCACCACATGGTCTTCGAGGTCGTGGACAATTCGATCGACGAGGCGCTCGCCGGCTACTGCACCACGGTGTCGGTCACGCTCCATACCGACGGTTCGGTCTCGGTGGTCGACGATGGGCGCGGCATCCCGGTCGACATCCATGCCGAGGAGAACCGCTCGGCCGCCGAGGTCATCCTCACCGTGCTCCACGCGGGCGGCAAATTCGACGACAACTCCTACAAGGTCTCGGGCGGTCTGCACGGCGTGGGCGTGTCTGTGGTCAACGCGCTCTCGGAGCGGCTGTATCTGCGCATCCGGCGCGGCGGTCATCTCTATGAGCAGGAATACCGTCTCGGTGAACCGCTCTATCCCTTGCGCGTCATCGGCGATACCGACGAGACCGGCACCGAGATCCGCTTCTACCCCTCGGGCGAGATCTTCACCAATCTCGACTTCCACTACGACATCCTGGCCAAGCGTCTGCGCGAGCTGTCGTTCCTCAACTCGGGCGTGCGCATCACCCTGACCGACGAGGCCAGCGGGCGTCAGGACGTCTTCGAGTACGAGGGCGGCATCCGCGCCTTCGTCGAGAACCTGAACCAGAACAAGGAGCCGATCCACCCGACGGTGATCTATTTCAGCACCGAGCGTCAGGACATCGGTGTCGAGCTGGCGATCCAGTGGAACAACGGCTATCAGGAAACCATCTTCTGCTATACCAACACCATTCCGCAGCGTGACGGCGGCACCCATCTGGCCGGTCTGCGCGCGGCGCTGACGCGCACGCTCAACGGCTATATCGAGCGCGAGGGGCTGGACAAGAACCAGAAGATCCGCCCGATCGGGGACGACGCGCGCGAGGGACTGACGGCCGTGCTGTCGGTCAAGGTGCCGGATCCCAAGTTCTCGTCCCAGACCAAGGACAAGCTGGTGTCCTCCGAGGTCAAGGCGGTGGTCGAGTCGCTGGTGGTCGAGCATCTGGGCACCTTCCTGGAAGAGCAACCCAACGAGGCCAAGGTCATCGCCGGCAAGATGCTCGAAGCGGCGCGCGCGCGAGAGGCCGCCCGCAAGGCGCGCGAGATGACGCGACGCAAGGGTGTGCTCGACATCGCGGGGCTTCCGGGCAAGCTCGCCGACTGTCAGGAGAAGGATCCGGCCAAGTCCGAACTCTATCTGGTCGAGGGCGACTCGGCCGGCGGCTCGGCCAAGCAGGGCCGCGATCGTGCCTTCCAGGCCATCCTGCCGCTCAAGGGCAAGATCCTGAACGTCGAGAAGGCACGTTTCGACAAGATGCTGTCCTCGGCCGAGGTCGGCACCCTGATCACCGCGCTCGGCTGCGGCATCGGGCGCGAGGAATACAACCCGGACAATCTGCGTTATCACCGCGTCATCATCATGAGCGTCGATGCCGAGGAGCACGTCTTCGTGCGTGATCCGGGCGGTCAGGTGCACATGACCCGCATCGGCAACTTCATCGACGCCGCCTTACCTAAAGCGTCCGGCGAAGACTATTGCAAGCGCGCCGACGCCGATCTGGGCGAGGTGTTGTGCTTCGGCCTGGAAGATCGGTTGACCCGTTTCCGCCCCATCAAGGCCGTGATCCGTCACCCGCTCCACGAGTCGCTCTATGAGGTCAGGTCGGCCTATGGTCGTTCGGTGCGGGTAACGGCCAGTCACAGCGTTTTCGTCTATGAGGATCAGCAGATCCGGCTCAAGCGTGGCGATGAGCTGCGCACGGGCGATCGGATCGTCGCGCCCCGTTCGCTGTCGTTCCCGGTTACGGCTCCCGAGCGTCTCGATGTCCTGAGTGCGCTGCATGCCGTTCCGGAAGCGGCGGCTCAGATTTGGGTACGCGGCGCGGCGGTCGAGGATTGTCACAAGGCGCGTGTGCCGGCTCAGTACGCAGACGATGCCGAACTCGTCTCACCGCGCGTTGAACTGCCGATCGCCGTTGGCGCCGAGGTTGCCGCCTTGCGCCGGGCCGGCGGTCAGACCGTTCGTTCGCTCTGCAAAAAAATCGGCGTCCGTCAGCCCGTGACCATCCATGCCTGGGAAAGCGGTCGCTCCAGACCGCGACTGGATCGCTGGGTCGCCTATCTGGAGGCCGTCGGCGCGGATGTGGACCGGATCATGGAACAGGTCGAGGTCGTTCCCGGCCGTTTGGAGCAGACCTGGTCGACGCAGTATCGTGGCGCGCCGGCCAATCAGGTTCGTCCCTATGTCCGGCTGAGCGATCTCGATGGCGAGGCCGTGAGCGGTTTCGGTACGCGCGCGGATCTCGAACTGACGCCCAGGCACTACGCCGACCGTGGCATGGCACGTTTCATCAATGTGAACACCGATCTGCTCTGGCTGCTCGGGTTCTATCTGGCCGAGGGTTCCTGCTCCGAGCGTGGCGGCATCCGTTTCGCCATCGGTGCGCGTAATCGGGCGATCCTGCCCGAACTGCGTCGCGTCCTGGAACAGACCTTCGGCCTGCAAGCCCAGGTCTACACCAGCCAGGATCGCGTCACCGAACTGCGTCTGACCAATCGGGTCGCGGTGCTGGCCTGGCGCCATCTGTTCGGTTTCACCAATGCCAACGCCATCGACAAGGCCATTCCGGATCTGGTGTTCAGCGTCGACGAGCCGCTGCGCTTGGCCTTTATCCGCGGCTATCTTCAGGGCGACGGCACGCTCGCGGGTGGACGTTTGGGCTTCGCGACCTCCTCGCGCGATCTGGCGAGCGGTCTGTCCTATCTGTTGTCGTCCTTCGGGGTCGTGGCGTCGCTGTCGCATTACGAACCCGATGGCGTGGTGCGCGAGATCCGTGGTCAACCCTGTGTCACCCGCCATCCGCACTGGATCCTGACCGTCAGCGCACGCGAGGATCTGGCGCGTCTGCGTGCCGTCTGGTCCGATCTGCCGGGCGCCGAGGCGCTGGAAGAGCGTTTACGGAGTACCGCACCCTCGGTCAACCGTCGCTTCGAGACGCTCGACGGCGACCTGATCGCGTTGCCGATCGAGTCCATCACTCCGGTGGAGGCCAGCAACGGCCAGGTCTACGATTTCTCGGTCGAGGAGGACGAGAACTTCATCGCCGGTCTGGGTGGACTCTGCTGCCACAATACGGACGCGGACGTAGACGGAGCGCATATCCGTACCCTGCTCCTGACCTTCTTCTACCGGCAGATGCCGGAGCTGGTCGAGCGCGGACACATCTATATCGCCCAGCCGCCGCTCTACAAGCTCAAGAAGGGCAAGCAGGAGGATTACCTGCTCGACGAGGCGGCGCTCAATGGGGCCATGCTGCAATCGGCGCTCGATGGAGCCGAGTTCCATGTCGACGCCGATGCGCCGCCGCTGGCGAGCACGGCCCTCGAAGCCCTGGCCAAGGAGTATCAGGTTGTCGTGAGTATCGTGCGCCGCTTGGCATCGCGTTATGACGCGACCTTCCTGGATGAGCTGGTGCGCACGCCACCGGTCGATGCCTCGCTCCTGTCCGACGGCGAACGCCTGGCCGAATGGTGCCGGACCATGGAAGCACGGCTGAATGCCGCCGAATCGGTCTCGTTGCGCTATGTCCTGCGCGTCGGCGAACCCGTCGAGGGGCAGTCGCGCGGACTCGAACTGATCCGGCTCATCCACGGCATCCCCGAGACACGGACGATCCCGCTCGACTTCTTCCATACGGCCGATTACGCCCGACTGCGCGAATTCGGCCTCAAGCTCGACGGTCTGATCCAGCCCGGCGCCTTCGTGCGACGCGGCGAGCGGGTCAAGGAGATCGGCGAACTCGGCGAGGGCATCCGCTGGCTGCTGGCCGAGGCTCAACGCGGCTACAGCATCCAGCGTTACAAGGGGCTGGGTGAAATGAACCCGGAGCAGCTCTGGGAGACCACCATGAATCCGGAGATGCGCCGTCTGCTGAAAGTCACCATCGAAGACGCGGTCGCCGCCGACCAGATCTTCACCACGCTCATGGGCGATCAGGTCGAGCCGCGTCGCGAGTTCATCGAGCGCAACGCGTTGAATGTGGGTAATCTCGATATCTGAACGCTCGACTTCGGCGCATCCATCGATGCTCGATGGCCAGGCCGGTGTCCTGAAATCGCGCTCCAAGCGTTCGCGAACCCGTCTAATCCACAGCTTGAAGCTGGAGTACTGATCGATGCCATCACCGAACACGTCTCCCACCGCGAGTCCCGTCTCCGAGCGACGCACACAGGCCCGCATACACGCGCAGATACCAGTCCGGTTGCAGTATTCCGGCGAGTCCAGGGCGCACACGGTGACCCTGGTCGATCTCTCCTGGGGCGGCGCCCTCTGCGAGTCCAAGACCCAGCTGCCCGGCACGGACGCGCCTGTCCGGTTGTTATTACCCTGGAACTCGGGTGAGACGATCCAGATCGAGGCCGCACTGTTGCGACAGAAAGCGCTGGAGGATGGGCGTTATCTGCTGGCCCTGCGCTTCATGCGCCTGTCCTTGCTGCATCAGACCCGGCTGGAGAAATTGCTGAGTCTGATGCAGGCCCAGGACTCCAATACCGAAGAGCAGGAGGCTTCGCGCCTGGTCGATACGCTTGAAATCCAGATCCAGACGCTCGACGAATGGCGCTGGGCGCTGGGCGATATCGCCAAGGGGCTATTACGGATCAATGCGACCAAGCTCTATGCCCGGGGTCAAAGTCTGGCCATCCAGTTCAACG
This sequence comes from Allochromatium tepidum, assembly GCF_018409545.1. Classification (GTDB taxonomy): domain Bacteria; phylum Pseudomonadota; class Gammaproteobacteria; order Chromatiales; family Chromatiaceae; genus Thermochromatium; species Thermochromatium tepidum_A. Next base: position 2,937,885 of record NZ_AP024563.1, on the reverse strand, counting down.
GTATTCCCTCGCGTGCCCGTCTGAGATTGCGCTCACGGGTCATGGATAGCAAATCCGTGCCCATGCATGATCTGTATCTGCTCACCTTGGAGTTCGAGCATCCCCTGGATGCACTGCGCGGCTGGGCCGAATGGTTGCTGGGCCAGATGCCGAACGAGGCCGATCTGCCGGCGGTACAGGAAGACCGTTCACGCACCGAGAAACTGCCGGATCTGGGACAGGGGCGCGTGGTACCGACTCAGGATCAGCGATCGGCGCTGGAGAAGGATTTTCCCGAAGCCCTGGATTATCTCATCACCGCCTGGGGCGACATCAAAGCCTTCGATCTGGTGTTCCGTCAGCTCATCTTCGGTGAGAGTAATGTCGTCGGTACCTGGACGCCCGAAGCCTGGGAGGAACTGCAGCTTCTGCAAAGCCTGCATGATCGGGCCTATGGTATCTCCGACATCAGGTTCAATTCGCTCGAGATACAGTCTGTGTTGGGGTTGTGAATGATGCTATGGTATCTCCGACATCAGGTTCAATTCGCTCGAGCACGAGCAGACGACTCCACGATGATCCAAACGTTGCAAGCGATCGATCCCGATGTCGAATCGCTCGCCGATCGAGCCCGTCAAATTCGGTGCTGTGTTTGAATCGCTGCAAGCGTCTGCTCGATCCAGCGCTCGACCTCGGCGTTGATCTCGGTGGCCTTGCGTCCCTGAGTTCGGATGGTCGGACCGATCACCAGATCGATGGCGCCTGGGCGTTTGATCAGACTTTGACGTCCCCAGAAGACACCGGCATTGTGGGCGATGGGCACCACGGGTCGCCCAGTGCGCTCGGCGAGCAGCGCGCCGCCGATGTTGTAGCTGCCCTGGGTTCCGGGCGCGACCCGCGTACCTTCGGGGAAGATCACCACCCAGTGCCCGCCTTCCAGTAGCGCGCTGCCTTCGCGGATGAGGCGGGTGATCTCGCGGCGTCCGGCGGCACGATCGATCGCGATGTGCCTCAGTCGCTTGAGTGCCCGGCCGAAGACCGGGATGCGGATCAGCTCCTGCTTGAGCACCCAGGATTGCTCCGGCGGCAGCAATGCCCGGAGTGCGAGGATCTCCCAGGCGGACTGGTGCTTGCAGAGCACGATCGCGTTGTCCTTGGGCAGATGCTCCAGGCCGTGCACGCGATGGTCCAGCCCGCAGAGGATCTTCAACGCCTTGAGATTGAGTCTGGCCCAGGAGCGCGCCAGGCGTGGTGCGCGCCGGCCCGAGTCGCCGGACCCGAGCGCCAGGATCGCGAGCGAATACAATAGGCTCGATCCGATCAGGATCAGCTGAAACAGCAGGGAACGCAGCAGGGTCATAAGTTCAGACTAGGGTGTCGATGAGCGCGGTGGCGGCGGCGTTCAGATCGGGATAGATGGGGATGTCGATCACTGTGTCTTCCGCGCCCTGAAGTCGCAGCTGTTCCAGCGTGCGCTCGCCCTTGCCGGAGCGCACCAGCCAGGGTTGGGCGCCGGCGGCACGCGCGGCCCGGATGTCGTCGAGCGAATCGCCGATGAAGGGCACGCCATCCAGGACCGTCCCGAATCGCTCGGCGATCTCCAGCAGCAGGCCCGGCTGCGGCTTGCGGCACGCACAGCCGTCATCCGGTCCGTGCGGACAGAAGGCGATCATCTCGATATGTCCGCCCAGCGCGCCCACCCGCTCATGCAGGCGCTGATGGATGGCATTGAGCGTGTCTAGCCCGAACAGTCCGCGTGCCAGACCGGACTGGTTGGAGGCGACGGCGACCCGAAAGCCCGCGTGCGACAGGCGCGCGATGGCTTCCAGACTGCCGGGGATGGGTACCCATTCGTCCGGCGACTTGATGTAGTCGTCGGAGTCCTGGTTGATGACACCGTCGCGGTCGAGGATGACGAGCCGATCTGTCATGCGGGCATGGGCCTGCTGAGTCGTGGTATGGCCGTCACTGGAGCCGCGAGATGTCGGCCACGCGCAGGAACAGCGCCGACAGCGCCCGCAGCAACTGGAGCCGGTTGCGCCGCGTGGCCGGATCTTCCGCCATGACCATGACCTCGTCGAAGAAGGCGTCGACGTCCTCGCGCAGTTCGGCCAGGGTCTCCAGGATGGCGACATAGTCGCGCGCCTGGGCCAGCGGCTCGACCTGAGTTTCGAGTTCGGCGATCCGTTCGGCCAGACGCTGTTCGGGCACCTCGACGAGCAGAGCCGGGTTCGGTCCGGCCTCGGCCGGATCCGACGGGTCGGCCTTGAGCAGGATGTTGCGGATGCGCTTGTTGGCGGCGGCCAGGGCATCGGCCGCCGGCAGACGGCGGAACTGGGTGACGGCCGCGATGCGCCGGTCCAGATCCCAGGGATTGGTCACGCCCGTGTGGATGACCGACTCGACCGTGTCGACCGCCACCACCTGATCGCTGTAATAGCCGCGCAGACGCTCCAGCATGTAGCTCAGGACCGCCTCGACCGTGTCCTCGGCCAAAAGGCCGGCCGGGAAGCCGGCGGAGGCGCGTTGGAGCAGGTCGCGCAGATCCAGGTCGAGCGGGGTCTCGATCAGCAGCCGCAGCACGGCGATCGAAGCCCGGCGCAGGGCATAGGGATCCTTGGTGCCGGTCGGACGCAGTCCGATGCCGAAGATGCCGACCAGGGTGTCGAGCCGATCCGCGAGCGCCAGCGCCCGGCCGCAGGGACTGATCGGCAGTTCGTCGCCGGCGAAGCGCGGGCGGTACTGATCCTCCATCGCCGCGCTGACACAGGCGTCCTCGCCCGAGCGTTCGGCGTAATAGCGCCCCATGATGCCCTGGAGTCCGGGGAACTCGAACACCATCGCCGTCATCAGATCGCACTTCGAGAGCTGAGCCGCCCGCTCGACCAGCGCCGGATCGACACCGATCGCCGGGGCCAGCTCGCGGCCGAGCCGAGCGACACGCGCGCACTTGGCCGCCTGGGTGCCGAGCTTGTCCTGGAAGACCACGGTCTCCAGCCGGGGGGCGAAGGCTTCCAGCGGCTGCTTGAGATCCTGCGACCAGAAGAAGGCGGCATCGGAGAAGCGCGGACGGATGACGCGCTCGTTACCGGCGCGCACCTGATCCGGGTCGCGGCTCTCGATGTTGGCCACAGTGATGAAGTGGGCCTGAAGCGCCCCGTGCATGTCCTCGACCGGGAAGTACTTCTGGTTGCTCTGCATGGTCTCGATCAGCACCTCGGGCGGGATCTCCAGGAAGCGCTCGTCGAACTTACACAGCAGGGCCTGCGGCCATTCGACCAAGGCCGTGACCTCATCGAGCAGTTCGGGATCGATGCGCGCCCGCAGTCCATTGGACGCGGCCAGGCTCATGACCTGCTCGCGGATGCACTCACGCCGAAGCTCGAAGGACGGCTCGACCCGGCCCTGTTCACGCAGGGTCGCGGCATAGTCCGCTGCCTGGCCGATGGCGATGGCGGCGGGATGATGGAAGCGATGACCTCGGGTGCGGGTCTCGGCGGGCAGACCCATGACGGTGCCCGCGACGGGTTCGGTGCCGAGCATCAAGCAAATCCAGTGAACCGGGCGCACGAACTCTTCGCTTCGGTCGCCCCAGCGCATCCGCTTGGGGATCGGCAGCCCGGCGAGCGCGGCCTCGGTCATGTCCGGCACCAGTTGTGCCGTCTCCCGACCGGGCGTGACGCTGCGATGGATCAGCCGGCTTCCCTTGTCGGTCTCCTCGCGTCCCAGCGCCTCGACCTCGACCCCACAGGAGCGCGCGAAACCGAGCAGGGCCTTGGTCGGCTGGCCTTCGGTGTCGAACGCGGCCTGGACCGCCGGCCCGCGGCGCACGCTCTCCTGATCGGGCTGGCGCGTCTGGATGTCCTTGATCAGTAGGGCCAGACGCCGTGGCGCGGCGAAGGATTCGATCGTCTCGAACCCGATCCCATTGGTCTTGAGCTGGTCGCGAAAGCCCTCGGTGAAGGCGCGCGACAGAACGGGCAGGGCGATCGGCGGGAGTTCCTCGGTCCCGATCTCGATGAGCAGATCAGTCGTCGACATATCCAAAAGAACCTCTCCCGCTCAAGATTGCAGCATCGGGAAGCCGAGCGCTTCCCGCTTATCGTAATAGGCCTGGGCGACGGCACGCGAGAGTGTGCGTACCCGCAGGATGAAGCGCTGGCGCTCCGTGACCGAGATCGCCCCGCGCGCGTCGAGCAGATTGAAGGTGTGCGAGGCTTTGAGCACCTGCTCATAGGCCGGCAGCGGCAGACCGCGCTCGATCAGCTCGCCGCTGATCCGCTCATGGGTGTCGAACTGCGCAAAGAGCGCGGCGGTGTCGGCCAGCTCGAAGTTGTAGGTCGACTGCTCGACCTCGTTCTGATGGTAGACGTCGCCATAGGTGACGACACCCGCCGGGGAGCGGCTCCAGACCAGGTCGTAGACGCTCTCGACCTCCTGGAGATACATGGCGATGCGCTCCAGACCATAGGTGATCTCGCCGGTCACGGGCCGGCAGTCGAGTCCCCCGACCTGCTGGAAATAGGTGAACTGGGTGACTTCCATACCGTTGAGCCACACCTCCCAGCCCAGCCCCCAGGCGCCGAGCGTGGGCGACTCCCAGTTGTCCTCGACGAAGCGGATGTCGTGCACCAGCGGGTCGATGCCCAGCCGGCGCAGCGAGTTCAGATACAGCTCCTGGATGTCGAGCGGCGAGGGCTTGAGCACCACCTGGAACTGATAGTAGTGCTGGAGCCGGTTGGGATTCTCGCCATAGCGCCCGTCGGTCGGACGGCGCGAGGGCTGGACATAGGCACTGCGCCAGGGCTCGGGTCCGATCGAGCGCAGGAAGGTGGACGGATGGAAGGTGCCCGCGCCCACCTCCATGTCGAAGGGCTGGACGACGACGCACCCGAGATCGGCCCAATAGCGCTCGAGCGCAAAGATGAGACCCTGGAAGGTCGAGAGATCCTCGGATTCGCGGCTCAAGATGGACTCCTGTTGGGACTGGTTCGGCAAAGTCGCACAGTATATGCGGTCGCTCGCCCGGTTGCCTGATCCAATCGCCTGCTCGGCGTGCAGTGGCCGTTCGTGCGAGGCTCGGGTCGGCTGGGTGCCGCTTGGTGTGTGCGAGCGCTCGGCGGCACGTCAGGCGCCGTTCGGCGATCAGTCATGCCATCCATGATCCTGGTTGCTCTGTTTCAACAGCCGGTAGGTCACACCGAGGGCCAGCGTGGTCGCGGCGATCCCGAGCAGATACATGGGAATCAGTGTATCGAAGTCCAGTACGATGACTTTCCGGGCAATGGCCATGAGCGCCGTGGCCACGACCAACTGCACGGGAAAGACATTGGTGCCCGGATAAAGCCGGATATTGATGAAGATTTCCACCGCAATGAGCACCGCCATGAAGGCGCCGAATGTGTAGAAAATGTCATTGATATTCAAGAGCAAGAAAGGCGGCGCCTTCAGCCGTTCGTAGATGATGTAGACGATATCGGCTACGCCCCAGAGGATAACCCGCCACCATCAATACGGAAAGAATGCGAATGGCGAAGCGAATGATCCGGTGCAGAACACGGAAAAACGGGTCTGGAAAATCGACCGGAAGCTCCTGATGGAGTTTTTGACGTCGCTCCCGTTCGGAATGAGCCGGCTTCATTTCATTGTCATCGATCATCTGATCACTCACGGCTAGTGTTTTCCCGTATGCCCGAACCCGCCTTCGCCGCGCACTGTGGTCTCGAACGATTCGACCAGCTCCAGCTCAGCGTGCAGGATCGGCACCAGCACCAATTGAGCGATACGTTCGCCGATCTCGATCCTGAAGGATTGGTCACTCCTGTTCCAGCATGAGATCATGAGCGGTCCCTGATAGTCCGAGTCGATCAGCCCCACCAGATTGCCGAGCACGATGCCGTGCCGATGGCCAAGTCCTGAGCGGGGCAGGATCATCCCGGCGATGCCCGGCTCGGCGATGTGCACCGCGAGGCCGGTCGGGATCAGCTCACAGCCGCCGGGTGCGAGATCCAGCGGCGCATCCGGCATGGCGCGCAGATCCAGGCCGGCCGAGCCGTCGGTCGCATAGTGCGGGAGCGGGAAATCGCTTCCAAGGCGTGGGTCGAGTCGCTTGATTTCAAGACGATGCAGCATGGTGTTCCTGGTAGCGTTCGGCGATCAGTCGGGCCAGTTCGCGCGCGAGCCGGGTCTTGTCCATCATCGGTAGCTCGCGCCGGTCGTCGCGCCAGATCACGCTCAGGGCATTCTCGGCGCGCTCGAATCCGCCCTGCGCGCCGCCGACCTGGTTGGCGGCGATCATGTTCAGTCCTTTACGAGCGAGCTTGTCGCGCGCGTACTCCTCGACGCGATCGGTCTCGGCGGCGAAGCCGACGGTGAAGGGCGGGTCAGGCAGGGCGGCGACCTCGGCGAGTATGTCCGGATTGCGAACGAGGCGTAGCGTCAGTTCATCCGCGTTCTTCTTGATCTTGTTTTCGGCGGGGTCGATGGGACGGTAATCGGCGACCGCGGCCGTGGCGACGAACAGATCGCAGTCGGCGGCGCGTGCCATGACGGCTTCGTGCATTTCCAAAGCCGTCTCGACATCGACGCGCTCGGCCACGCGCGGTGCGGGCAGGGACGTTGGGCCGGCGACCAGCGTGACGCGCGCCCCCAGCGCCTCCAGCGCCTCGGCCAGCGCGAATCCCATCCGCCCCGAGCTCCGATTGCCCAGGAATCGCACCGGATCGAGCGGCTCGCGCGTCGGCCCCGCCGTCAGCAGCACGCGCACGCCGGTCAGCGGACGCTCCGGCGGCGGAAACAGCGCCTCGGCGATCTCCAGCGGCTCCAGCATCCGTCCCGGCCCCTGATCGCCGCAGGCCTGCTCGCCCACGGCCGGCCCCAGGACACCCACGCCACGCGCGCGCAGCGTCTCCAGGTTCGCTTGCGTCGCCGGATGACGCCACATGGCCTGATTCATGGCGGGCGCAATGAAGAGCGGCGCCTCACAGGCGAGGGCCACGGTCGTCAGCAGGTCATTCGCCAGACCTGCCGCCAGGCGTGCCATGACATCCGCCGTAGCCGGCGCGATCAGCAGACAGTCCGCCCAGCGCGCCAGTTCGATGTGTCCCATGCCGGCCTCGGCACCCGGATCGAGCAAGGTGGTGCGCACCCGATGGCCGGACACGGCCTGAAAGGTCAGCGGCGCGACGAAGGCCGCCGCCGCCTCGGTCATGACTACGCGCACATCGGCCCCGCGTTCCTTGAGCCGGCGCACCAGATCGACTGATTTATACGCGGCGATGCCGGCACCGACGCCCAGCAGCACCCGTGAACCCGGATTCAATACCATGAGTTTTTCGTGTATTTTGGTCTAGAATGCAGTCCGAAGTCTAACCGATCCGTCGATCCATCGCCGACGGATGACGCTATGTTCAACCTGGACAGCGGGAGGGCGCATGTCGATCAAGGACTGGCCGGAAGGCGAACGGCCACGCGAAAAACTGCTGGAACGGGGCGCGGGCGCGCTGTCGGACGCCGAGCTGCTCGCCATTTTTCTGCGCACCGGCATTCCAGGCAAGAGCGCGGTCGATCTGGCGCGCGAGCTGCTGGCCGACTTCGGCGGACTCAGCGGACTGCTGGCTGCCGACCAGCGTCGCTTCTGTGAGGGCAAGGGCCTGGGCACCGCCAAATACGCCCAGCTCCAGGCCGTGCTCGAACTCAGTCGCCGCTATCTGCTCACGCGCATCAGCGGCCAGGACGTGCTGACCAGTCCCGAGGCCACGCGCGACTATCTCAAGCTGCGTCTCTACGGCTCCCCGCACGAGATCTTCGCCTGTCTCTTTCTCGACAACCGCCATCGGGTCATCGTCTACGAGGAGCTGTTTCGCGGCACCATCGACGGGGCCAGCGTGCACCCGCGCGAGGTCGTGCGCCGCGTGATCCAGACCAATGCCGCCGCCGTCATCTTCGCCCACAATCATCCCTCGGGCGTGGCCGAGCCGAGTCAGGCGGATCTGCGTATCACGCAACGGCTCAAGGAGGCGCTGGCGTTGATCGATGTGCGCTTGCTCGATCACATCATCGTCGGCGATGGGGATGGAACCTCATTCGCCGAGCGCGGGTTGTTGTGATGCGCTTTCGTTGTCGAAGCGGGGGACGATATTGCCGGTCTCAGGGTCGAAATCGAGGTGTTGCCGCGGATCATCGCTCGTCAGGTCGAGCAGCGGGTCGCTCGTCTCGTCCAAAGGGAAGTACTTGTCACTGAATCATCGGCGTCGGCCTGGGGCTGGTGTCCTCGCCTGACGAGCGTCGTCCTGCTGTGATCAATCCATCAAGGCCACCGCCTTGACCTGAGCGAAGACACTCTGACCCTCATGCAGCCGCAGGCGGTCGCGCGAGTGGCGAGTGATGCGGGCCAGTAGCGGCGTTCTCTCACTGGCGCCCGTGCAGAGCTTGATCAGCACCTGCCTCTGATCGATATGGCGTATGTAAAGCCCGTTCCCGCTTGAGTCAGCCACTCGGCCTCCACAGCTTGGCCGGCGTCTCGGCGTCGGCAGAGAGAAAGACCTCGAAGAGCGCACCATTCTTGATCTGAGCGTAGAACTTGCCCGAAGAGCCGAAGGAGGCATTGGCCGTATGGCCGGTGTCCTTGGCGAAGGCGTCGGCAATGAGTTTCATGGGCGCGGTGAAGTTGGCGGCGACCGCGACACCTGGACGGTCTCGGCCTGCGCGGAAAAAGCACTGGCAAGCAGGGCCAGGGCGCTGAATGTCGTGGTCATGGGCTTCATCAGTTCCTCCGCGAGAAACTCCGCCCTTCAGGGCGGGGAGGGAGAGCGGCTACGACCGTGCAGCCGCCGGAAACGGGTGCAGGCTTTCCACCTGCCGGGCCGTGCGGCTCTGCCCGTAAGGGCCTAGTGACGGTGCGGCGTCTCACGACGCGACACGCTCCCCTCGCCAATGTGTGCAACCGGCTCCCACCTGACGGCGGCGACCCGAACCTTCGACGCTTTGCCTTTCGTCAGCGTGATCCGGGCCTTTCAGAGCGGCGGACTGAGGAAGCATCCGCCGGTGAGTCTTGACGACCTGTTGCGCACGTAGCCCCTTTCGACCGTCCCGGTCAGGCGGGCTGAGGCTGGTCAACCCAGCTTGCTCTCACAAGCTCCGCCCTTCAGGGCGGGGTAGTTGACGGCGTCGACCGCGTCCCAGGCCTGTTTGACAATATAATGCAGATCGCTTCGGCAAATTTGAGGCCAAGGCCGGCGAGGCTTCGGGGCCGGCGCGGAGTTCGGTCCTTTGGCGGCGTTTTCCGGGCCAACTCGGCACTTCGCGCGAGTGATCGATGTTCGAACATGGTGCACGAGGCGCGTTGCTCGGCCGGTAATGATGCGACAATATGCGTGAAACCGAACAATCGAGCGGGCCTGAGACACATGAGCAAGAGCGAGCACAACCTGATCTGGATGGATCTGGAGATGACCGGGCTGGATCCCGACCGCGATCGCATCCTAGAGATCGCGACCCTGATCACCGACAGCCGGCTCCAGGTATTGGCCGAGGGACCGGTCATGGCGATCCATCAGGACGAAGCCATTCTGGCGGATCTGGACGACTGGAATCGCGAGCGTCATGGCGCGTCCGGATTGCTGGAGCGCGTGCGTCTGAGTCCGCACAGCGTGCGCGATGCCGAAGCGGCGACGCTCGACTTTCTCGCTCAATACGTCCCGTCCGGCGCCTCGCCCCTGTGCGGCAACAGCATCTGTCAGGACCGGCGCTTCCTGGCGCGCTGGATGCCGCGTCTGGAAGCCTACTGTCACTATCGCAACCTGGACGTGAGCACGCTCAAGATCCTCGCCCAACGCTGGGCACCCGAGGTGGCGAGCAGTTTCAAGAAGGAATCACGGCATCTGGCACTCGACGACATCCGCGAGTCCATCGACGAACTGCGCCACTATCGCGCCCATTTGCTGAAGGTCGACTGAAGCCGGCGCTGAATCTGCCTCCGGCCGCCGAGCAGCAGCAGGGCCAGCGCCGGCCCGACCGCCGGCGCGTGACCGAACCGGCTGAAGGGTGTCGCACCCTGGCGCGGCTGGATCTCGGCCGTGACCGCGCCGCGCGTGAAGGAGGGCAGGGTGCCGATCAGGCGGCCGCGATGGTCGATGATGGCCGAGATCCCGGTATTGGTGGCGCGAAGCAGCGCGCGCCCGGTCTCCAGCGCCCGCATCCGTGCGATCTCCAGATGCTGCGGCGGGGCGAGCGAGTCGCCGAACCAGGCATCGTTGCTGACGTTGATCAGATAGGCCGCCTCGGGCAGCGCCTCGATCACCCCGGTGGGGAAGGCATCCTCGTAGCAGATGGAGACACCGACCCGATGCGCACCCACGTTCAGCAGCGGGCGGCGATCGTCGCCTGGACTGAAGTCCGACATCGGCACCTCGAACAGATTCACCAGCGGCCCGAGCCAGGACTTGAAGGGCAGGAACTCGCCGAAGGGCACCAGATGACGCTTGGCATAGAGATCCTCCCGGCTCCCGATCGCCAGCAGTCCGTTGAAATAACGTCCGCTTTCCAGATCCATCACCGGCAACCCGAGCACGATCTCGGTGCCCTCGGTGCGCGCCCGGTCGGCGAGCGGATCGATCAGCGATGCACGGATCTGGTGCAGGAAGTCGGGCAGGGCGGTCTCGGGCCAGACGATCAGGTCCGAGTCCAGATGTGCCAGGGTCAGGTCGACATAGGTCTCGGCGATCATCAGACTCGCCTCGGGATCCCACTTGATCGCCTGCGGGATGTTGGCCTGGAGCACGCTGGCGCGTAGCGGCGGGCCGTCCGGCCGGGTCCAGTCGATGGCGCTCAGTCCGGCCCCGCCGATCCAGAGCGCCGCCAGCACGATCCAGGCACCGATCCGCGCTCGTTGTGCGTGCCGGCGGATCGCACACCACAGCAGCCCGCCCGAGAGCACGACCAGCAGACTGACCCCGTGCACACCCAGGATCGGCGCATAGCCGGCCAGCGGTCCGGCGATCTGACCATAGCCCAGACTGAGCCAGGGAAAGCCGGTGAACAGCCGGCCGCGCACCCATTCGAGCAGGACGAGGCTTCCTGGGAGCAGGATCAGCGGGCCGACCCAGGCGGGACCAGGATCCAGACGCCGCACCAGCCAGCCGGTCGCGCCGTAATAGAGCGCCATGACCGCGATGAACAGCGCCGTGAGCAGATGTGCGATCCGGGCATCCATGTTGCCGAATTCGTTGAGACTGATCCGGATCCAGAACACGCCGAAGCCGAACAGTCCCACGCCGAACAGCCAGCCGCGCTGGAATGCGACCCTTGGGCTAGCCTCCGTGAGTGACTGATAGAGCGCCGCGACGGCGAGCACGGCGACCGGAAACAGCGAGAAGGGGGCAAAGCTGAGGACCGTCAGCGCGCCCGCGCCGAGCGCGAGCAGTGCGGGCGGGATCGGGAGGCGCGCAAGATCCGGCTTGAGCAGAGAAACCATGGAGATCGCCATCGGACGGATTTGGAGGCGCCGTTTCTATCAGTCGCGCGTCCGATGGTCAAACGAAAGAGCCGATATCAACGATTGCTGATATCGGCTCTTTGGGGAATTCGATGGTGGCTATGCCCTGACTCGAACAGGGGACCCTCGCATTATGAGTGCGATGCTCTAACCAACTGAGCTACATAGCCGAGATGAGACGCGCAATGATAGCGGCCGGCGCGACGCGCGTCAAACAGGATCGAAGGGCGATCGATGTCGGGGTTGCGACAAGGCCGCCGATTGTCGCGACCCCGACAGCCGGCGACGCCCGGCCATGGCGATCGAAAGCAGCCGTTTCGATGCCGTCACCCTAATCGAATCAAGCTCATAACGGCTTTGGTCATGCAAGGCACGATTCATGCTGAAGGCTTTCGTAACGCCTCACTGGGAGCCTCGCATGAAGCCAAAAGACCTCTCCGCCCTGCTCGACGAGCCGGCCTGCGCGCACAACACCAAGTCCAAGTCGGGCTGCGCCAAGCCCAAGCCGGGCGCGACGGCGGGCGGCTGTGCCTTCGATGGGGCGCAGATCGCCATGCTGCCGATCGGAGACGTCGCCCATATCGTGCATGGCTCCATCGCCTGTGCCGGCAACTCCTGGGACAACCGCGGCACGCGCTCCGGCGGTCCAAGGCTCTACAAGATCGGCATGACCACGGATCTGACCGAGCAGGACATCATCATGGGGCGCGGCGAGAAGCGCCTGTTTCATTCCATCAAGCAGGCCATCGACAGCTATCAGCCGGCCGCCGTCTTCGTCTACAACACCTGCGTGCCGGCCCTGACCGGCGACGACGTCGAGGCCGTCTGTCGGGCCGCCGAACAGCGCTGGGGCACGCCCGTGATCCCGATCGATGCCGCCGGTTTCTATGGGGCCAAGAATCTCGGAAGCCGCATCTCGGGTGAGACCATGGTCAAGCGCGTCTGCGGCGGGCGCGAGCCGGACCCCATTCCCGAGGGTATCGAGCGTCCCGATTTCAAGGTCCACGACATCTGTCTGATCGGCGAGTACAACATCGCCGGTGAACTCCGGCACGTGCTGCCGCTGTTCGACGAGCTGGGTCTGCGCGTGCTCTGCACCCTCTCGGGCGATGCGCGCTTCCGCGAGGTGCAGACCATGCACCGCTCCGAGGTCAACATGATGGTCTGCTCGCGCGCCATGGTGAACGTGGCGCGACGGCTCCAGGAGACCTATGGCACGCCCTGGTTCGAGGGCAGTTTCTATGGGGTGCGCGATGTGTCGCAGGCGTTGCGCGATTTCGCCCGGATCATCGACGACCCGGATCTGACCGCCCGCACCGAGGCGCTGATCGCGCGCGAGGAGGCCAAGGCCGAGGCCGCGCTCGCCCCCTGGCGCGAACGGCTCCAGGGGCGCAAGGTGCTGCTCTATACCGGCGGGGTCAAGTCCTGGTCGGTGATCTCGGCGCTCCAGGATCTGGGGATGACGGTGGTGACGAGCGGGACGCGCAAGTCGACCGAAGAGGACAAGGCGCGCATCCCCTTCCTCGACATCAACCAGGAACGCGAATTCGGCTATGCCGGTTATGCGGGCATGGAAGAGCTGGCGCGGCAGCTCTGTCTGACCATCGAGAGTCCGATCTGGGAGGCGGTGCGGCGTCCGCCGCCCTGGGCGCGGTCTGCGGCGACGGTGCGAGCGCCATCGGCCCGGTCGCCCGCTGTGGTCGCCCCCATCGGTTCAGAATCCGCCGCACTAGAGGTGCGTCATGCCTGAGATCGTCAAACGCAGCAAGGCGCTCTGTGTCAGCCCGCTCAAGGCCGGCTCGACCGTGGGCGCGGCGCTCGCCTTGAAGACCTGGAACTGGCCGCGCGCGCCAACCGTGCCGAGGTCGTCATCACCAACTCGCACGGCGTCCACACCGCCGAGCGGCTGGGTCTGCCGTTGCTGCGTGCCGGATTCCCGCAGTACGACCGCGTCGGCGGCTACACCCGCACCTGGATCGGCTATGCGGGCACGCGCGCCACGCTCTTCGACCTGGCCAACCTGATCCTGAGCCTGGAGAAGGGCGAGATCCATCCCTATCGCTCCAGGCTCAAGTCCAGGTCGGACGAAGAGCCGCATCCGGCCCCGATCGGACAGGCCGCGTAACGACCACCCAAGCCGCCAGGACAGGACCAGCCACCATGCCACTGCAAAGACGCCTGCGCCTCCTGAGTGACCCGAGCGAGACCAGATCCATGAACGACACGGCGATCCGGGTCGCCTTCGCGACCTCCAACCTCAAGGAGATCGACCAGCACTTCGGCGCCGCCGAGTCCTTCGCCATCCATGCGATCGACGCCGAAACGGCCGGCCTGCTGGGGGCGTCATGGACGCCGGCGTTCGTCGTTGCGCTCGATCAACAGAAATGCATCGGTTGCGAGTCCTGCTCACGCGTCTGCCCCAAGGGCTGTCTGTCGCACGAGCCTCAGATGCTCGCCGCTTGATCTCGAACCCGGGCGCCGGGGCGGGCGTCCGGACTTCTTTCGGAAAGGCATGGAAAAAGGGCTTGGATGTTCGTCCAAGCCCTTCATTTGTTTGGCGCTCTCTAGGGGATTCGAACCCCTGTTACCGGCGTGAGAGGCCAGCGTCCTAACCACTAGACGAAGAGAGCGGTACGTCGTTCGAGAATGGCGTATTATACGCAGCTCGCCGCGTTAGACAAGCGGCTTTTGAACGATCGATGACAAGGACCATCCGCGAAGACATCCATGCAGGATTCCGACCCTCATTCCGCTCCGATCCGTCCCGGCCAACCCCTTGTGGTGCCGCGTCCGGAGCACAACATCTCGCGCGCCAATATCAGCGAGCAGGCGCTGCGCGTGCTCTATCGACTCCGGCAGGAGAACTTCCAGGCCCACCTGGTGGGCGGCGGGGTGCGCGATCTGCTCCTGGGCCATGAGCCCAAGGACTTCGACGTCGCCACCGACGCCACGCCCGAACAGGTGCGGCAGGTGTTTCGCAACTGTCGCCTGATCGGGCGCCGTTTCCGCTTGGCGCATGTGCATTTCGGGCGCGACATCATCGAGGTCGCGACCTTCCGCGGCAGCGGCTCGGACGACGGTGACGACGCCGATCGCCAGGTGCGCGACGGTCTGATCGTGCGCGACAACGTCTACGGCACCATCGAGGAAGATGCGTTGCGGCGCGACTTCACCATCAACGCGCTCTATTACGACATCGCCGATTTCGCCCTGATCGACTATGCGGGCGGACTGGACGATCTGCGCGCCGGTCGACTGCGGCTGATCGGCGATCCGGTCAAGCGCTATCGCGAGGATCCGGTGCGGATGTTGCGTGCGGTGCGGTTCGCCTGCAAGTTGGGCTTTACGATCGAGCCGGCGACCGAGCAGCCGCTGTTCGAGCTGGGCCGGCTGTTGCGCGACATCCCGGCCGCGCGGCTGTTCGACGAGCTGCTCAAGCTGTTCCACTCCGGCTATGGGGTGGAGGTATTCGAAAAGCTGCGTCACTACGGACTCTTCGGCCATCTGTTCCCGGCGACCGAAGCCTGTCTGGCGCGTGAGGATCACGACTTCCCGATCACCTTCGTCAGTCGCGGTCTGGCCAACACCGACAAGCGTCTGGCCGAGGACAAGCCGGTCACGCCGGCCTTTCTCTATGCCATCCTGCTGTGGGAGCCGGTGCGGCGGCGCTGGGAGGAACTGGTCGCGCATGGGATGACGTCCATCGAGGCGATCCTGCGGGCGTCCTCCGAGGTCTGTGTCGATCAACAACCGCTGGTGGCCATCCCCAAGCGCTTCTCGCTGCCGATGCGCGAGATCTGGGCCTTGCAGCCGCGTCTGGAGCAGCGCGACGGCAAGCGGCCCTATCGGCTCATCACCCATCCGCGTTTCCGTGCGGCCTATGACTTCCTGGTGCTGCGCGCCGAGGCCGGCGAGGCCGATTCCGAGCTGGCCGACTGGTGGACGCGCTTCCAGTATGCCGGCAGCCAGGAACGCGCGCGCATGACCGAGCCGGGCGCGCGTCGCAAGCGCCGTCCGCGCCGCCGTCGCAAGCCGTCCGGTTCGAGCGGCGAGTCCGCCGGCTGACGCGATCCACTCCCTCTAGCCTTCCGGAGCCGACGATGTCCGTTGCACCTGTGTCCGTCGCCACGCTGGCCGCCATGAAGGCGCGCGGCGAGCGGATCGTCAGTCTGACCTGTTACGACGCCTGTTTCGCGCGTCTGCTCGACCGTGCGGGCGTCGATCTGCTGCTGGTCGGGGATTCATTGGGGATGGTGTTGCAGGGACACGCGACCACGGTGCCGGTGACGGTCGAGCAGATGGTCTATCACGGCGCCTCGGTGGCGCGCGGGCGCGAGCGGGCGTTGCTGGCGGTCGATCTGCCGTTCATGGCGGCGGCCACACCCGAGCGCGCGCTCGACAGTGCCGCGCGACTGATGCAGGAGGGCGGCGCCCAGGTCGTCAAGCTGGAGGGCGGTGAGTGGCTGGCCGAGACCGTGCGCCGTCTGTCCGAACAGGGCGTACCGGTCTGCGCCCATCTGGGACTGCTGCCGCAGTCGGTCAATCGGCTCGGGGGCTATCGCTTCCAGGGGCGCGACGAGACCTCGGCCGAGCGCATCCGGCGCGAGGCGCGGGTGATGGAAGAGGCGGGCGCCAGTCTGCTGGTGCTCGAATGCGTGCCGGCGGCGCTCGCCGGCGAGATCAGCCGATCCCTCAGCATCCCGGTGATCGGCATCGGCGCCGGCGCCGGTTGCGATGGTCAGGTGCTGGTGCTGCACGACATGCTCGGGCTGAATCCGGGTCGTCCGCCGAGCTTCAGCCGCGACTTCATGCAGGGGCGCGGGTCGATCGGGGAGGCGGTCGCGGCTTATGTCGCTGCCGTGCGTGACGGGAGCTTCCCTGCCGCTGCCGAAACACCCTATTGAGCCGTGATGATAGAGAGATCGAGACCATGCCGAGTACAGCGCACGCTCCATCGAGCTTGATCCAAGTCGAGCGCGTCGCCGATCTGCGCACGCAGGTTCGCGCCTGGCGCGCGGCCGGTGAGCGCATCGCCTTCGTGCCGACCATGGGCAATCTGCACGCCGGGCATCTGAGCCTGGTGCGCGAGGGACGCGCCCGCGCCGAGCGGGTGGTGGCGAGCATCTTCGTCAATCCGCTGCAATTCGGACCGAGTGAGGATCTGGACGCCTACCCGCGCACCCTGGACGCCGACCGGCGTCAGCTCGACGCGACCGGCTGCGACCTGCTGTTCACTCCGGGCGTGAGCGAAATCTATCCGCGCGGTCAGGACACCCAGACGCGCGTCGAGGTGCCGGGGATCTCGGACATCCTCTGCGGGGCGAGCCGGCCCGGACACTTCGTCGGCGTGGCGACCGTGGTCTGCAAGCTGCTCAACATGGTGCAGCCCGATGTCGCGCTCTTCGGCGAGAAGGATTTCCAGCAGCTACTGGTGATCCGCCGTCTGGTCGAGGATCTGGCGCTACCGGTCGAGATCGTCGGCGTGCCGATCGCGCGCGAGTCCGATGGCTTGGCGATGAGTTCGCGCAACGGCTATCTGACGCCCGAGGAACGGGGGCTGGCGCCGGCGTTGTATCGGGTGCTAAACGCGACGGCGGACGCTCTGCGCGCGGGCGAGCCGGTCGAACGCGCCGAGCAGGCCGGGCTGGAAGCGCTGGCAATGGCGGGACTGCGCCCGGATTATCTGAGCGTGCGCCGTGCCGAGGATCTGGCGCCGGCCTGTGCCGGGGATCGGTCGTTGGTCATCCTGGCGGCGGCCTATCTGGGGCGGGCGCGGCTGATCGATAATCTGCGCGTGGATCTGGATTGATCGATGTTGCTGCATTGCAGCAAAGCCTGCTGTAGACTTACGCGAACTGAAATACAATAGTCTTCATCGACGTTTTTGACGACCCAGGCCGAGCGGCCATTGAGAGGATCGAGTCAAATGCATCTGACCTTGCTGAAGTGCAAGCTCCATCGCGCGCGCGTGACGCATTCGGAAGTGGATTACGAGGGTTCCTGCGCCATCGACGAGGAACTGCTGGACCTGGCCGGGATTCGTGAATACGAGCAGATCCAGATCTACAACGTCACCAACGGCGAGCGCTTCACCACCTATGCCATCCGCGCCGAGGCCGGCTCGCGCGTGATCTCGGTCAACGGCGCGGCGGCCCACAAGGCCGCGCCCGGAGACTGCATCATCATCTGCGCCTATGCCGTCATGAGCGAGGCCGAGGCCGACGTCTTCAAGCCGAGCCTCGTCTATCTCAACGAGCACAACCGCGTCATCCGCACCGGCGACGCCATCCCCGCCCAAGCGGCCTGAGCGCCGGTCACGCCGAGCGGGCGTGCTCCAGCGCCATCCGATCCGCGATCGCGTCGTTGTAGAGTTCGATATAACGGCGCGCACTCGACTCCCAACTGAAGTCCTGTGACATGCCGGTGACGGCCAGACGGCGCCAGCCGTCGGGGTCGTCGCAGTAGAGTCGCATCGCCCGGCGGACGGCGCCGAGCAGGGCCGCCGGTGTCGGCTCGTCGAAGACGAAACCGGTCGCCGTCCCCTTCGCCAGATGCTCCGCCGTGGCCGGCACCACCGTATCCGCCAGCCCGCCCGTGCGATGCACGATCGGCGGCGTTCCGTATCTCAGACTGTAGATCTGATTCAGGCCGCAGGGCTCGAAGCGCGAGGGCATCAGGAAGGCGTCACAGCCGGCCTCGATGCGATGGGCGCGCGTCTCGTCATAGCCGATGTAGACGCCGATCTGACGCGGATTGGCGGCGGCCAGTTCCAGCAACGCCTGCTCACAGCGCCGCTCGCCCGAGGCCAGGATCATCACCTGCACCCGTGGGTCCGGCAGCAACTCGGGCAGGATCGCCTGGATCAGGTCCACGCCCTTCTGTTCGACCAGGCGTCCGACATAGCCGAGCACGAAGGCGTCTTCACTGCGCGGCAGGCCCAGTTCGCGCTGCACGTCGAGTTTGTTCTCGGTCTTGAGTCCGAAGCGTTCGGCGTCATAGTTCTGGAGGATGAGCGGGTCGCCGGCCGGATTCCAGACCTGATAGTCGATGCCGTTGAGGATGCCGCTGAAGCGGTGGCCGATCTGACGCAGCAGCCCGTCGAGTCCGCAGCCGAAGCGTGCCGTGCGCACTTCCTCCGCATAGGTGGGGCTGACGGTGTTGATGCGTTCGGAGAACACGATGCCGCCCTTGATGAAGGACAGGCGCTGGTGGAACTCCAGTCCGGCCAGATTCCAGAGCGCCGGCGGCAATTCCAACCGGTCGAAGGTCGCGTGGTCGAACAGCCCCTGATAGGCCAGGTTATGGATGGTGAAGACCCGCGCCGGCGACCAGGGCGCGTCCTGCAACAGGGTCGGAGCCAATCCGGTCTGCCAGTCGTTGCCGTGGAAGACGTCCGGACGCCAGCCGATCGCCGGCAAACCCTGGGCCATCAGCGCCAGCACCCGGCAGAACAGCAGGAAACGGTCGGGATTGTCGCCCCAGTCGCGCCCGGTCGGGTCACAATAGGGATTGCCCTCGCGCGCGAAATACTCGGGCGCGTCGACCAGATAGACCGGCAGGTCGTGATCGGGATGGCGCCCCTCGACCAGCCGGATGGCGCTCCGGTAGCCCTGGATACGGATCTCGCCCAGTGGCTTCGGCTCGCGCAATTGGCGCATAGCCAGCGGATAGCCCGGAATGACGAGCCGCGCGTCATGACCGAGCTGGCGCAGCGCCGCCGGCAGACTGGCGGCGACATCGGCCAGTCCGCCGGTCTTGATCAGGGGATGCGCCTCGCTGCCGGCGACGAGGATGCGCAGACGGTCCGGCTCGAACGCCGGAAAGGCAAAGGGGCTGAGTGACGACTCCATGCTGTGTGATTCGTTCTAGGCGCGTTGGCGCGGGCGGCCAGAGGTGAAGGGAGGAGACCCCATGAAAGACATCACGTTAGCACACTTGATCCGGATCGAGGTAACCGACTGATGATGGATCCCTGCACACTGCTGATCTTTGGGGCCACGGGCAATCTGGCGGCCTACAAGCTGCTGCCCGCGCTCTATCATCTCGAAGCCGCCGGGCGGTTGCATCCCGAGAGTCGCGTGGTCGGTTTCGGGCGGCGCGACTGGTCCGACGGGGACTGGCGCGACCGGGTCGCCGCGATCCTGAGCGAGCGTTTGGCCAATCGGCTGGACGGCACGGTGTCACAGCGTCTGTGCGAGCGGCTGCACTTCGTCAACGGCGATCTGGAGCGGCCCGAAGACTTCGCGGCGCTGGCTGGGCGTCTGCGTGGTGAGCCGGGGTTTCCGGCCAACCGGCTGACCTATCTGGCCGTGGCGCCGCGCCATTACGCGACCATCGTCGAGTCGCTGGCCGCGCAGGATCTGCATCTGGAGCAGGAGGGCTGGTCGCGGCTGGTGGTCGAGAAGCCGTTCGGCTTCGATCTGGAGAGCGCCAAGATCCTGGATCGCCAACTGCACCGTCGCTTCGACGAGGAGCAGATCTATCGTATCGATCACTATCTGGGCAAGAGCACGGTGCAGAACATCCTGGTGTTCCGCTTCGCCAATCTGATGCTCGAACCGCTGTGGAACCGCAATTACATCGACCACGTCCAGATCACCCATGCCGAGTCGCGCGGGATCGAGGACCGGGCCGGTTTCTACGATGGGGTCGGAGCCCTGCGCGACATGATCCAGAGCCATCTGTTGCAGATGCTGGCGCTGGTGGCCATGGAGCCGCCGCCGAGCCTGGACGCCGAGGCCTTGCGCGATGAGAAGGTCAAGGTGCTGCGCTCGATCCGGCCCATCCCGCGCGAGGCTGTCCACGCGCAGGCGTTTCGCGCCCAATACGGGCCGGGGCGCATGGGCGAGAACAGGCTCGCCGGCTATCTCGACGAATCGGGCATCGGTCACAACAGCACCACCGAGACCTATGCCGCGCTCAAGCTCTATATCGACAACTGGCGCTGGCGCAACGTGCCCTTCTATCTGCGCACCGGCAAGAGGCTGGCCAACACCAATTCGCTGATCGCCATTCGTTTCAAGCATCCGCCGCAGCGGTTGTTCCAGTCGACCGCGATCGAACGGCTCGAACCCAATTGGTTGCTGCTCAACATCCAGCCGAATGAGTGCATGCGGATCGAGATCCAGGTCAAGCAGCCGGGGTTGGAACTGCGCACCCAGACCGAGCGGATGGATGCCAGTAGCTGTGTGCTGCCGCCCGAGCACATCGACGCCTATGAGGCGCTGATCCTGGACGTCATCGAGGGCGACCACACCCATTTCCTGCGCTATGACGAGGTCGACTGGGCCTGGCGGGTGGTCGATCCGGTGCTCAAGCTCTGGGCGACCGAGCGCGACTTCATCCACACCTATCCGGCCGGTTCCTGGGGGCCGGTCGAGGCCAATCGGCTGTTCGACCGCGAGGATCAGGATTGGCGCAATGGGCTGTGAGTGCCGGCGATCGAAAGAATAAGGTTCCAGGTTCGATTTTCTGCTGACCATCAACGCCGACCTGGATGTCACACCCAAACGCCCTCGGACAAACGGGGGCGTTTTTGCGTGGGCCGATCTGTGCCACAGCCTTGCCTTACATCCATCTCATGGTTATGCTCACATAATCATGAACATCGTCCTTGACACCTCCGTCCTTGTCGCGGCCTTGCGATCCCGAACCGGCGCCAGCCATGCCCTGCTACGCCGCCTGCCGCACCCACGCTTCCGCCCCGCCCTCTCAGTCGCACTCTACACGGAGTGGCAAGCCGTCCTGACACGCCCCGAACACCTGCCCCCCGGCGCCACACCCGCCCAAGCACTCGCCTTCGTGCACTATCTCGCCTCGATCGCGCATCTACAGGACATCTACTACCTCTGGCGCCCCGTCCTGCGCGATCCCAACGACGACATGGTGCTCGAATGCGCCGTCGCCTCGGGCAGTCGCTTCATCGTCACCCACAACCTGAACGACTTCCGACGTACCGAATCATTCGGCGTGCAAGCCGTGACGCCCGCGCAATTCCTTCACTCGCTTGAGGAAACCTCCCCATGAGCGCACTCACCATCCGTCTACCCAACTCCGTGCACCAAACCATCAAAGAACTCGCTGCACGAGATCAAATTTCCGTCAACCAATTCATCGCCAGCGCCGCCGCCGAAAAAATGGCCGCCGTACTCACACTCGATTATCTGCGTACCGAAGCCGCCAAAGGCCGGCGTGAAGACTTTCTGCAACTCTTGGACCTCGCCCCCGACGCCCCGCCGCTTCCCGGTGATGAGTGGCCAAGTGCGTAGCTGTTGCGTCCCGTGTGATTATGATTGCATCGATGATATTCGATGTATTCAATCAATATTATCACTTTGAATCGATGGCCACTGGCGCTTTAGATAGGCTGAATGCAACAGCCCTCGGTGCCAAGCCATGCGACTACTCAACGAAATCCGCTTCGACAACCTAAGCGGCGACCTCTTCGGCGGCGTGACGGCCGCCGTGGTGGCGCTGCCCATGGCCCTGGCCTTCGGTGTGGCCTCCGGAGCCGGACCCGCCGCCGGACTCTATGGCGCGGTGCTGGTCGGACTCTTCGCCGCACTCTTCGGCAGCACGCCCACGCTCATCTCCGAACCGACCGGCCCCATGACCGTGGTGATGACGGCGATCATCGCCAACCTGATCGCCGTCAACCCCGAGCAAGGGCTGGCGATGGCCTTCACCGTGGTCATGATGGCCGGCCTGCTCCAGATGCTCTTCGGCGCGCTCAAGCTCGGCAAATACGTCACCATGATGCCCTATACGGTCATCTCGGGGTTCATGACCGGGATCGGGGTCATTCTGATCATCCTCCAGATCGGCCCCTTCCTCGGGCAGGCCACGCCGGCGGGCGGGGTGCTGGGGACACTCGGCGCACTGCCCGAGCTGATCAAGAATCTCGTGCCGGCCGAAGTCGGGCTGGCGCTCATGACCCTGGCGCTCATCCTCTTCTTCCCCAAGCGACTCAAGACCTATCTGCCGCCGCAACTGCTGGCCCTGGTGCTCGGCACCCTGATCTCGATCCTGATGCTCGGTGACGTCGATCTGCGGCGCATCGGCGAGATCCCCGGCGGACTGCCCAGCCTCCATCTCCCGGTGTTCGATGCCGATCAATGGCGACTCATGGCCCTCAACGCCGGGGTGCTGGCCGTGCTCGGCAGCATCGATGCCCTACTGACCTCGGTGATCGCCGAGAGCCTCACGCGCAAGGAGCACGACTCCAACAAGGAGCTGATCGGGCAGGGATTGGGCAATCTGGCCTCGGGCCTGTTCGGCGGTATTCCGGGAGCCGGGGCGACCATGGGCACCGTGGTCAACATCCAGACCGGGGCACGTAGCGCGCTCTCCGGCATCGCGCGCGCCCTGATCCTGATGGTGGTGGTGCTCTGGGCCGCCGGACTCACGGCGCAGATCCCGCTCGCGGTGCTGGCCGGCATCGCCTTCAAGGTCGGGCTGGACATCATCGACTGGTCCTTCCTCAAACGGGCGCATCGTGTCTCGCCGCGCGCGACCCTGATCATGTACGGCGTGATCGGGCTGACGGTGTTCGTCGATCTGATCACGGCGGTGGCGGTCGGGGTCTTCATCGCCAACGTCCTGACCATCGATCGGCTGTGCCGGATCCAGAGCCGTTCTGTAAAAGCGATCCGGCATCCGGATGGCTCCGAGTCGCTGACGCGCGACGAGCAGGCGGTGCTGGAACGCGCCAATGGGCGCATTCTGCTGTTCAAGCTCGGCGGGCCGCTCATCTTCGGTGTGGCCAAGGCGATCGCGCGTCAACATGCGGTGCTGGAGGAGCATCAGGTGCTGATCCTGGACTTCAGCGATGTGCCGACGCTCGGGGTGTCGTCCTCGCTGGCGCTGGAGAAGATGGTGCTGGAGGATCTCGAAGCGGGGCGGCAGGTGTTGATCGCGGGGGCCGAAGGCGATGTCCGGCAGCGGCTCGACCGGCTCGGGATCACGGCGCGGCTGCCGGCCGAGCAGGTGGTGTCGAGCAGTCAGGAGGCGCTGGAGCGGGCCGAGGCGTTGTTGGCGGCGAGTCCGCGTCCGGTTCCCTTGACCAAGCCGGAGGCCGTCGTCGCTTGATGGCTACACGCGATGCGGGTGTCTGAGGCATCGACCGGATTCGATGCCGCCTGCGGACAATCTCAATTTCCGAGTTTGGCGCTCAGGTACTATTCTGAACTCGACGACGGAAGCCGTCCGGCTTCCCTACCGACTTCAAACTCGATCGAGTGAGGTGTTCCGATGCCGACCGCCGCCTTTGCCCAGACGACAGCACCTGCCGCCATTCATGCCGCTCCCTTCCAGGCGGCCCGGTTCCATGACGCCCATCTCCGGCCGGCCGAATCACGGATGCTCAGCCAGCTGGAACACTGTCTGCATCGCGGCTGCATCATCGCCATCGAACATGCCGAGCAGATCCGGTCCAGATACACCGCCTGGCAGCCCTGGGAGCCGCCGAGCTGTTACGACGGCGATATGGCGGCCGTGCATGGTGCGATCGCGCGCTGTCGTCAGGCCCATTGCGACCATCATATCCGCCTGAGCATCGAGGATCTGAGCTATCGCAGTCGGCTGGCGCTCATGGTTCATCGTCCGCACTGAGCCGGCTGCGGCCGGCGATCAGCCTACAGTCCCCGGCGATTTTCCTTCCTTCCGATCAGCGTCCCGCACCTGCAGGACGCTGATTTTCGTTTGTGTCCACAAATCTTCACCCATCGATTTTCATCGATGCGTTCCATTCCGTTAATTGATTGGAATTGGAGGTTCGACCCATTTATCGTCTTCGCAACCTCAGGCCGCACCCATTGAACGGAGTAAATCATGAGCACGAAGACGTTTGACGCCGGCGTCAAAGATTACGCCCTGACCTACTGGACCCCGGACTATGTGCCCTTGGATTCCGACTTGCTGGCCTGTTTCAAGGTCACGCCGCAAGCCAAGGTGTCACGCGAGGAGGCCGCCGCCGCCGTCGCCGCCGAGTCCTCGACCGGCACCTGGACCACGGTCTGGTCGGATCTGCTGACCGATCTCGACTACTACAAGGGCCGTGCCTATCGCATCGAGGACGTGCCGGGCGACAAGGAGAGCTTCTATGCCTTCATCGCCTATCCGCTCGATCTGTTCGAGGAAGGCTCGATCGTCAACGTGCTCACCTCGCTGGTGGGCAACGTGTTCGGCTTCAAGGCGGTGCGCGCCCTGCGCCTGGAAGACATCCGCTTCCCGCTGCACTATGTGAAGACCTGCGGCGGCCCGCCCAACGGCATCCAGGTCGAGCGCGACCGCATGGACAAGTATGGCCGTCCCTTCCTCGGCGCCACCGTCAAGCCCAAGCTGGGTCTGTCGGCCAAGAACTATGGCCGTGCCGTCTATGAGATGCTGCGCGGCGGTCTGGACTTCACCAAGGACGACGAGAACGTCAACTCCCAGCCCTTCATGCGCTGGCAGAATCGCTTCGAGTTCGTCTCCGAGGCCGTGCGCAAGGCGCAGGAAGAGACCGGCGAGCGCAAGGGTCACTATCTGAACGTGACCGCCCCGACCTGCGAGGAGATGTTCAAGCGGGCCGAGTTCGCCAAGGAATGCGGCGCGCCCATCATCATGCACGACTTCCTCACCGGCGGTTTCACGGCCAACACCAGTCTGGCCAACTGGTGCCGCGACAACGGCATGCTGCTGCACATCCACCGCGCCATGCACGCGGTCATCGACCGCAATCCCAAGCACGGTATCCATTTCCGCGTGCTCGCCAAGTGTCTGCGCCTGTCGGGCGGCGACCATCTGCACACAGGCACCGTGGTCGGCAAGCTGGAAGGCGATCGGCAGTCGACGCTCGGTTTCGTCGATCAGCTGCGTGAATCCTTCATCCCCGAAGACCGCTCGCGCGGGCTGTTCTTCGACCAGGACTGGGGCGGGATGCCGGGCGTGATGGCAGTGGCCTCGGGCGGTATCCATGTCTGGCACATCCCGGCGCTGGTGACGATCTTCGGCGACGACTCGGTGCTCCAGTTCGGCGGCGGTACTCAGGGCCATCCCTGGGGCAACGCGGCCGGCGCGGCGGCCAACCGCGTGGCGACCGAGGCCTGCGTCAAGGCGCGCAACGAAGGGGTCGAGATCGAGAAGCACGCCCGCGAAGTGCTCAGCGATGCCGCGCGTCACAGCCCGGAGCTGGCCGTCGCCATGGAGACCTGGAAGGAGATCAAGTTCGAGTTCGACGTCGTCGACAAGCTTGACGCGGCCTGAGTCCCGAACCCCTGTCCCCAGTCCATCTTTGAGAGGAACCCGACATCATGAACACCGCGAGCAGCATGGGCGATCACGCCACCATCGGCCGCTACGAGACCTTTTCCTATCTGCCGCCGCTCAACCGCGAGGAGATCCTGGAGCAGATCCTCTACATCCTCGACAACGGCTGGAACGCCTCGCTGGAGCACGAGCATCCGGATCGCGCCTTCGAGTACTACTGGCCGATGTGGAAGATGCCCTTCTTCGGCGAACAGGATCCGAACGTGATCCTGACCGAGATCGAGTCCTGCCGGCGCAGCTATCCGGACCATCACGTCCGGCTGGTCGGCTACGACACCTACGCCCAGAGCAAGGGACATTCCTTCCTGGTGCACCGCGCCCGCTGAGGGCGGACGCGAGGGCGAGGGGCGCGCTCCGGGCAGGCCGATGACATCGAGGATCGTGCTTGATTCGTAGAAGCCGATCGGAAGACGAGCGACATCGGCCCCAGGCCCGGAGCCCGGACAGCAGTCAGCAGCGATCCACGAAGAGGCAGGCACGGACATGGCTGATCAAGAACGACAGTTGACGGGGCGCGCGGCCTCCATCGCCAAGCGCCGCGCCATCGCCAACGGTGGTAAAACGGGTCGACCGAGCCCTGAATCGGTCACGAACACAGACTCGAACACGCGGCGCGCCAAGCGTGCTCCGGTCGGCGAGCCGGCGCCCATGACGCTCCGTGAGCGTCTGAGCGCCTCGGAACCCGCACCGGCGAAACCGGAACGCAACCGCCGTTCCGTCACCATGGCGGAAGGCCGTAAGCGCTCGATGGCGCGGCGCGATCAACTCACTCGCGGACGTCCGGGCTATGCGCGTCCGGCGCCGGCGGATCAGGCCGATCTGAGCGGACTCGTGGGCCGCGAAGCCTCGATCGCCCGGCGTCGCGCCATCGCCGGTCTGGAGCCGACGACACTGCGTTCGGAACGCCGACGCGATGACCAGGCCACCGTGACCACGGACAGTTCTCAAGCGACCGGCGCACCCAAGCCGGCGACCGAGCGGCGTGCAACCGCCAATCCAGTCAACGACAAGCGTCAGCGTAACGGTCGTCCGCGCGGCGGTCCGACCCTGGCCAAGGCGCCTTCGCGCGGCCGGATGCTGTCGATGGCACGCCGTGCCGCCCTGGCCGGACGCGGCAAGACCGGCGTCGATTCGGTGAGCGGACGCTCCAGCCAGGCGGCGACGACCAATCTGCTACGCAATGCCGGTGTCAGCTCGCGTGAGATCGCCAAGCGCATCCGCGAGGAACGTTGCGAGCACGGCAAGTGCGGCGAATCCGGTCCGCGACCCACGGGACGCGCCCGTCGCTCCAACGGCGCACGGCCCGGTGACGCACCTGCCAAGGTCGGCGTCAGCACCACGGCCTCCGGCCAGACCCTGACCGGCACCCAGGTCGGGCGCAGCCGGCGCACCACGGGCGACGAGGCCGGCGCCTGCCGTCAGGTCACGGGCACCGAATACATGGGCGCCGAGGTGTTCCAGGAATTCTGCGGTATCGGACCGACGCCCGCGCCCAACCGTCAGAGCGCCGTCACAACCACCGGCGGCGGTCAGACGCTCACCGGCGATCAGGTCGGACGCAGCCCCAAGGTCACGGGCGACGAGACCGGCGCCGGACGTCAACTCACGGGCACGCCCTACACCGCGCCCGGTCCCGAGGGCGCACCGCCCAAGGTCGGCCGGACCCAGACCCTCAGTGGGCGCACCGTGACCGGCTCGCTGATCGGACGCAACAACACCCTGACCGGCGTCGAATCGGGCGCCTGTCAGCGGGTGACGGGCAACGAATATCTCGGGTTCGAGCACTTCGACAGCGTCTGCAAGACCCGTCCCGAGCCGGTCGGCACGCTCAAGGTCGGACTCGACACCACCTGGCGCGGCCAGACGGTCACGGGCAGTCTGGTCAGCGGCACGGCGCGCGTCACCGGCAACGAGACCGGTCGCTGCGAGATCGTCACCGGCACCACCTATCTGGGCGCCGAGCAGATCGCCGCCGACTGCGGTCCGGAGACGGCACGCCGGACCGCCGAGCGGATGCCGCTGGGCCGTTCCACACCCGGCTTCGGTCTCACCGGCATCCAGCCGGGGATCGGCGGCGCCATGACCGGCGACATCAAGGGTGCCTGCCAGCCCGTGACCGGCACGCCCTATCTGGGCGGGGACGACCTCCTGGCCACCTGCGGCAGCGAAGAGTTCGCGGCCCTGCCGGGCAGTGACGACTTCCCGCAGCCGCTCGGCGGCGGTCAATGGGGCCAGTTCAGCATCGACACCCCGGCGCGTGCCGCCCAGTCGCAGCAGGCACGCCGCTCGGTGACCGGCACGCACTACGACGAAGAGCAGAGTCGCATCACCGGCCCCTTCAACATGGGCGGCAACCGGGTCACGGGCACCGAGGGCTTCCGCGCCCGCCGTGCCGAGGAACGTCGCGAGACCGGCCCGGCCCGTCCCGGCAGCGTGATGCCGCCTCGACCGGCCACCGCGATGCCGGCAGCAGCCGCGATCGAGGACACCGCCGCTGAGCCCGAACCGGCACGCCCACGCATCACGGGTGAAGGTCTGGACGGCGGACTGCGCATCACGGGTGACGACTGGGGCCGCAACGAGCGTGTCACCGGCACCGAGGGCAAATCGGCGCACAGCCGCAACCCGACCCGACGCGGTGACGCGCGCGTAGGCGCCTTTGCCGGCGCCCGCGCCTTCCGCGATGCCCAGGCTCGGGATCGCGAACGGCCTCAGTCCGAAACGCGCGTGACCGGCGGTAGCGGCGGTACCGAGCGCGGCGCCCTGGTCACACTCTCGGGCGGCGCTCGGGGTTGAGGAACGGTAGCGGGATCAGGAGTCATCGCCATGCGCATCAAGCCCAAGTCACAGTCACGCCGGCGCGTCCGCCCAGCCTCCTGGACGAGCACGCCCGCCGCTCCGGTCGGCACGACTCAGGTTGCGCCTGAGTCCGCCGGATCGCCGGATGGGATCGGTCGGACGGGGACGCATCCGCTCACCCGCCTGGACGAGAACCGGCGGCTGTGGGCCTACGAGCAGCGGATCAAGGGCGCCTTCGCGCGCATCGTGCCGACGCTCAAGTCCATCGCCGCCCGCGTCCCGGACGCCGGTTTCGAGGACTGGGCACAGGCCGAGGTGCGTCGGACACTCGGTTTCGAGTTGCCCGAATCGCTGCTGGCCGACGCCTGGGTCGCCGGACTCGACCGGCGCGCGCTCTTCGCGCACGCCACCTTCGAGACCGTGCGGGCCATGAGCGATGACTACTTCACGACCGACCCGCTCGACGATCGCGGCCAGTCCGATGAATTCCGTCGCTTCCTGCTCGACTGCGGCTTCCATGCCATGAACGTCACGCCCTGCTCGGACGGACGTCTGGCCCACGCCATCCGCTATGTGTTGCGGTTGCCGATGGGCGCCGTCCAGCGCCGCGCCAACGCCGGCGCGCTCTTCGACATCGAGGAGGCGCTCGAGCGCTGGTCGGCGGTGGAACTCGGACGCTTCCGCGAAGGCGTGCCCAACACCGCCGACGCCCCGACCCGCTATCTGAAGGTGGTCGTCTATCACTACAGCAGCCGCGACCCCGAGCATCACGGCTGCGCGGCCCACGGCAGCGACACCCGCCAGGCCGCCGCCGCCGGACGCGAGCGTCTGCACGCCTTCCGCGAGGCGGTCGAGAACAGCTACTGCTGCGGCGCCTCGATCGAGGGCCTGCTCATCGGCATCGACACCGACACCGACCGCTTGCGTCTGCATCTGCCCGACGCACGCGGCGATGCCGATCTGGACCGTTTCGTCGACGCCGGCGCGCTCCATCGCGAGACCGCACGGCTCGACCCCGAGGCGGCGCGCGCCCTGATCCGTGAGCGCGTGGCCAACCCGAGCGGCGGCGGTCCGGCCCCAGCGCCCGGGATGCAGCGTCTGATCGCGCGTCTGATCGAGCACAACATCTCGCAGCTCGACTATGTGCGTGACTATCACAACGGCCACTACACCGACATCGGACACGAGGAGCGTTTCATCGGGGTCGGGATGGATTTCGCCGAGATCCATCTGCGCAACCTGACCTATTTCAGCTTTCTGCGCACCCTGGAAGAGGGCGCCTGCAACCTGGACGTCGGCATCAAGATCTTCCGTCAGCTCAACGTCGAGCATGGACTGCCGATCCCGATCGTCCTGCGCGTCGAGTACTCGGGACAGGTGCCGGGCGCGCGCGAACGAGCGATCGAACGTTGCGAACGCCTCGCCGAGGCCATCGCCCAGCGCTATTCGGATCTGGCCGACCACGGCCTGCTCCACACCTACTGGACGGTGCGCGACAGCCAGGGCCACGGACGACTGGAGCCGGTCGGCGGCTCACTGCTCGGCGGGAGGACGGCATGAAGATCTGTCGCGTCGAAAAGCCGCTGGTCGCGACCAACCGCATCCCCGGACTGGAGCATCGTCATCTCCAGGTGGTGCTCGACGGCAAGAGCCGGATGGTCGCAGTCGATGCCGTGGGCTGCACCCCCGGCGACTGGGTGATCTGCGTCGGCAGCTCGGCGGCACGCGAGGCCGCCGGCCACAAGGACTACCCGAGCGATCTGACCATCGTCGGCATCATCGACCACTGGCCGGAGGACTGAGCATGGACATCATGCAGGTGGAACGCTCGCTGGTCTGCACGCGCCGCGTCCCCGGACTCCAGTCCGTATCGCTGCGGGTGTTGCGCGACGCCAAGGGCGGTCGGGCGGTGGCGGTCGACACGGTCGGCGCCCATCCGGGCAACTGGGTCTTCACCATCAGCGGCTCGGCGGCCCGGGTCGCGGTCGGCGCCCGGATACTTACCGACCTGAGCATCGGCGGCATCATCGACCGCTGGGACGAGCCCGACCCGACCGAAGGCGTCTGAATCGATTGCACGAATACGAACACAGCTTACGACACCGAAACACAGACCCACACTTGTCAACAGAGGAGTAACACGAGATGGCCGACGAATACTACGGGATCGCCCTGGGCATGATCGAAACGCGCGGACTGGTGCCCGCCATCGAGGCGGCCGACGCCATGACCAAGGCCGCCGAGGTGCGCCTGATCGGACGCGAGTTCGTCGGCGGCGGCTATGTGACCGTGCTGGTGCGCGGCGAGACCGGCGCGGTGAACGCGGCGGTCCGTGCCGGGGCCGATGCCTGCGAGCGCGTCGGCGACGGTCTGGTCGCCGCGCACATCATCGCCCGCCCGCATCGCGAGGTCGAACCGATCCTGCCGACCGGCGGCCAACTGGCTGAAAAAGCGGCCTGAGACCGGTGCCGACATAAGACCCGACACGACATCGAAATCGCTCAATCCTCTACTTTAAGACCCAGGAGTCAGCCACCATGCCTTCCGAAAACTATGGCATCGCGCTTGGAATGATCGAGACCCGTGGACTGGTGCCCGCCATCGAGGCGGCCGACGCCATGACCAAGGCCGCTGAAGTCCGTCTGATCGGACGCGAGTTCGTCGGCGGCGGCTATGTGACCGTGCTGGTGCGCGGCGAGACCGGCGCGGTGAACGCGGCGGTGCGCGCCGGGGCCGATGCCTGCGAGCGCGTCGGTGACGGTCTGGTCGCCGCGCACATCATCGCCCGCCCGCATCGCGAGGTCGAGCCGATCCTGCCGGTCAAGCCGGGCGACACCGACGGCGGGCATGGTCGCTCCTGAGACCGAACCGGGCGCCGCTGAGGCGCTCGGCCGTCGAAGTAAGGGCGAATAGGCTACGAGTGGGAGACGGCGCATGATGGCCAATCCGAAAGTCTTGGGTTATCTGGGGCGCGCGCTCAGTCATGAACTGAGCGCCGTCCAGCAATACCTGACCCATGCCGGGCTGGCGGATCTGTGGGGACTGACCGAGGTCGGCGCGCACTTCCGGCGCGAGGCCGCCGAGGAGCAGGAGCACGCCGAGCGTCTGACCGCGCGGATGCTGCGGCTGGGTGCCATGCCCAACGGCTCGCGGCTCAGACCGGTCCGGACCGGATTCTCGCTCATCGAACTGCTGGAGGCCGACCGCCGGCTGGAATGGCACGCGGTCGCCCTCTACCGCGACGCCGCCGACTACTGCGCCCTGATCGGCGACGTCGCCGGACGCGACTTCTTCGCCGCCCTGCACGACGAGGAACTGAGCCACGCCCGTGAACTGGAGGACTGGATCGGGCGTTTGGATCAGACCAGACGAAGCAACAGCACCTGGAGGTCGCCATCGCCATGAATGCAACCGCCGCTACCTGGCGGCAGCGCGAACGCCCGCTCCGCCTCGAACGCCGGGTCGATTTCGACGACTATGCCGGCACCCGTGATTTCCTGGACGCCGTGGCCCAGTTCAGCAAGGACACGGGCGTCTATCCCGACATCAGCTTCGGCCGCACCTACGTCAACATCACCATCCACGCCGATCCGCCGGCCACGGACATCGCTCCCGAACAGACAGCGTTCGCCGAGCGGGTCGACGCGCTCTGTGCGTCCGAAAGCGTGACGTCCGGGGGTTGAGGCTCCCAGCCAGGAGGACAGCGCACATGAGCCAAGACACTGATCCGAACACCACCGCAACCCCGGATTCGGCCCCGGTCGACACGGCGGCGGCCAAGCCCAAGCCGAGCGTCAGGTCGACAACCGCACGCACCGCTATCCGGCATACCGCCAAGCGCCCGTCGCCCTCGACCCAAACCGAGTCGAACCGACCCTATGATGCCGACTATCGTTCCGGTCATCGGGTCTGGCCCGATTGAGTCGGATCCGTCGATCCGGGTCCGGGCACTACGGGACAGATTCCAAGCGTCATGATCGCCGACCCGGTGAGCCGCCATGTTCGATCCCATGCTGAATCTCGCCCGTCACGTCAGTCTGCGCCAACTCCAGGTGTTCGAGGCCATCGCGCGCCTGAAGAGCTTCACCAAGGCCGCCGATGAGCTGTATCTGACACAGCCGACGGTCTCGACCCAGATCAAGCGCCTGACCGATGTCATCGGGCTGCCGCTGTTCGAGCAGATCGGGCGTCAGGTCTATCTGACCGAGGCCGGACGCGAACTGGAAGCGGCGGTCAAGGACATGTTCGGCGTGCTCGACCGTTTCGAGATGAAGGTCGCCGATCTCAAGGGACTGAAGCGGGGCTATCTCAAGCTCTGCGTCATCACCACCGCCAAGTATTTCGCCCCGGAAGTGCTCGGGCGCTTCTGTCGGCGCCATCAGGGGGTCGATGTCGCACTCAAGGTCACCAACCGCGACAGCGTCCTGGAGCGTCTGATCGCCAACAAGGACGATCTCTACATCCTGGGTCAGAACCCCGAGCGCGACCTGGAGATGATCGCCATGCCCTTCGCGCCCAACCCGCTCCATGTCATCGCCCACCGCGATCATCCGCTGGCGCACGAACGCAACATCCCGGTCGAGCGTCTGTCCGAGGAGTATTTCATCATGCGCGAGCCGGGTTCGGGCATCCGTGATTATGTGCTCAAGACCTTCGGCGAGGCCGGTCTCAAGCCGCGCGTGCGCATGGAACTCGGCAGCAACGAGGCGATCAAGCACGCCATCTACGGTCAGTTGGGCCTGTCGGTGCTCTCACTCCATACCCTGGCCCTGGAGGCCGAATCCTCGGCACTGGCCATTCTCGATGTCAAGGGTTTCCCGCTGGAGCGGCAGTGGTATGTCGCCCATGCCAAGGGCAAGGAGCTGTCCGTGGTGGCCGGCGCCTTCATCGACTTTCTCGGCGAGGAGAGCGCGCGACTGTGCCGCCAGCTCGACGAGACCCGCGCCCGCTTGACCCGCTTCCAGCCGCCGGCCTAGACGCGGCACGGACCTGGAGCCGTGCGTCGAACACCGCCGATGACAGGCCCCGAGCGTCTGAGCGCTCGATAGCTGAGAATTGCGCGCGAATATGATCAAATGCGCCTCCATCCCGTGATCCCGGACTTGAGGAGGCTCGAATCATCATGTCGCCCGTGCTCGTGAACCATACACCCCAGTGGCAGGCCCTCCAACGGCATTGGGAGGCGATGCGCGCGCAGCGGATGCGCGATCTGTTCGACGCCGATCCCAAGCGCGCGGCGGCCATGAGTCTGACGGTCGCCGGACTGCATCTCGACTATTCGAAGAATCTCGTCAACCGCGAGACGCTGGACCTGCTGATCGAGTTGGCCGAGGCGGTCGATCTCAAGGGTTGGATCGACCGGATGTTCGCGGGCGCGCCGATCAACAACACCGAAGAGCGCGCGGTGCTGCACATCGCACTGCGCAACCGCTCCAAGCGCCCGATCCGGGTCGAGGGCGAGGATGTGATGCCGCTGGTCAACGGCGTGCTGGCGCGGATGGAGACCTTCGTCGGGCGCGTGCGTTCGGGGAGCTGGCGCGGACACACCGGCGAGCGCATCACGGATGTGGTCAACATCGGCATCGGCGGCTCCAATCTCGGGCCGAAGATGGTCTGTGCCGCACTCGCGCCCTATCAGAGCGAGAACCTGCGGGTGCATTTCGTCTCCAACATCGACGGCACCCATCTGGTCGAGACCCTGCGCGGTCTGAATCCGGCCACCACGCTCTTCATCGTCGCCTCCAAGACCTTCACCACCCAGGAGACCATGACCAACGCCGCCAGCGCCCGCGCCTGGCTGCTCACCGCGCTCGGCGACTCCTCGGCCGTGGCGCGGCATTTCGTCGCGGTCTCGACCAATGCCGAGAGGGTCGCGGCCTTCGGCATCGACACGGCCAACATGTTCGGCTTCTGGGACTGGGTCGGCGGACGCTATTCGCTGTGGTCGGCGATCGGGCTGCCGATCGCGCTCGCCGTCGGCTTCGACCGCTTCATCGAGCTGCTCGAAGGCGCGCACGCCATGGACGAACATTTCCGCACGGCGGATCTCAAGGAGAACATGCCGGCGCTTCTGGGTCTGATCGGCGTCTGGTATGCCAACTTCGCCGGGGCGCGCACCCATGCCGTGCTGCCCTATGATCAGTCGCTGCGCTATCTGCCGGCCTATCTGCAACAGGGCGACATGGAGAGCAACGGCAAGGGCGTGACGCGCGAGGG
This sequence comes from Allochromatium tepidum, assembly GCF_018409545.1. Taxonomy (GTDB): domain Bacteria; phylum Pseudomonadota; class Gammaproteobacteria; order Chromatiales; family Chromatiaceae; genus Thermochromatium; species Thermochromatium tepidum_A. The sequence continues at coordinate 2,903,090 of NZ_AP024563.1, read as the reverse complement.
CACGGCGGTCGAGTACACCACGGGTCCGGTGGTCTGGGGTGAGCCGGGCACCGATGGTCAGCACGCCTTCTATCAGCTCATCCATCAGGGCACCCAACTCATCCCGGCGGACTTCATCGGCGCCGTGCACAGTCACAATGAATTGGGCGACCATCATCCCAAGTTCATGGCCAATTTCTTCGCCCAGACCGAGGCGCTGATGCGCGGTCGGACCTATGACGAGGCGCTGAGCGAGCTGCTTGCGTCCGGGATGGACGAGGAGCGGGCGCGAATGCTCGCGCACCATCGCACCTTCCCCGGCAATCGCCCGACCAATAGCCTGCTGATGGAACGCCTCACGCCGCATACGCTCGGCGCCCTGATCGCGCTCTACGAGCATCGCATCTTCACCCAGGGCGTGATCTGGGGGATCAACTCCTTCGATCAGTGGGGTGTTGAACTCGGCAAGCAACTGGCCAACGTCATCCTGGCCGAGATCCAGGCCGGCAAGGTCACGGCCGATCACGATCCCTCCACACGCGCACTCCTGGAGCGCTTCATCCGTCAGCGCAAGCTTTGAACGCCTCCATGCCGTCACCCGAAGTCCTCGAAACCCTGTCGTCCGATGATCGCCGTATCCTCCAGGTACTCTCGGTCGTCTACGAAACCGTCACTCAGACCCAACTGTTCGAAATCCTGCGACGCCTCGGCCGGCGCGGTGCGGATAACAAACTGCTCAGCGCCCGGCTGAACACCGCTTGGCGCGAATCCATGATCGCCGCGCGTGTGCTGACGAACAAGGCCGGATTGTCGGTGATTCCGGATCTGGTCGAGATCCTGACCCGCGAGACGGTGCGCGATGGAACCTTCAAGGCCATCATGGATGCCGCTGAAGGCGTCATTCTCAGTCAACCGCGCCACAGCTGGGAGATCGTGACTGTGGAGCGGCAGACGCGCCGTCTGCGCAACGCGCTCTATAGCGGGCGCGAGGCCGAGGTCTTGAAGCTGATCGGTCTGGAGAACCGGTCCGGAATCGAGCCGATCGATGCCAAGAAGGTCGATCCGCTGGTGCGTATCTGCACCAATCCGTTCGATCCCGACTGGCTCGAAACCCTGGCACCGCGTCTGCGCCTCCTGGCGCTCGCGCCCAGGCTCGATTCGCTGGCCCATCATCTGCGCGCCGATGAGGCGCTGGACGCCGCCGTGCAACGACTCCTGCTGCCCGTGGTCGACAGCGAGCCGCTCGCGCTCGCCGTCCTGGTCGAGCAGCATCTGTGGCGCGGGCGTTTCGATCAGGCCGCCAAACTGCTGTCGAGCCGGGTCTCCACCCTGGTGCTGCCCCTGATCGGCTGGCTGCATGCCGTCCAGGGACGTCGCGACGAATCGCTCGGTGTCTTCGAACTCTATCTCAAGACGCTCAAGCGTGAGACGCGCCGGCGCAACATCCCGCTCGGCGAGCTACCGGGTGTGCTCCATCTGCTGCTGCTCCTGGCGCGGAGCCGTCCCGAGGATCTGACCCTGTTCAACCAGCAGATCCAGGTCGAGCAGCGCCAGGCCGGCGATGACCGTTTCGAAACCGTGCTGCAGCTGACCGAGGATCTCGGCAAGGTGCTCCAGGGCACGCTCCAGTTCGGGGACGCGCACTCGTTCCAGAACGCGCGTCTGCCCAATCGCCCCTTCAATCAACTTTTCCTGTGTCTGATCCTGCACTGGCTCGGCGAGCGGCCCAACGACAGGTCGCTGGTCGCGCTCGACAAGCATGTTCGCGAGGCGCTCGCGGGCGGCTGGCTCTGGTATGCCTGGGAGGCGCACGCCCTGCTCGAGCGTCTCGGGCGTCCGATGAAGAACCTCGATCTGCCCCCGCCGCCCGAGGGTTCGCCGCGACTGGTCGACCTGCTCAAGTCGCGCTCGCGCTGGGAGATCGCGCTCGAGGCCCTGACCGGAGTCGCGGCCGGGCGTTCGTCCGCCGACTCGTCCGTCGACGGCCGGGCCGATCGGCGGATGTGCTGGTGGATCTATGAACACGCCGGCTCGGTGCGGCTGGAACCGCGCGAACAGAAACGCGCCAAGCGCGGCGGCTGGACCTCGGGACGCCCGGTCTCGCTGCAACGTCTGCGCGAGTCGCCCGCCGAGTTCGACTATCTGACCCCGGCCGACGAACGCATCCGTGCCCGCATCAAGCGTGAATACGAGGGCGGCTGGTATGGCGGCGGCGCCAGCTACACCCTCGACTCCGATGAGGCGCTGCTCGCCGCCGTGGGGCATCCGCTGATCTTCCGTCCGAACAATCTGGAAACGCCGGTCGAACTGGTCGAGGCCGGTCCGACGCTGGAGGTCAGCGAGCGCGGCGGCGAGATCCGCGTCCGGCTCCAGCCCTTTCCGCCGGTGGACGGCAATCTGCTCATCGTCCCGGAAGGCAAGCAGCGACTGCGTCTGGTGCGCTTCGACGCCACCCACAAGCGTATCGCCTCCATCCTGGCGCGTGACGGCCTGCGGATACCTGCCGAGGGCAAGGAGCGGGTGCTGGCCGGGATCGCGGCGGTCGCGCCCCTGCTGACCGTGCATTCGGCCATCGGCGGCACCGAGCATCTGGCCGAGCCGGTCGAGCCGGACACCCGGCCCTATGTGCATCTGAACCCGATCGGCGACGGGCTGAGCCTGGAACTCTACATGCAGCCGCTCGGCGAGTCCGGGCCGCGTCTGGCGCCGGGGCAGGGCATGGAGACGATCTTCGCCGAGCAGGACGGTCGTCCGGTCCGGACCATGCGCTCGCTCAAGGGCGAGAAGGCGCGCGCCAAGGCCGTACTCGAGGCCTGTCCGAGTCTGGCCGGCCGGAGCGGTTGGTCCTGGGTGTTGCCGGAGGCCGAAGAGGCGCTGACGGCCCTGTCCCAACTCTATGCGCTCGGCGACGACATCGTGCTGCAATGGCCCGAGGGCAAGCGCATCGGACTGACGCCTGAGGTCGGGATCGGCGCCATGTCGGTCCGGGTCGGCGAGGGGCGCGACTGGCTGGGTCTGGAGGGCGGGCTGACGCTCGACGACGGGCGGGTGCTGGAGATGAAATTCATGCTCGATCTGCTCGACGCGAGTCCGGGGCGCTTCGTCTCGCTCGGCGAGCGCGAGTTCCTGGTCCTGAGCGAGTCGCTGCGTCGGCGTCTGGAGACCCTGCGCGGACTCACCGACGGCGGACACTTCCATCCGCTCGCCGCCGGCGCCGTCGACGAGGCGCTCGAAGGCATGCAGGTCGAGGCCGGCGCACGCTGGCACGAGATGCTCCGGCGTCTGAGTTCCGCCCGCGAGTTCGAGCCGACCCTGCCGAGCACGCTCCAGGCCGAGCTGCGCGACTATCAGATCGAGGGCTTCCGCTGGCTGGCGCGTCTGGCCCATCTGGGCGCGGGTGCCTGTCTGGCCGACGACATGGGACTGGGCAAGACGATTCAGTCGCTGGCGCTCATCCTCTCACGCGCGACCGAGGGGCCGACCCTGGTGCTGGCGCCGATGTCGGTCTGTTCCAACTGGGTCAACGAGGCGCGACGTTTCGCCCCGACCCTGAATCCGAAGCGCTTCGGCGACGGCGACCGCGATCAGATGCTCAAGGACGCCGGTCCCTTCGATCTGATCGTCTGTAGCTACGGCCTGGTGCAGACCGAAGGCGAGCGGCTGGCGGGCGTCACCTGGTCGACCATCGTCGCCGACGAAGCCCAGACCTTCAAAAATCCGCAGACCAAGCGTTCGCAGGCGATCATGAAGCTCGATGCCGGCTTCAAGATGATCACCACCGGCACCCCGATCGAGAACCATCTCGGCGAGCTCTGGAATCTGTTCCGTTTCATCAACCCGGGACTGCTCGGCTCGCTGGATCGCTTCAACCAGCGCTTCGCCGTTCCGATCGAACAGCATCGCGACTCGGGCGCACGCACCCGGTTGCGTCAACTGCTCAAGCCCTTCATCCTGCGCCGGCTCAAGAGCGAGGTGCTCACCGAGCTGCCGCCGCGCACCGAGATCACGCTCGAACTGGATCTGGGCAAAGCGGAAGCGGCATTGTATGAAGCCATGCGTCGTCAGGCGCTGGAGCGGCTGGAGAGCGACGAGACCTCCGGCCCCGGCCAGAAGCGCATCCAACTGCTCGCCGAGATCATGCGTCTGCGTCGCGCCTGCTGTCATCCCAAGCTGGTGATGCCCGAGACGGATCTGGGCAGCGCCAAGCTTGAGGCCTTCGGCGAGATCCTCGACGAGCTGCTGGAGAACCGCCACAAGGCGCTGGTCTTCAGCCAGTTCGTCGACTATCTGAGCCTGATTCGGGCCTATCTCAATGAACGCGGGATCAAGTACCAGTATCTCGACGGTTCTACCCCCGAACCCAAGCGCAAGGCCGCCGTTGCCGCCTTCCAGGCCGGGGAGGGCGATCTGTTCCTCATCAGTCTGCGCGCCGGCGGAGCCGGGCTGAATCTGACGGCGGCGGACTATGTGATCCACATGGACCCCTGGTGGAACCCGGCGGTCGAGGATCAGGCCTCCGACCGCGCGCACCGCATCGGCCAGGAGCGTCCGGTGACCATCTACCGTCTGGTCACCAAGGGCACCATCGAGGAAAAGATCATCGCCCTGCACGGAACCAAGCGCGATCTGGCCGACGGTCTGCTCGAAGGCACGGGCGACGGCGGACGCCTGAGCTATGACGAGATCCTGGGGCTGATTCGCGAAGTCGATTGAAAGAGGCGAGAGGCAGTATGGCACAGCAGATCGAGGTCGAATCCGCCTCGGAAACGACACCCTGGAAGCCGCATGAGCGGCTCTTCTTCGACCGGCTCGGGGAACGTCTGGATCGAGACGATTTCACCGAATACAGCGCCCGGCGTGTGAACAACGGCAAACAGGTCTTCAGCCACACCCGTGTCTATCAAGGCGAGAAGCTCGACCGGGTGATGGTCAGCCGCTACTCGCTGCGTCTGGGCCGCTGGGGGCTGGTGATCTTCGCCTATCCGCGTCTGGACTATGACCTTCCCGCCTTTCTGCTGCACGTCGGCGGCCAGCCGCCCGAGCGCACGCTGCTCACGCTGGATCTGGCGCCCTGTTCGTCGAGCCTGGATCTGGAGCCGTTCGCTCAGGTCGCGCGCGAGCATCGTGCTGCGCTGGAACTGCCGGACGAACGGCTGCCCTTGCTGGAGTCCGTGACCTCACCGCACCTGCTGCACTGCACCTTCAAGCCGCTGGATCCGGAGCGTTTTCTCGCCGCGTTCGGCGCCGTCGTCGAGACTTGGTGCCGTTACATCGATCAGGCCGCACCCGAGACGGACGCCCGGTCCAGCCAGGCGCGCGGCGAGCGGGTGCTGGAACTGAAGCGGGTGATCTTCGAGAACGATCCGGCCTTTCCGGTCTTCACCCAGGCGTTCGGCCAGTCGATGTCCGATACGCTGGCCGAGGCCGCCTTCGGCGGCACGCCCGGACTGACGATCCGTGATTTCCAGGATGTGCCGCCGCCGGCTGTGGGGAGCTGGGCCAACAAGAAGCTCGGCCTCATCTGGAGCGCCGACGCCCAGAAACGTGTCGGCGAGGCGCCGGCCATCATCCGTCCCATGGTCCGGCGCATCATCGAGAAGGACGCCGCCAAGGAGGGGCTCGACCGCATCACGGTCGAGTTCGTCATGCGCTGTGAGAAGAAGTATCGGACCGGAGGTGGTTCATGATCGAGGTCAGGCGATGCCGGCAAAGTGACGCGCGCTGATCTGCATTTGAGTCTCCAAACCGTTTAAACCCGCCAGATAGCCCATCTCGGTCTCGAACATGGAATTCCAGTGGCCGACTTGCAATCGTCGGCGGACCCGGTCGATGTCCCGGATGTACAGGCTGAAGACGTGCGTGACACCACAGCCGGCCAGGAACGCCGGGTGCGCCTGGGCCGAGAAGCCGACCAGCAATTTGAAACGGGCCTCGCGCGCCAGCGCCAGGATCGGCGCCAGGGTGTGATTGAGCAGGGTCGCGCCGGTGAGGATGAGACCATCGGCCCTGGGCAGCCAGGCCCACTCCTGGGCGTCGGGCAAGGCGCCGGCGCGATTGCCCGGACTGCGCTCGAAGACCGCATGGGGAACGCCCGCCTCGGCGAGTCCGGTCACCAGCGGTCCCATGTTGCCGATGACCACTACGCGGCGTACCCCCTGTTCCCTGACCCAGCGCACCACACTCGGGCGAACCTCCGTGGTCTCGACGCCGGCGAATCCCTCACGCGCCAGACGATGCTGCGAGATGGCGTTGATGACCGCCAGCGCGAGACAGCGCTCCAGCGGATGGTCGGCCAGGAGCCGGCCGGGGAGCTCATGCAGCGGCCATTCGTTCCAGTCGAGCGGTAGCCCGGCATGGCGCGGCCCCGGCGAGCCGGATTCGCCGACCGGCGTCAGGGCCAGGCCGAGCGCGCGGTGTCCGTGCCGGTCGCGGACCAGCGCCCAGGAGATGGGTTGGCCGAGGCTCAGATCCTCCAGCACCAGCGGATGCACGGCCAGATCGTCGACCGCGCGGTGGGCCAGGGTTTCGAGCAGGGGATCACTCGGCCAGCGGGTATCGTCAGTCATGGGATTCACAGTGGGATGAAGAGCGAATGCCCGGCCAGGTCATGGCGGACCACCGACACCCGGTAGACCCGCTCGATCTGCTCCGGGGTCAGGGTCGTCATGGCCCCGGCGTCATGACCGCCGGCACCGTCGAGCAGCAGGAAGTGGTCGGCGAAACGCAGCGCCAGATTGAGGTCGTGCAGCACCACCAGGGTAGCCAGATCGCGGTCGCGGGCCGTTTGCCGGATCAGGGCCAGCACCTCGAGCTGATTGGCCGGATCCAGATGATTGACCGGCTCGTCGAGCAGCAGCAGGCGCGGCGTCTGCGCCAGGGCGCGTCCGATCAGCACCTTTTGCAGCTCGCCGCCGCTGAGCTCGGTACAGAGACGTCCGGCGAAGGCGCTCAGGCCAAGGTGCGCGAGGATGCCGTCGACCAGCGCCAGATCGGCGTCCGCGATCTGCCGGCCGAGATGCGGGAGGCGCCCGAGCAGGACGGCCTCGTAGACGGTGACGGCCACGGGCGGCGATTGCTGGGGCAGATAGGCGACGCGCTGCGCCCGGGTCGCGCGGCCAAGGCCGGTGAGTGGAACGCCGTCCAGGTGCAGGGTTCCGGTCCGGGGTCGGAGCAGATGGGCCAGCGCCTTGAGCAGCGTCGACTTGCCCGCGCCGTTCGGACCGAGTACCGCCAGCACCTCGCCCGCCGGCACCGCCAGATCCAGCCCGCGCACCAGGATACGCTCGCCATAGCCCAGACCGAGATCGCGGATCTCGAGCATCTCAGTGACTCCTCCGCAGCAGCAGCGCGAGCAGCAGGGGCGCGCCGAGCATGGCCGTGACCGCTCCGACCGGCAGCACCACCGGGGCGATGATCAGGCGGCCCAGGGTATCGGCGCCGAGCAGTACGATCGCCCCCGCCAGCGCGGCGTAGGGCAGCAGATAGCGGTGATCGGCGCCGATCAGCAGGCGCACCAGATGCGGTGCGATAAGTCCGACGAAGCCGATCACGCCGAGAAAGGCTGTGGCCACCGCCGCGAGCACCGCCCCCGCCGCCAGTGCCCACAGGCGCAGCGGACCGACCGCCACTCCGAGCGCGCGGGCACTGTCCTCGCCCCAGGCCAGGGCGTTGAGTGACCAGGCCGCGCGCCTCAGCAGCAGGAACAGCGGCACGAGCACCGCCGCCAGCCAGGCGACCTCGCGCCAACCCGCCTTGCCGAGATCGCCGAAGGTCCAGAACAGGGTCGCCGCCGCCTGGGTCTCGGTGGCGAAATACTGTACCAGCATGGTTCCGGCGCTGGAGAAGGCGCCGAGCGCGATGCCGGCCAGCACCAGCGCCTCGGGGCGCAACCCGCGCAGCAGGGCCAGCAGCAGGATGGCTCCGGCGGTTCCGAGTCCTCCGATCAGGGCGGCGCCGACCACCAGAGAGGGTTCCTGGATGACCACTGCGCTCGGTCCCAGCCGGTTCAGCTCGCCCGCACCCAGCAGCACGATGGCGCAGGTGGCGCCCAGGGCCGCGCCTTGGGAGACTCCGAGCGTCATCGGCGAGGCGAGCGGATTGCGCAGCACGCTCTGCATGATCGCACCCGCCAGACCCAGGCTCATGCCGGCGAGCAGGGCGGCGAGCAGACGCGGCAGACGGATCGACCAGATGACGTGCGCCGCCGGATCGGCGGCTCCGGGGCCGCCGACCAGCGCGGCCAGGACGGCTTCGGGTGTGAGTGCATAACTGCCCTGACCCAGGGCATAGATCACCAGTCCGGCCAGCAGGATCAGGAGCGCCGCACCTGTCAGCAGACGCCGCCCGGTCCGGCGCTGGAAGACCGCGCGCGGCGCGCTCAGGACAGCGGCGTCCACTGTCCGGTCTCCAGATCCAGCCGACCCAGACCCAGGCCGTTGCGGGCCAGAGCCGGCATGACGTCTGTGCCGAGGAAGGTCCGCATGATGGCGCCGGCCCGTGCCTGCACATCGAGATCCGCCAGGGCGGCGGGGTGCAGCACCCTGGCCATCATCCAGGCATTGGCCAGGGCGTTCTCGACATTGGTGTTATAGGCGTTGAAGGGCAGGGTCAGATAGACCCGGCCTTCGCGTACCGCTTGCAGACGTTGGTAGAAGCCGGGATTTCCGGCGTACTCGGTCAAGACATTGGCCAGCCCGCCGCCATCGATGAAGAGCGTCGGCGGATCCCAGAGCAGGAGCTGTTCGCGGTCGATGAAGAAATGCCCGGCGGGTCCGGCCCGGTCCGCCAAGTTGTCGGCGCCCGCCCAGACGAGCGGCAGATGTCCCGACTGGGTGCTGGTGAGGCCATGGGCGCCCTGGAGGCTGATGCCGCCCAGATAGGCCGCCGCCGGCGCGGCATCGGCCAGCCGCTCGCGCAGTTCGGTCAGGTTGGCGGTCAGGAATCCGGCCAGTTGCTCGGCGCGTGCCTCCCGGCCCAGAGCGGCGGCCAGCGTGCGCAGCGAGGTCAGCAGGTCATCGATCCGCAGCAGGCCGGTGTCGCCATAGCTCAGCGGCAGCACCCGGAGTCCGGCGCGCTCGCGCAGTGCCTGGATCTGCTGGCCGTCGAGGGTGACGGTCACGACCAGATCCGGACGCAGCGCCAACAGCTGTTCCAGGTCCGGCAGACGGCCCGGACCGCCGGGTCCGATCGAGGGCAGGTCGGCCAATCCGGGCGGCAGGGCATAGCGATAGCTGCTGGTCGAGAGCGGACGTCGTTCCATGTCCTCCAGCCCGACCAGACGCTCGGCCGCCCCCAGATAGGCCAACAGCCGCAGCGCGCCTGGGCCGACGGCCAGCACCCGCTCGGCGGAAGCCGCGCTGCTCGAACGCCACACGGGCGCGGCGAGTCCGGCGACCAACAGACCTAGGACATGTCGGCGCGTGCAAGCCGTCACAGCTCGATCCCCAGCGTCAGCATGGCCGTGAAGGGCGCCCCCGGATAGTAACTGGCACTTCCGCCCTGGCTGTCGTCCGAGGCGTTGATCACCGCGACATAATCTTCGTCGAACAGGTTGGTCAGTTCCAGCGACGCCTTGAGTTTCTTACCCGGCCACAGCCGCTCGGTGCTGTAGCTCAGGGTGAGATCCGCGAGCAGCACGGCGTCGATCGACTCGGCGTGCCGGGAATCGCCATGACGCTCGCCCAGGTAGCGCAGCACCGGGCGTAGCTCGAAGTCCCCGATCCGGTAGATGAGTCCCGCGCGTGCCATCCACTCCGGCGTGTCGACCACCTGCTTGCCCTTGGTGTCGAGGGTCGTGCCCTGATAGGTCAGATCCGCGTCGTAGGTCAGGCGGGTATAGGTCGGGTTGAGATAGAGCGTGAGAGCATCCGAGACATAGGCACTGATCGCCAGCTCCAGTCCGTAGCCCGTGGCCTCACCGATGTTCTGCTGGTAGCTCACCGGCTTGCCGTTGACCAGTACGCGGGAGTCGGACACGCTGGTCAGGAGGTTCCGGTATTGGCCGAAGAAGAGCGTCGGCATGATCTCGAAACGCGCGCCGCGAACGCGCAGGCCGAGATCCAGGGTATCGGACTCCTCCATGTCATAGCCGGCGAACAGCTCGTTCAGCGTGACCCCGGCGGCCTGGAAGCGTGCGCGGTTGCTGCTGTAGGTATTGATGATGGGCATGTAGGAATAGGGGCGGATGAATCCCCGGCCATAGCTGGCATAGAGCCGGGTCTCGGGCGTCAGGTCGTAGGAGAGGCCGAGCGACGGCAGCCAGATGTCATGGGAACGCGCCTCGCGGTCCAGGTCGGATGCCCGCACCAGGGCATAGTCGGGCGCTCCGCCGGTCGTGTAGCCGTCGCTGGCGGCATCCTGGAACTGGAAATATTTGAGTCCGGCCTGCCAGTTCAGTGCGCCGAGTCGGCCGGCGAGCTTGGCATAGGGGCTGTGGATGTGCGTCGCCCCGGTGGTCGCCAGCACGCCGTAGCCGCGATAACTGAGTCCGGTGCGGGTGATGGCGTAATTCTCCGAGGTGATCTCCATATCCGCGTGCTCATAGTGATACCCGAGCAGGGCGGAGATCCCCTGGAATTCGGTGCCGGCCTCGGCGATCAGACCCCAGCGCTCGATGTCGCGGTTGCGCTCCTGAACCCGTCCGCCGCTCGCCGTGGTGCCCTGGAGGATCTTGGCGTCCTCGTTGGCGTAGTAGGGCTTGAGGGTGAAGCGGGTGTCCGAACTGGGCCGGTAGGTCAGGACCGAGAGCAGATCCGTATTGAGGTAGGAGCCGCGATTGTAGTCGTAGTAATAGATGTCGTCGGCCGCGTTCCCGGTGCGCCGGGCGTTGAAGTCGAGATCCAGATTCGCCCCGGGCCCGGCGACCTGCGCATAGGTCAGCGCCCGGTAGAGGTGCTGCTCCTGGTCGTTGTGATTGAGCCAGAGCTTGAGTTCGAGATCCTCGCGCAACGGCTGAACGAGCGCCAGATTGGCATTGATCCGCGGACCCAGCTCGCCCGGACCCCGCCACTTGTCCGCCTCCGAGTAGGAGGCCGCGCCGGCGATCCGGGTGCCGCTGTCATTCAGCCGACCGGACTCCAGCCGCGCATAGGTCCGCGTGAATTCATTGCCGCCGACCCGCTGGCTGAGTTCCGCACCGGCCTCCTCGCCCGGCCATTTGGGATGCAGGACGATGGCCCCGCCGCGCGTGCCGACGCCGGTCCCGATATCCGCCGGGGTCGCGCCCTTGTAGACGGAGATCGACTCCATGTTCTCCAGGTCGTAGAGATAATCCCGCGGACCGATGGGGTTACCGCCGTAGTTCGGCACCCCTTCCACGGTGAGGGTGCCCAGCGAACTGCGCACCCCGCGCAGACGCACGCTCGATTGCTCCACCTCCAGTCCGCGGCTGTCCGGCTGCTCGGCGCTCACACCCGGCAGCAGATCGATCGCCCCCCAGACCTGCATCGCCGCCTTGGCGCCCTGGAGTTCGATCCCGCGGGTCGTCAGGGCGGTCCCGGTATACACGGTTTCTTCAGCCTGTTTGGTCGGCGTCAGGATCCGCTCGGCGTCGACCTCGATGGTCTCGAGTGTGATCACGTCCTGTGCGCGCACCCCAGACCAGGCCAGACCCTGACTGAAGAGGACGAGCGCGATCTGAGCAAGTGATGAGCGTCGCAAGTACATGCAATAGGTTCCTCAACGATGGGGAATGCCGGCCTGATACAGCCACGGCTGGATGCCGGGACGCGCAGTATGATAATTTTTATCCACGTAACACGCTACCACCGACGCCGTGAACCCGATCATCGCCCTAGCGAGGACGCCAACCCAATGACCGACCCCATGCAGACGGCGGCTCCAGTCCTTGCGCTCGGGAGTACACCGCCGGATGGAACAGCGCCCGTTGCGCACTCCGGCGACAGTCTGGCCGTGATCCCTGGACTCGATTGGAGCCACCTGGTCACACAGGTACCGCAACGGCTGGCGGTCGTCATGGACATGGGCGGTCCGGTGCTACTGGTGCTGGGGCTGCTGTCCGTGCTGGCCTTGGCCATCGTGCTGCTCAAGCTCTGGCAGTTTCTGCGTCTCGGCGCGCTCGGTCCCGTCCAGGACGCGCTGTCACTGTGGCGGCGGCATGAGGATGAGGCCGCGCTCGCGCTCCTGCACCGGCAGCGCTCGCCGGTGGCGCGGGTCGTCGCGGTCGCCATAGCGGGGCTGGAACGGCCGGACGTCGACCAGACACTGCTGCGCGAGGAGCTGGTACGCCTCGCGAGCGTCGAGCTGGAGCGGCTGCGCGGCTATCTGCGGGCGCTGGAGATCATCGGCACCCTGAGTCCGCTGCTGGGACTGCTCGGCACTGTGCTGGGGATGATCGAGGCCTTTCGCCGGCTCGAATCGGCCGGGACTCAGGTCGATCCCGCCATCCTCTCGGGCGGGATCTGGCAGGCCCTGCTCACGACCGCCGTTGGCCTGAGCGTCGCCATCCCGGCGGTGCTGGCCCACACCTGGCTGGAGCGGCGTGTCGAGCGCTGTGGACATCGGATGGAAGACGCCGTCACCCAGGTCTTCACGCGCGATCTCGTGGCCACACGCCCGGATGTCGGGCCGGGACGCCAATCCAGATTCGCAGCGACCGATGCGGGGCAGGTCGGCGATGCAGCTTGAGCGGCGCGCACCGCGCCGACGTACCCCGATCGGCCTGACGCCCCTGATCGACGTCGTCTTCATCCTGCTGCTCTTCTTCCTGCTCGCCTCGCATTTCGAGTCGTGGCGCGTGCTCCCTGTCGACGCAAACCAGACGGCGCCGGCGGAAACCGAGGACGCGCAGAGGCCCAGCCTGTCGGTTCGGCTCCAGGCCAATGGCTGTGTCGACCTGGGCGATGCGGTGCTGGGGCCGGATGCGTTCGTGGAACGGCTGCGCGACGATTTCCGGCAGCGACCGGAGTTGCGCGTCCTGATCCGGCCGGACGCCGAGGTCGATCTCCAGACCCTGGTCTCGCTGATGGACCGGATCCTGGCCGTCGGTGTGACCGAGGTGAGTCTGGAATGAAATTGAGACGCCCGAACCGCCGTCCGCCCGATGACGGCCGGCTGATCCCTCTGATCAACGTCATCTTCCTGATGCTGATCTTCTTCATGCTCATGGGGCGGCTGACACCGCCCGAGCCGCTGGACGTGACGCCGCCCGCCGCGAACGCGGGTCGCAAGCCGGACGAGGCGCGACTCCTCCTGCTCATCGATGCCGAGGGGCGGATGGCCTTGGACGATCGCCGCATCGGCGCCGATGCGCTGGCGGAGACGATCGCCGCCCTCGCCGATCCGGCATCGCGGTCGGTGACCATCAAGGCCGATGCCCGGCTCGATGCCGGGTCACTGCGGGAGGTGCTGACACTGTTGCGCGAGACCGGAATCGCGCGTGTCGATCTGATGACGGTCGGTCGGCGCTGATGGAGATCCGCGCCCATCATTGGCTGATCGCATTGACGGTGGCCGGCGCGGTCCATGGAGTCGTGCTGCTGGTGTGGCCGACGCCATCTTCCCCAACGCCCCAGGCGGAACCTGTCTACAGCCTCCGGTTGGCGGTATCCGAACCGCCCGGAGGCACCGGCGCGGACGAGCCCGGCGGGGGTGGTGATCCGGAGCCGATCGCCACTGAGCAGCCGACCCCGACGCTAACCACGTCCGCACCCATGCCCAAGGACGCGATCCGGACGCCCCCGAGCGCGCCGACGACGACGCCCAAGACGCCGACACCGGAGGAGCCGAGGGGCGCGAAATCGGTGGAGGTCGCGAAGGCGCGCAAGCGCGAAGAACCCAAGCGACCGGTCGAGACGCGCCAGGTGCGTCCCAAGAACGTCTCGGTGAAGCCGCCGGCACCGTCCAAGCCGGCGGCGGGTGCCGAATCACATTCCACAGGTTCCGGGGCGATCGCCTCGACCGCGGGGAAGGGGACGTCCGATAGCGCCGCCAAGGGCGATCGTACCCAGGCGGGTCGAGGGGGATCGGGACGCGGCGCCAATGACGGCGGTGCCGGCCAGGGTGTCGATCCGGCGAATGTTCGCCGTTATCACGCCACGCTGGCCGCCTGGCTCGCACGGCACAAGCGTTACCCGGAGCCGGCGCGTCGACGTCAGGAACAAGGAGTCGTGCGCGTGACCTTCAGCATCGACCGCCAGGGACGCCTGCTGTCCCATCGGATCGAATCGAGTTCCGGCTATCCAGTGCTCGACCAAGAGGTGAAGGCCATGCTGCAACGGGCCTCGCCCATGCCGCCCATCCCCGCCAGCCTGGGCCTGGGTACCCTGACCATCACGGTGCCGATCAGTTTTAGCCTGCGCTGACCCAGGTCGTGCGGTTCAGGCCATGGCCGCGCGCAGGGTCTTCGCGGCGGCGACCATAATCGTCGAAGGCGTCGAGCAGTTCCATGTCCGAGCGCGAGGTCTCGATGGTGATGACGTCTGGTTAGGAGCCGGCGATGCCAGGCCGGCGGAAACACCTGGCAGAAATCGTCCACATCACAGTAAACGGCTTCACAATCGATCATGGCGGCTCTCCGGGGCATCGGGATGATCTCCTGAAACCTTAGCCGGTTTCGCCCCCCAGAGCCGCCGCCCTTATCCAGAACTCACGTTATCAATGGCTGTTGAAGGTGGTGTCACCCTATCCGGCCGCCTGGCCGGACGTGGATGTGGATGTCCGGCAGGAATTCCGGTTCGGCGGTCGGTGCGACTCGGCGCACAGGGGATCGCCAAGCAGATCTTCGTCGGCATCCGCGAGCGCGAGGCCGACATAGAGTATCTGCGCGCCTTTGTCGAACTCGCGCGCGAGTACCGCGAGCCAAGTGAATGAAATCGATTATGGCGGTGGATTGTCGCTCAAGATCGCAGTTCTTCGAGACACTGCGCCAGCGACAGGCGCCAGTCCGGCATCGCCAGTCCGAAGGTCTCCTGGAAGCGCCCGTTGTCGAGCACCGAGAAGGTCGGACGCTTGGCCGGGGCCTGATATTCGGATGACGGGATGGGGATGAGGTTGGTCCGGGCGCCGCTCGCCTCCAGGATGGCGCCGGCGAAGCCGTACCAACTGACCTGGCCGCTGCCGGTCAGGTGGTAGAGTCCGCCGATCCGGTCCAAATCCAGGTCGCCGCGCAGAACGCGATGGAGCACCAGGGCCGTGATCTCGGCCAGCATCCGGCTCCAGGTCGGCGAGCCGATCTGGTCGTCGACCACCCGCAGTTCCTCGCGCTCGCGGAAGAGTTTGCGCATGGTGAGCAGGAAGTTCGCTCCGCGCGCGCCATAGACCCAACTGGTGCGGAAGATCAGGGCACGCGCGCCCGAGTCGAGCAGGGCGCGCTCGCCGCCGAGCTTGGTCTCGCCATAGACGTTGAGCGGGTCGGGGCTGTCGTCCTCGGTATAGGGACGGCCCAGACCGCCGGAGAAGACGAAGTCGGTCGAGTAATGGATGATCGGCGTGCCGCGCTCGGCCAGGAGCGCGCCCATCTCGCCGACCGCGTCGGCATTGATGCGCTGGGCGGTCGCGCGATCGCTCTCGGCCTTGTCGACGGCGGTGTAAGCCGCCGCGTTGATCAGTGCGTCGGGCCGGCTGTCCTCGATCAGGCGGGCGAGGGCGGCGGGATCCATCAGATCGATGGTCGGGCCGTATTCGCCCTCCAGCGAGGCGGCGATCACGTCGCCGACGCCGGCGAGCGTGCGGCGCAGTTCCCAGCCGACCTGGCCGTTGGCGCCGATCAGGAGCAGTTTGGGCCGGTGGCCGGCCTGGGTCTTGGTGGTGGTCATGGATAATCCTCCAGGCCGGGGAGACGATCGAGCGGGATGTCACGCAAGCGGGCCGCGTCGCGATCCTTGGCCGACAACTCGGGCGTCATCCCGGCCAGCGGCCAGTCGATGCCGAGGTCGGGATCGTCCCAGCGCAGGCTGAACTCGGTCTCCGGGCTGTAATAGTCGGTGTTCTTGTAGACGAAGAGCGCATTCTCGCCGGTGACGAGAAAGCCGTGGGCGAAACCGGGCGGAATCCAGAACTGGCGCCTGTTCTCGCCCGAGAGCGTCACGCCCACCCAGTGTCCGAAGTGGGGCGAGCCGCGCCGGATATCCACGGCCACGTCGAACACCTCGCCGGCCAGCACCTGGACCAGCTTGCCTTGGGCGCGCGGATGCTGGACATGCAGCCCGCGCAGGACGCCCCGACGCGAGAAGGACTGGTTGTCCTGCACCAGCGGCGCCGGGATGCCGAGCTCGGTGTACTGGTTGGCGCGATAGGTCTCCAGGAAATAGCCGCGCTCGTCGCCCCAGACTTTCGGTTCCAGGATGAGTACGCCGGGGATGGTCGTTTCGATCACCTTCATCAGACGCGACCCCGCTGCAATAGACTCAGCAGATACTGGCCATAGCCGTTCTTGCTCAGCTCCTCGCCCATGGCACGTAGCCGCTCGGCGTCGATCCAGCCGTTGAAATAGGCGATCTCCTCGGGGCAGCAGATCTTGAGGCCCTGACGCTTTTCGATGGTCTCGATGAACTGGCCGGCCTCCATCAATGAAGCGTGGGTGCCGGTGTCGAGCCAGGCAGTACCGCGCCCGATGCGGGTCAGCGACAGCGCGCCCTCGCGCAGATAGCGGTTGTTCAGATCCGTGATCTCCAGCTCGCCGCGCGGCGAGGGTGTGAGCTCGGCGGCCAGATCCGGGGCGCGTCCGTCGTAGAAATAGAGTCCGGTCACGGCCCAGTTGGACTTGGGATGCTTGGGTTTTTCCTCGATGCCGAGCACCCGGCCCGAGTCGTCGAACTCGGCCACGCCATAACGCGCGGGATCGGACACGTAATAACCGAACACGGTGGCGCCGGTCTGTCGTGCATTGGCCTCCTTGAGCTGGTCGACCAGACCATGACCGTAGAAGATGTTGTCTCCCAGGATCAGGCAGGAGGGCGCGCCGGCCAGGAACGCGCGACCGATCAGAAACGCCTGTGCCAGTCCATTCGGCTCGGGCTGGACGGCATAGCTCAGCGACAGTCCCCACTGCGACCCGTCACCGAGCAGCGCGTGGAACAGCGGCGCGTCATGCGGCGTGGTGATGATCAGGATCTCGCGCATCCCCGCCAGCATCAGGGTGGAGAGCGGATAGTAGATCATCGGTTTGTCGTAGATCGGCAGCAGCTGCTTGCTGATCGAGCGTGTCAGCGGATAGAGCCGGGTGCCGGAGCCGCCGGCCAGAATGATGCCCTTGCGCGTCATCTCAAGCTCCTCCCATGCTCGAACCCAGGCGTTCGCCGCGATAACTGCCGTCCATCACGCGCCGGCACCAGTCGGGATTGTCCAGATACCAGTCGACCGTGCGCCGCATCCCGGACTCGAAGGTCTCGGTCGGCTCCCAGCCCAGCTCACGCTTGAGCTTGGTCGCATCGATGGCATAGCGACGGTCGTGTCCGGGCCGGTCGGCGACGAAGGTCTTGAGCCGGCTGTGCGGACGATGCGGCGAGTCGGGCAGACGTTCGTCGAGCAGGGCACAGAGCGTGTCGACGACCTGGAGATTGGTCCGCTCGCTGTTGCCGCCGACGTTGTAGACCTCGCCCGGCGTGCCGGCCTCCAGCACGCGCGCGATGGCGCGGCAGTGGTCGAGCACGAACAGCCAGTCGCGCACATTGCCGCCGTCGCCGTAGATCGGCAGCGGCTCGCCGGCCTGGGCCTTGAGGATCATCAGCGGGATCAGCTTCTCGGGGAACTGATAGGGGCCGTAGTTGTTGGAACAGTTGGTGGTGAGCACCGGCAGCCCATAGGTGTGGAACCAGGCGCGCACCAGATGGTCGGAGGCGGCCTTGGAAGCCGAATAGGGCGAATTGGGCGCATAGGGCGTGGTCTCGGTGAAGAGTCCGGTCGGCCCGAGCGAGCCATAGACCTCGTCGGTCGAGACGTGCAGGAAGCGGAAGGCCGCGCGCGCCGCCGGACCGATTCCGGACCAGTAATCGCGTGCCCGGTCGAGCAGAGTGAAGGTGCCGACGACGTTGGTCCGGATGAACTCGGCCGGTCCGTCGATCGAGCGGTCGACATGGCTCTCGGCGGCGAAGTTGACCACCGCATCGACTTCGTACTCGCGCAGCAGACGCCCGACCAGATCGGCGTCCGTGATGTCGCCCTGGACGAAGACGTGGCGCGGATCGCCGGCGAGGCTCGCGAGTGTGTCGAGGTTGCCGGCATAGGTCAGGCGGTCCAGGTTGACCACCCGGACGTCGGCCTGTTCGAGGATGTGATGGACGAAGTTGCCGCCGATGAAGCCGGCGCCGCCCGTGACCAAGAGGGTTTGCATGTTAGAGTCCTGTCTGTAATCGTCGAGGCCGGATCGATCGGACGGGCGCCGAAACCACAGTGTCGGAGCGGCCGTCTCGACTCGAACCTCCAGGGTGTTGCTATCATCGGCTTCACGCCTTCCGATGCGCAATCGGTTATATATACTCGGATCGCTCAGTGCCTGGTCGATCCGAGAATCCGGAGTGCCCTGGAGCGCAAGCATCGCTCCAGGGTATTGCGCCCGCGTCATGATGGTAAAGCACCACTCGGTACCCGAGTCGAGTTTTTGAAACGAAATCAGCGCCAATCGACATCATGCCAAACATCGTCCCCATCTCCCGCGAACGTCATGCCGACAAGGGCTGGAAACGCTTCGACTCCTACGCCTTCGCCGCGCACACCGCACTGGCGCCGCTCGTCGCGGCCGAACTGCCCAAGGCGGCCATGTCGCTGCCGATCGCCTTCGTCAGGCAGGACGAGCGCTACGTCCCGGTGGCCGTCCTCGGCATCGAACCGACCGCCAACCTCTTCGTCGCCCCCGATGGCCGCTGGATCGGCGCCTATATCCCATCGGCCCTGCGCGGCCATCCCTTCGCGCTGGCGCGCACCGAGAGCGGCGACCGGGTACTCTGTCTGGACGAGGACAGCGGTCTGCTGACCGAGGCGGGGCAGGGCGAACCCTTCTTCGATGCCGCCGGAGAGCCGTCCGAGAGCCTGAAACAGGTGCTGGATTTTCTACAGCAGGTCGAGCGTAACCGTGAACAGACCACCCTGGTCTGCGACATGCTGGCGCGATTGGAACTGATCCGCCCCTGGCCGATCCAGCTCAAGGCCGGTGAGAACGAGCGCCGGATCCAGGGTCTGTTCCAGATCGACGAGTCTGCGCTCAACCATGCGTCCGACGAGCACTTCCTCGAACTGCGCCGTGTCGGGGGCCTGCCCCTGGCCTACTGCCAGTTGCTCGCGATGCAACATATCGGTCTGCTCGGACGGTTGGCCGATCTCCGGGCGAACGCCGCTCAGACCACTACCAGGACGCCGGCCTCCTTTTTGCTGGAGGATCAGGACGTCCTGAAATTCGACTGGGGCAGTCCTTGAGCGGCGACGGAGCGTCATCCAACCCACTGGCGCATCGTTCTTGGGCTGAGCTATAATCGGGCATCTTTCCAGGTACCAAAGACGCACGTTTCGCGTGATCGCGACGAGGGTCGGTTCCGTCCGTCCGGGTTCCAAGACCGGACGCGCCGGACCCTTCGGGTCACATCCCTGGTACCGACCACCGAATCTCACCTGCAGGCCCATCCGTGAAACCCAACCATCGTCCAGACGACGAATTGCGTGCGGCCCTCAAGGCCAGTCGCAATTCCTTCCTCTTCGCCGGCTTCTTCAGTCTCTTCATCAACCTGCTGATGCTGACCCCGGCAATCTACATGCTCCAGGTCTATGACCGCGTCCTGGCCAGCAGCAGCGAGTCGACCCTCATCATGCTGACCATCCTGGTGGTCGGGCTGTTCGCCGTCATGGGCCTGCTGGAACTGCTGCGCTCGCGTATCCTGGTGCGTGTCAGCGCCCGGCTCGATATGCAGCTCAATCCGCGTCTGTTCGGCGCCATGTTCGACGCCAAGCTGCGCGACGGACGCGGCGTCGGCGCCCAGCCGATCGAGGATCTCACCAACCTGCGCCAGTTCCTGACCGGAAACGGACTCTTCGCCTTCTTCGACGTGCCCTGGATGCCGGTCTACATCGCCGTGCTCTTCCTGATGCACCCTTGGTTCGGCTGGTTCGCCATCATCGGCGCCGCCATCCTGTTCTCGCTCGCGCTCGCCAACGAACTCGCCACCCGCCGGCCGCTCGGCCAGGCCAATGGCCTGGCCATCGGTGCGCGCAGCTATCTCGGCGGCAACCTGCGCAATGCCGAGGCCCTGGAAGCCATGGGCATGCTGCCGCGCGTGCACGAGCGCTGGTTCCAGCGCCATCGTGAAGTGCTCAGACTCCAGGCCCTGGCCAGCGACCGCGCCGCCCTGCTCTCCAATGCCAGTAAGGTGCTGCGCATCACGCTCCAGTCGCTGATCCTGGGTCTGGGCGCCTATCTGGTCATCCAGCATCAGTTCACCGCGGGCGTCATGATCGCCGGTTCCATCATCATGGGCCGCGCCCTGGCGCCGATCGATCAGCTCATCGGCGGCTGGAAGGGCTTCCTCGCCTCGCGCTCGGCCTACAAGCGCTTGCATGATCTATTGCACGCCATCCCGGAGCGTCCGCGCTACATGAGCCTGCCCGCGCCCGACGGCCGGGTCACGCTCGAGGGCGTACTGGCCGCCCCGCCCGGATCGAACCTACCGGTGCTGCGCGGCGTGCAGTTCGAGATCGCCCCCGGCGAGGTCATCGGCGTCATCGGCCCGAGCGCCGCCGGCAAGTCGAGTCTGGCGCGCGTGCTGCTCGGCGTTTGGCCGGTGGCCGCCGGCAAGGTGCGTCTGAGCGGGGCCGACATCGGCCACTGGAACCGCGACGAACTCGGCCCCTACATCGGCTATCTGCCGCAGGACATCGAGCTCTTCGACGGCACCGTGAGCGAGAACATCGCCCGCTTCGGCGAGATCGAGCCTGAAAAGGTGGTCGCCGCCGCCCAGCGTGCGCAGGTCCACGAGATGATCCTGCGTCTGCCCAAGGGCTACGACACCCCGATCGGCGACGCCGGCGCCGTGCTCTCGGGCGGCCAGCGTCAGCGTATCGGTCTGGCGCGCGCCATGTACGGCAACCCGGTGCTGGTGGTGCTCGACGAGCCGAACTCCAACCTTGATGACCAGGGCGAATCGGCGCTGGTCAAGGCCATCGCCCAGCTCAAGGCCGAAGGCACGACCGTGGTCATCATCACCCACAGACCCAGCATCCTCGGCTCGGTCGACAAGATCCTGGTGATGCGCGAGGGGCAGGTCGAAATGTACGGTCCGCGCGATCAGGTGCTGGCCCAGTTCGCCCGCCCGACCGCCGTTCCGCGCCCCGCCGCCACGGGCACGCTCCCCGCTCAAGCCGCCGGTTGAACCATCATGGACATCACAGTCACTCCCCGTCATCTCGGCGCGACCGAGGAATCCTCCCCCATCCCTATCAGCGACAAACCCGAGCGCCTCATCGGCCTGCTCGTCCTGCTGATCGCGCTCGGCGGCTTCACCACCTGGGCGCTGCTCGCCCCCCTCGAAGGCGCCGCCGTGGCTCCAGGCGTGGTCGCGGTCGAGTCGGCGCGCAAGACCGTCCGTCATCTCGACGGCGGTATCGTCAGCGAGATCCTGGTGCGTGAGGGCGACCGCGTGGCCGAGGGCGACGTGCTGGTCCGGCTCGACGACACCGAGGCCAGCGCCCAGCTCGAGATCGCCCGCGGCCAGTTCCTGTCGCTGCGCGCCCAGGAGGCGCGTCTGATCGCCGAGCGCGACGATCTCACCGAGATCGCCTTCGCCGAGGAACTCCTCGCCGCCCAGGACGACCCGCGCATCGCCGAGGCCATCACCGGCGAGCAACGGGTCTTCCAGGCCCGCCGCAAATCGCTCATCGGCGAGCAGCAGGTGCTCGAACAGCGCCGCGACCAGCTCCGGGAGCAGATCCGTGGTCTGGAAGCCCTGATCGAGACCAAGACCAAGCGTATCGATCTCTACCAGGAAGAGATCGAAGGCATGGTCAAGCTCTTCGACAAGGGACTCGGCGACAAGCGCACCCTGCGCGAATACGAGCGTCTGTCGGCGGAACTCCAGGGTGAGCGCGCCCAGCACCAGTCCGACATCGCCGCCGCGCGCATCCAGATCGGCGAGACCGAGATCCAGATCGCCCAGCTCAAGCGCAAGTTCACCAGCGAGGTCGTCACCGATCTGCGCGACGTCGAGACCAAGCTCGCCGACCTGCGCGAACGCATGCGCGCGCTCGGCAACCAGCTCGCGCGCACCGTCGTGCGCTCGCCGGCGGCCGGCGCCGTGGTCGGCTCCAGTGTGCACACCGTCGGCGGCGTCATCCGGCCCGGCGATCACATCCTCGACGTCGTCCCCGAGGGCGAGTCGCTCATCATCGAGGCCCGCGTCCAGCCGGTCGACATCGACCGCATCGCCCCCGGCATGGAGGCCGACCTGCGCATGAGCGCTTTCAATGCCCGCACCACACCTGTCATTCCAGGGCGCGTTCTGACCGTCTCGGCCGACCGGCTCGTCGATCAGGCCACCAACCAGCCTTATTACCTCGCCCGCATCGAGGTCACACCCGAGGGCATAGCCAAGCTCGAGGGGCGCGTGCTCCAGGCCGGGATGCCGGTCGAGGCCATGATCAAGACCGGCGAGCGCACCTTCTTCGACTATCTCATCCGTCCGCTCACCGATCGTGTGGCGCAGGCGTTCCGGGAGGAATGAGTCGTGCGTCCGGCCTGACTCCAGTGACCGTCGAGGAACGTTTCGTCTGGAGCGCGCCCTGTCCCGATGAGTCCGCCGTCGGAGTCGTCCTCATCAACTATCGGACCCCGTTGGCGACTCGGCGCTGTCTCGAGTCGCTGGCCGCCCTCGATCCGGCCCCATCCCGGATCCTCGTGCTGGACAATGCGCCCGAGGATGGGGGGGCGATCATCGCCCCCGAGATCCTCGAGCGTTTCCAGCGTACTTCACTGCGTCTCTTCGTCTCCAGTGTCAACCTGGGGTTTGCCGCGGGCTGTAATTTCGCCATCGACGTGCTGCTCGAGGACGAGCGCTGTCGCGCCATCCTGCTCCTGAACAATGATGCCGTCGCCCTGCCGCCGCTGATGCGCGAGCTGCTGGACGCGCTCGCCGCCTCACCCGAAGCCGGAATGGTCGGCGGACGTCTGCACGACCTGATGGATCCGCAAGCCGTCGACACTCTCGGCATCGCACTCCACGCTAGCCTGATGCCCGCAAACCGCCTCGATCTTCGAGAACCGTTCCTGGGGCCGACCGGAGGCTGCTGTCTGCTCGACCGCGGCTTCATCCGTGACATGCAGTCATCGTTCGGCTATGTGATGGACCCGCGATTCTTCTGCTACTGCGAGGATACGGATCTGGCTGTGCGCGCTCTGCTCAAGGGCTATCGACCCGTCCATATCGATGTGACTGTGGCTCTGCACCAGGGGCAGGGTAGTACCGGTAAGGGGTATAATCCCTTCATCGCCTATCACGGACTGCGAAACGTCATCTGGATGCATGCCAAGTGGTTTTCCTCGCGCCTGCTGCTGCGTCAGGCCCTGTGGCTGCTGCTCGCGCATACCCTGGCGGTTGCCCGCCATCTGCTGGCCGGGCATCCCGAAATCGTCTATCGCGTCTATCGGGATGCCTGGCGCGGGCTTCCGGCCTGCATCGCCGAGCGTCGCGCGCATCGGGCGCTCGTGCGGCAGGGCGCACACCGGCTCTCCGACCGGATGAGCAGGCATTTCTATCAACCCGGCTATTTCAAGCTCGCGCTCCGTCAACTCGCGGCGCTGTATCGGCGCTGATCCCGAATCCAATCAAGGCCATTCACGAATGACCTCAAGTCCAGTAGTTCGTCTTCTCGGCTCCCTGTCCGCCTGTTTTGCTCCGCTCCTGACCCATCGTCGGCTGATCATCGAGATGACTCAGCGCGAAGTGCTCGGGCGTTATCGCGGCTCCTTCATGGGGATCGCCTGGTCGCTGCTGCATCCCTTGCTGATGCTGATGGTCTATACCTTCGTCTTCTCCTATGTCTTCGAGTCGCGCTGGGGGCTGCCGAACGAGTCACGCGCCGATTTTGCGATCATCCTCTTCGTCGGCATGATCGTTCACGGTTTTTTCGCCGAGTGCCTCAATCGCGCGCCGAGCGTCATCCTTCACAACCCCAATTACGTCAAGAAGGTGATCTTTCCGCTCGAAATCCTGCCCTGGATCCTCGTCCTGGCCGCCGTCTTCCACGCACTGGTCAGTGTGATCGCCCTGCTGCTGGTGCAATGGCTGCTCAAGGGAACCCTGCCGGCGACCGCGCTCTTGCTGCCGATCCTCGTCCTGCCGTTCGTGCTCCTGACCGCCGGGCTGTCGCTGATGCTGGCCTCCCTCGGCACCTTCGTCCGCGACGTCGGTCAGGCGATCGGTGTCCTGACCACGATCCTGCTGTTCCTCTCGCCCGTCTTCTATCCGGTTTCGCGTCTCCCGGAGGTCTTTCAGTTCTGGATGGCGCTCAATCCACTCTCGTTCATGATCGAGGAAGGCCGTAAACTGCTCGTTCTCGGCCTGCTGCCCGATGTCACGGGTTGGCTGCTCTATGGCGGTATCGCACTCGTCATCCTTTGGCTGGGACATTGGTGGTTTCAGTTCACGCGCGATGGTTTTGCGGACGTCTTATGATCGACTCAGGATTTCAGGACTTCGAATGACACAGATGACGCTTGCAGCGGAACCAAACAAATCCTGTCTGCTCGTGATCGGCATGCACCGCACGGGCACCAGCGCCATCGCCGAGCTGCTGGGGCGGACCGGCTTTCACCTCGGTCGGGATCTGATCGGGGCGAACGCATGGAATCCGCATGGTCACTTCGAGTCGCGCGCCGTCATCGGTCTGAATGACAGCCTGCTCGCCGCCGGCGCCGCGCACTGGCATACGCTGTTTCACGCGCTGCCCGCGACCGAGACGCTGATCGAGCGCGCGCGCCCCGAGTTCCGGGATCTGTTGCGGCAGGTCTTCGATGAGGCGCCCTCGATCGCGATCAAGGATCCGCGTCTGTGCCGGCTGCTGCCGGTCTGGCGGACCCTGCTCCGGGAGGCCGGTTATCGCGTCGGTTATCTGGTGATGGTGCGCGACCCGCTCGCCTGTGCCGATTCGCTGGCGCGTCGCGATGGTTTCGAGCCGCTCAAAGGGCTGTGGCTCTGGGGGCTGCATCTGTTCGAGGCGCTCGGAGCCGTGGATCCGGCCGAATCCATCCTGGTGCACTACGAGGATCTCATCGCCGCTCCCGAGCGGGAGGCCGCGCGCCTGACCGCCTGGCTCCAATCCCAGGGTTGGATCGACGACACCCAGGCCGATCCGCCGTCGGCCGACGTGATCGATTCGAGCCTGTCGCACTCGGGCGATCTCGACACCCGGATACCCGAGGCCCGTGATGACATGCCCGCGTTCGTGGCCGAACTCCATCGTGTCTTGCGCGCACCGGACGGACTCGCCCGGCTATCCGAACGTCTGCCGGAGATCGCGCGTCGGCTCGATTCGGATCGGCTGCGCGATCTGCCGCGTCTGCTCGCACTGGTCGAACGGGAGGCCGAGCATTTGCGCGAAGGACTGGTGCTGCGCGAACGGGAGATCGACGCGGCTCGACTCGACATCGACGAACTCCAGAGTCAATTGGACGTCTCTAGGGACTCGCATCAGTGCCTGGAGCAGCAGATCGAATCCGCGCGCCGGAACGCCGCTTCACTGGAGTCCAGGATCGAAACACTGGAATCTCAGATCGAGACCTATCGGCAGGAACTGGTCGAACGCGCCCCATCCGCCCGCTTGCGCTTCTTCCTCGAAACCCCGCGCCTGGGGTTGGGGTTGGCGGGTTCCATCCGCCTGTCCGGCTGGTGCCTGCATCCGCACCATGAAATCGAGTCGCTCCAGATCGAGATCGATGGCTGTGCGATCCCTTGTGACTATGGTCACGCGCGCCCGGACGTCCACGACGCCCATGCTCAGATCGCGCATGGCGCGAACACCGGGTTCTGCGCCCAGATCAAGCTGGTCCCAGGCCGTTATCGGCTGCACGTCTCGGCCGTGCTGGCCGATGGCCGCACCGAGTCGGTCGAGCCGATGCCGACCCTGAATATCCTGCCCGATCCGGGCCTCAAGTCCGTGCTCATTCCGGGCCTGCGTCGGGCAGCGAGTTTTCCCGGTTTCGTCTTGAACGCCTCGCGCACCTGGTATCGCAATCATCGGCGTCTGCCGCGTCCGGCGGAACTGCCGCAACTGATCCGGCTCGCGCTCAATGTGCATGCCCAGCAGCGTTCGATCACCCTGGATCTCGCGCCGCCCGCCGGTTTCAGTCTGCCGTCCCCGGTCGATCCCTACCAGGCCTGGATCGAGGTCAACGGACTCACCGCGGCCGACCGGGTCGTCTACCAGCGCCGCATGGCGGAGCGGGCCGAGGCGCACTGGCCGCGGCTCTCGGTGGTCATGCCGGTCTACGACCCGCCGCGCGACCTGTTCGAGGCCGCGATCGACTCGGTCCGCACCCAGATCTATCCGCACTGGGAACTGTGCATCGCCGACGACGCCAGCCCCCAACCCTGGGTACGCGAGCGCCTGCTCGAACTGGCGGCGGAAGATCCGCGCATCCGTATCGTGCTGAGACCCGTCAATGGTCACATCAGCCGCTGCACCAACAGCGCGGCCGAACTGGCGAGCGGCTCGCATCTGTGTCTGCTCGATCAGGACGACCTGCTCGCGCCCGAGGCGCTGATGGAGGTCGCGCTCGCGCTGATCGACCGGCCGGACACGGATCTGCTCTATTCCGACGACGACAAGATCGACGTCGATGGCCGGCGCTACGATCCGCAGTTCAAACCGGACTGGAGTCCCGAACTGCTGCTCTACTACATGTACTTCAGCCATCTCTTCGTCATCCGGCGCGAACTCTTCGCCGCGCTCGGCGGACTGCGGGTCGGCTTCGAGGGGGCGCAGGACTATGATCTCGCGCTGCGCGCCAGTGAGCAGGCCCGTTCGGTGCATCACATCCCGCGTATCCTCTATCACTGGCGCGCCCTGACCGGCTCCACGGCCACCAGCGGCAACGCCAAGCCGGCCAGTTTCGACGCCGGTGAGCGTGCGCTCAACGAGGCCTTCAGCCGGCGCGGGGTGACGGCCGAGGCCTATCGGCCGCTCTGGGCCAAACGCGGCGGCCTGGGGATCTACTGGCATCGCTTTCCGGACGACGGCCCCAGCGTCTCCATCCTCATCCCCAGCCGCAACAACGGGCGCATCCTCAAGCGCTGTGTCGATTCACTCGCGCGCACCAGCTACCGGAATCATCGGGTTCTGATCATCGACAACGCGAGCGACGATCCCGACACCCGGCGCTATCTCGCCGGACTCGATCATCCCGTGCTCTCGATCCCGAACGGTCCCAGGGGCTTCAGCTTCGCGGCCATCAACAATCAGGCCGCGCGCCAGGTCACGAGCGACTATCTGCTGTTCCTCAACGACGACACCGAGGTGATCGCGCCCGACTGGCTCAGTCAGATGATGGGCCATGCGCGTCTGGAGGGCGTCGGGGCGGTCGGGGCGCGTCTGCTCTTCCCCAACGAGACCATCCAGCACGCCGGCATCGTGCACGGCTACTATGACGGTCTGGCCGGCCCGGCCTTCAAGGGCCATCCGCGCCGGCATCACGGCTATCTCTCCTATGCCATGGTCGGGCGCAACTATTCGGCCGTGACCGCCGCCTGTCTGCTGACGCCGCGCGCGCTCTTCGAGCGGCTCGGCGGTTTCGACGAGCAACAGTTCGCCGTGGCCTACAACGACGTGGATTACGGTTATCGGCTGATCGCCGCCGGCTATCGCTGTGTCTATGCCCCCGGCGCCGAGCTCTACCATCACGAGGGCTATTCGCGCGGACCGGGTCTGGACGATCCCGCCGAGGTGCTGAACTTCCGCGCCCGCTATCGCGACTATCGCGATCCCTATTACAACCCGAATCTGTCGCTCGACGACGAGGGGTTCCGGATCGCCTCGCGCCGTCTGCCTCGGGGATCGGCGCCCCGACCGATCCGCGTGCTCATGTGTGCCTTCACGCTCAACCACGAGGGCGCGCCCTACAGCCAATACGAACTCACGCTGGCGCTCAAGGAGGCCGGTGTCCTGGAACCGATCGTCTATTCGCCCTACGAGGGACCGCTGCGCGCGCTCTACGAACAGGCCGGCATCCGGGTCATCGTCGGCCCTCATCCGCTGCTGGGCGTCTTCGATCTCCAGGCCTACGAAGCGGCCATCGACCGCTTCGCCGCGCTGGCCGAGTCGCTCGGGGTCGATCTGATCTATGCCAACACCCTCCAGACCTTCTATGCCATCGCCGCCGCCCGGCGTCTGGGCAAGCCCAGCCTCTGGAACGTGCGCGAGAGCGAGCCCTGGCAGACCTATTTCGACTTCCTCGCGCCGCCGCTGGCCGTCGAGGCGCTCGGCTGCTTCAGCGAACCCTATCGGATCATCTTCGTCGCCGAGACCACGCGACGCCAGTTCGAGCCGCTCAACAGCCGCAACAACTTCTCGGTGATCCACAACGGACTCAACCCGGCGCGTTTCCAGGGTGTGCTTCAGGAGGGGGCGCGGCAGGAGGCCCGTCGCCGGCTCGAGGTCGCCGATCAGGACTTCGTCGTCCTGCTGCTCGGCACGGTCTGTGAGCGCAAGGGTCAGCTCGATCTGGTCCAGGCCTGTGCCCATCTGCCGCCGGAAGTCGCGGCAAGGCTGCGCGTGTTCATCGTCGGCGACCGTCCGGGCGACTACAGTCTCAGGCTGCATCGCGCCCGTGAGGCGCTGGCGCCCGCGTTGCGCGAGCGTATCCACATCATCGCCGAGGTCGGTCAGCCCGCGCTCTATTACGCGGCGGCCGACTGCTTCGTCTGCACCTCGCGCATCGAGAGCTATCCGCGCGTCATCCTCGAGGCCATGGCCTTCGAGCTGCCGATCGTCTCGGCGCCGACCTATGGTGTCGTCGAGCAGGTACGCGAGGGCATCAATGCCGACTTCTATCCGGCCGGCCGTCCGCGCGTCCTGGCCGAGCGCCTGCGGGCGTTGATGGACGATCCCGAGCGTCTGGCGCGCTACAGGCGCAATGCGCCCCTGGTCCTGCGTTCACTGACCCAGTTCGACGAGATGGCCGCGGCCTATGCCCGCCTGTTCGAAGAGGCCGCCGAGTCGTTCGAACAACCGACACCGAGTTTCAGCGCGTGAGTCTTTGACATGTGCGGCATCTACGGTCTGATCGGCTATCCGGATACCCGCTCCGGGCATCTGCTCGACGTCATCGGCGACTACATGCGTCCACGCGGTCCGCATGGCGAGGGCCGGTATCTCGAGCCGGGCGTCGCCCTAGGCATGCGCCGGCTCTCCATCATCGACCTCGAGCACGGCTGGCAGCCGCTCAAGGCCCGTGACGGACAGGTGGTCTGTTTCCAGAACGGCGAGATCTACAATCATCGCGAACTCAGACGCGAACTCCAGGCACTCGGCGCGCGCTTCGCGACCGCCGGCGACACCGAGGTGCTGGCGCACGGCTACGCGCTCTGGGGACTCGACGGACTGCTCGCGCGTCTCGACGGCATGTACGCCATCGCCATCCTCGACCGTGACCGTCGCGAGCTGATCCTCGCCCGCGACCGCTTCGGCGAAAAACCGCTCTTCTACACGCAGCTTGGCACTGTCTTCGCCTACAGCTCCGATCTGCTCACCCTGGCCGCTCTACACGGACAGGATCCGGCCATCGACCCGCCGGCGCTCGAGCGCTATCTGGCCCTGCATTTCACGCCCGGCCGGCGAACGATCTTCAGCACCATCCGGCGCGTCCTGCCCGGCGAGCTGTTGCGGGTCCGGCTCGACGAACCGGCGGTCATCGAGCATCGGCGCTATTTCGTCCAGCCGCTCGGTACCGCGCGCGCCATCTCCGACGACGCCCTGGCCGAACTCGTCGAGCAGTCCGTGACCAGCCGTCTGGTCGCCGACGTCCCGGTCGGCGTCTTCCTCTCGGGCGGACTCGACAGCTCGATCGTCGCCGCCGTCGCCGCCCGCGCCAAGCCCGCCATCGACACCTTCTCGATGGGTTTCACCAGCGCCCGGCACGACGAGAGTCCCTTCGCGCGTGCCGTCGCCCAGCATGTCGGCTCCAGACACCATCACTTCGAGTTCAGGGGCGATGACTTCATCGAGCTGCTGCCCCAGGTCGCGCGCGCGCTCGACGAACCCGTCGGCGATCAGGCCATGCTGCCGCTCTACCGGCTCTGCCGCGAGGCCGCCGCTCATGTCAGCGTGGTGTTGGCGGGGGAGGGCGCCGACGAGATCTTCGCCGGCTATGGCTACTACCAAGCCTTCGCGCCTGGACCCGGACTCGCTGGAATCCAGCGTCGTCTCCTGTCGCGCCGCCCCCTGCATCCGGATCTGAAGCGGCTCATCCGCAATCCGCATCCGGCCACGCCGTCCGGGTTTCCGCTGCTGACCGACATGGCGGGGCGTCAGGCGCTCCTGGAGCCCGAATTCCAGGAACAGGCCCTGGACGACTGGGAATCACAGCTCATGGTCTGGCTGGAGACGGCCCAGGATCCGCTCCAGCGCGCGACCGCCGCCGATCTCGCGACCTGGCTCCCGGACGACCTGCTGGTCAAGTTCGACCGCATGTCCATGGCCCATAGCCTGGAAGGTCGCGCCCCCTTCCTCGCCCCGGCACTGGTCGACGCCGCGCTCCATCTGCCCGCCCGCCGGCGCCGGACCGGCGCCGAGAGCAAGGTCGCGCTGCGCCGGGTCGCGCGCCGCTGGCTGCCGCCCGACATCCTGAAGCGCCGCAAGCAGGGATTCGTACTGCCCATGCGTCAGTGGCTGGTGCAATGGTTCGATCGACATGGCGCCACGGCCGCCTATCTCGACGGTCGCGAGCTGCCTGGGCTGTGCGGGACGGCACTCAACCGGCGGCTCGACGACGAGCGCACACGCGGATTTCCGAGTGAGCGGCTGGTCTTCGCGCTGGTCCTGCTCCTGGAATGGCGCCGGAGCGCCGACGCCCGGATCGGCGTGCTCAGGCGTGATTATGATCTAGACTGACTCGTGGAGCCGGACGAATCGGTCGTCCAAATTCCGTGTTCCGCCTGTGCGGCCTCTCCACGATGCGGTTCGCCGTCCGCCGATGGATGTCGGTACAGGCGTCAACGTCAAAGGAGTCTGTCTCGTGAATACCTCCAGTTTCGAATCTCGAACGCGATCATGCCTGCCCCGATGGTTTCCGGTCGTCGTTGCGCTGATGCTCGTCCTCGGCTGGTCCTTGGTCGTGTCGGCGGCCGGAACATCCGGAAGCACCACCAATCAGGAATCGTCGTCCGTGGAGCCATCGGGCATTTGGGAGGGCGGGGCGAGCGATCAGGACACTGACTGGGACGAGCCGTCATGGCCATCCGAACGCCCGATCGGTGAACCCGGTCGGGTCGACACCTTCACGGCGCCCGGTGTGGGTCTGCGTCCGGCGACACTGGAGCGGCTGCGTGCCGGTCGCGACGTCGAGCTGATCGTCGAATACGTCTCGCCGAACCTGCCGGCCAACGCCGACGACAGGACGATTCGCCGCGGCCAGCGTCTCAACAAGGCCGATGTGCTCCATGAGATGCAGGCGCTCGATGTCGAGGAGGTCGAGGACTACAGCCACATGCCCATGAATGTGCTGCGGGTCCGTTCGCTCGAAGCCATCGAGGCGCTGCGTCACGACCCCCGCGTCAAGGCCGTGCACGAGGTCGGCGTCAAGTATCTCCAACTCAACCAGAGTCTGCCGCTGATCGATCAGCCCACCGCCTACGGACTCGGTGCGACCGGCAGCGGCACCACGGTGGCGGTGCTCGATACCGGAGTGGACTACACCGGATCCGCCTTCGGTTCCTGCACCGCGCCGGGCGGTTCCTGCAAGGTGGTCTATGCCAGGGACTTCCCGGCCGACGACGGTAGTCTGGACGACGATGGGCACGGCACCAATGTCGCCGGTATCGTGCTGGGCGTGGCGCCCCAGGCCAGGATCGCGGCACTGGATGTCTTCAGGGCGGATGGCGGTGCCTCGGATACGGACATCATCGCGGCGCTCAACTGGTCCGTCGCCAACCGCGCCACCTACAACATCGTGGCCGTCAATCTCAGTTTGGGCGGTGAACGGAAATACACCGCCCCCTGTGGCGGGTCGAGCTATGACGCGGCCTTTTCCAGTCTGCGCTCGGCCGGCATCTTCATCGCCGTCGCCTCAGGCAATGAGAGTTACACGGATGGCATCGCGAGTCCCGCCTGTGTTCCGGGAGCCGTCTCCGTGGGCGCCGTCTATGATTCCAATGTCGGCGCACGCACCTGGGGCAAGCCGCCCAACACCTGCACCGACCAGGTCACGGCCGCCGACAAGGTCACCTGTTTTTCCAATTCGGCCAGCTTCCTGAGCCTGCTCGCTCCGGGCGCGCTCATCGATGCGGCAGGTTTGCAGAAGGGAGGCACATCCCAGGCGGCTCCCCATGTCGCCGGTGCCGTGGCGGCGCTCAAGAGCCTCTGTTCGCCCGCCACACCCGACAACATCCTCTCCGCGCTCCAGGCCGGCGGCAAGTCCGTGACCGATGCACGCAACGGCATCACCAAGCCGCGCATCGATGTCGCCGCCGCTACCCGGCGACTCACCAGTACCATCGACTGTGGCGGCGGCGGTGGCGGAACCTCGAAGCCCGACCTGATCGTCACCGCCGTCAGTAGCCCGACGAGCGGCACGGCCGGCGGCAGCATCACGGCCTCGTCGACGGTCAGGAACCAGGGCACGGCGGCGGCCGGCGCCTTCCGCCTCGGCTATTACCTCTCCACCGACAGCACCATCACCACCGGTGACGTCGACACCACCTGGGGTTGCGACATCGCCTCGCTGGCTCCTGGGGCGAGCCAAAACTGTTCCGGGACTGTGGTCATCCCTTCGACCCTGACCACGGGCAGCTACTATCTGGGTGCCTACGCCGACAAGAAGGGCGAGGTCTCCGAGAGCAACGAGAGCAACAACGGCCTGGCCGCCTCGAACACCATCTACATCACGGGTACGGGGGGCGGCCAGTACGAGGCCAAGGACTACTACCGCAAGGTGAACGCCTACTTCTATGGCACCTTCGGGTGGGGCGCCATGCCCGATGAGCTGGATGAGTGGGGGGCCGTGCTGCGCGACAACAGCGGCAGCGTCTGGAGGCCCACGGGCGCCGGGCTACAAATTTATCTGAGTGACACCATGGGCTGGGGCACGGCGCCGCTCGACCTCAGCACAGCGAGTCTCAGGGTGGACGAGGTGCTCCGGAACCTCTTCGGTTCGTCCTGGGACATCGATCCGCGTATCGCGAATTACTACGTCGAGGCGCTGGTCAGCGGTTCCGTTCGCCCGCGCGGGTTCGTCAACGCCATCCTGAACGATCTGGCGATCATGCCCAGGGTCGACGGCACCTATGGTCAGCCCAACGGCTGGACGGGCGGCGGTTCCATTCGGATACTCCTGACCCGCGAGCAGTTCGAGCGCTATCGAGAGCGTATCGAGAGTTCCGATTGGTGGTCGTTCTCGAACCGGGAATCACAGACGACCCTGGAGCAGACATTGAGCGTGCCGGACTAGCGACCGGCTGCATCCCTTGAATTGAGGAGGTGAGAGATGATCAAGCGGCTCATGGCCTTGGTGCTGGTACTGACGGTGGCCTTCCCCGTGGCGGGGGTACCCGAGGATGCGCGGCTGTTCACGGATGCCTGGGCGCCTGAATCGGCGATTCCGGATCAGGCCGTGAA
Source organism: Allochromatium tepidum (assembly GCF_018409545.1). Taxonomy (GTDB): domain Bacteria; phylum Pseudomonadota; class Gammaproteobacteria; order Chromatiales; family Chromatiaceae; genus Thermochromatium; species Thermochromatium tepidum_A. Next base: position 2,869,352 of record NZ_AP024563.1, on the reverse strand, counting down.
ACTGGTGTGGCGTCAGCGGCTCGTTCAGGTCCGGATCGAGGCCCTGCCTCTGGAACCCGGCGGCGAGGTCGCACTCGATCTCTTCGACGATCGCAGTATCCGGCTCGTCTGCGACGAGATCGGCGAAGAGATGCTCGGCAGTCTCTCCTGGTGGGGGCATGGCGCGGACGAGGCCGGCGTCCTCGCGCATCTCGCCCTGGGTGAAACGACGGTCTCGGGCACGATCCTGACGCCCGATGGCATCTTCCAGATCCGTCCGTTCGATGACGACTGGCACGTCGTGCGCGAGCTCCCTCCCGGCGATGACTCACTGTTCGCCGGGCGCATCCCCTTTGGCGAGCGGCAGCCCGCCAGTGCCCTGGCCTTCGAGACCGAGACCGCGACCCTCACCAACAACGAGCGCCGGATGAACGGCCTGCCCCCTCTGGCCTGGAACGATCGCCTGCTGAACTCGGCGCGCGGACACTCGATCGACATGGCCACCAACGACTATTTCAGCCATACCGGACTCGATGGCCGCAGCCATGCCGATCGCATGTCGGATGCCGGCTACAACTGGAACTATGCGTCCGAAAACATCGCGGCCGGACAGACCTCGCCCGCCGCCGTCGTCGATGCCTGGATGAACAGCCCCGGACACCGCGCCAACATCCTCGACACCATCGTCTGCGATCTGGGCGTGGGTTATGCCTATGGGGCCGGCAGCACCTACCGGCACTACTGGACGCAGAACTTTGGCCGTCAGCAGGGCGTCGGCACCTGCCCGCCCGTCTCTGGGGACGACCAGCCCAGGGCCGAGGACTACTACCGCAAGGTGAACGCCTACTTCTATGGCGCCTTCGGGCGCGCGGCCACGTCTTCCGAGCTGGCCGAGTGGGGCGCCGTGCTGCGCGACAACAGCGGCAGCGTCTGGAGGCCCCTGGGTGCCGGGCTGCAGCACTTTCTGAGCAACTCGCTGGGCTGGGGCACGGCCCTGATCGACGACCAAACGGCCCGCTCACGGGTGGACGAGGTGCTCGGGAACCTCTTCGGTTCATCCTCGGACATCGACTCGCGTATCACGAATTACTACGTCGACGCCCTGGTCACCGGCTCCATTCGCGAGCGTGGACTCGTCAATGCCGTTCTCAACGATCTGGCGATCATGCCCCGAGTCGACGGTACCTACGGCAAACCCAACGGCTGGACGGGCGGACCGGGCGACGGGTTGCTGACCCCAGCCCAGATCAGCGCCTACCGCGCCCGGATCGAGTAAGCGAGAGACATATCCGATGAGTTTGATTCCGAGCAACATGCTCTCCATGAGACGCCGGCTCAGTGAACGGTATCTGGCGGGGCGGGGTATCGAGATCGGCGCCCTGCACATACCCTTGCACGTCGGGCCGGCGGTGGAGGTGCGCTATGTCGATCGGCTCACACCCGATCGACTGCGCCGCCAGTATCCGGAGCTGAACGCCTATGACTTGGTCGACGTGGATATCGTCGACGATGGCGAGCGGTTGACGCAGATCGCCGATGGCGAGGTCGATTTCATCATCGCCAACCACATGCTCGAACACTGCGAGAACCCATTGGGCGCCATGCGATCCCATCTGGCGAAGCTCAAGCCTCAGGGGGTGATCTATTATGCGGTTCCGGACAAGAGGCATTGCTTCGACGCCGAGCGGCCGCTCACGGATTTCGAGCATCTCGTCCGCGACGATCGGCAGGGGCCTGAGGTCTCGCGTCGGGCCCACTTCGCGGAGTGGGTGAGATACGTCAACAAGATCCTCGATCCGGTCGAGGCCGAGCGGCAACTGGAGCGGCTGCTCGAGATCGACTACAGCATCCATTTCCATGTCTGGGACTTCGATTCGTTCAACGCCTTTTTGAACGACGCTCAGGCCTATTTGAACGGCGCGTTTCATCTCCGCGAGTTCCAGCGCAACGATACCGAGATCATCGCCATTCTGCAGGCCGACCGTCGAGCCCCGGTGGATTGATCTGCGCCGGGGCCTCGCGTCTCACTCGACGAACGGCAGAGGACACCAAGATGCACCCAACGACACGCCTCCTCGGACTCCTTGGATTTCTCGCACTGACGAGCCTCCCGGTCCAGGCCGCCACCCCGCAGCCGGCCGCCGGCGAGCAGCACTCGCTGGCCCTGCATGCCGACGGCTTCGTCTGGTCCTGGGGCCTGGGCAGCCAGGGACAGCTCGGGTTGGGCGGCGACCGGCTGTTCTCCGAGTCCGAGCCGCAACGGGTGCTCGACCCCGGCGGCACGGGCTTCCTGAACCTGCGCCGGACGGCGGCGGACGAGGTGCTCCTGACCCTGAAGGTCGAGGGTTCCGGGCGCGTGCTTGACGGCAGCGGCGCCATCGACTGTCCGGACGTCTGCGAGGCCGTGTTCGCCGCCAACAGCCGGACCCGCCTGAGTGCCGTGCCGGACGCCGGCTGGAGCTTCGCCGGCTGGGGCGGCGGCTGCACGGGGGCCGATGACTGCACCCTGACCCTGGTGGAGGACGTCGAGGTCACGGCCAACTTCACCGAACTGAGCAACCGCTACCGGCTCGACAGCCCGGTCAACGGCAGCTTCGAGAGCGGCATCGGCGTGGTGCACGGCTGGGTGTGCGAGGCCGGCCGTGTCGACCTCCAGGTCGACGACCGCGCCCCCTTCACCGCCGCCTATGGGTCCGAGCGCGCCGACAGTCAGGCCATCTGCGGCGACACGGCCAACGGCTTTGCCGCCGCCATCAACTGGTCCGACTACGGCGACGGCGAACATACCCTGATCCTGCTCGCCGATGACCGGCCGCTCACCGAGGCGCGGGTGATCGTCACCACCCTGGGCGCCACCTTCCTCACCGGGTTGAGCGCGAGCACGACGGTCGCGGACTTCCCGGCGGCCGGACTGAACACGCCCCTGGTGTGGTCGGAGCCGCATCAGAACTTCGTCGTCAGCCGGGGCGGGGCGGCGGCCGCACAGGCCGACTGGGCGAGCAGCGCTGCGGGCGCCGGTCACTGGGAGAGTCCGCTGGCCGGCGGGTTCGAGAGCGGCCAGGCGCTCATCCGCGGCTGGGTCTGTGCCGCGAGCACGGTCGATGCCGAACTCGACGGCGTGCGGTTCGCACTGCCCTACGGCAGCGAGCGTGCGGATACGCGCGGCGTCTGCGGCGACACCGACAACGGCTATGCGCGTGCCGTCAACTGGAACGACTATGCCGACGGAGAGCACCGGATTCGGCTGTTCATCGACGGTGCCGTCGTCGAGACGCGCAGCTTCCAGGTCGCCACCCCCGGCGGCCAAGGCCGCGTCAGCGGCGTGCAGCGTCTGCACAGGATCGCCGACTTCCCGCGTCCGGGCGACAGTCTCGGTCTGCAATGGTCCGAGCCGCACCAGAACTTCCGGATCGTCGCCTATGCCGCCGCCGGCCAGACGGCCGAGTCCTACCATCGCAAGGTGCGCGCCTACTTCCAGGGCGGTCTCGGGCGTGCGCCCACGGCCGGCGAACTCGACGACTGGAGCGCCGTCCTGTTCGACAACTCCGGCAGCGTCTGGCGGCCGGCGGGGGCGGGTCTCCAGGTGTATCTCAGCGATCTGGTCGGCTGGGGCGCGGAGCTCCCGACATCCGCCGAGGCCGGCGCTCAGGTCGACACCGTCCTGACCAATCTCTTCGGCACCACCAGCGGTCTCGACAGCCGTATCCCGGCCTACTACGTCGACCAGCTCCTCGCGGGCAGCATCCGTGCGCGCGGACTCGTCAATGCCGTTCTCAACGATCTGGCGATCATGCCCCGAGTCGACGGCACCTATGGTCAGCCCAACGGCTGGACGGGCGGACCGGGCGACGGGTTGCTGACCCCAGACCAGATCGGCGCCTATCGCTCCAGGGTCGAGTGAGACAGCGCCTGATACACGCCGTCCAGTTCGCTGTGGATGAAGGCCCGGCTCGCGGCGTCCAGTTCGCGTGCGCCGCGTCCCAGGCTTTGGCCGTGGATGCCCGAGGTCCGGTCGATCTTGGGGTCTTCGAGTCCGCGTCCGCGGGCGGGGTCGTTCAGGTGCTGTGTCAGGGTGCCGTCGTCGTCCAGACCGAGCCGGTCGAGCAGCGCGCCCAGGGTCGCCTCGGGGCGTTCGACCAGGGCCTCGTAGCTCAGGCAGTAGCCGCGCTCGGGGGCGCGGGCGAAGAACTGCAACGCCGCCTCGCCATTGGCGCGCCAGCGGGCGACCTGTTCGGTCAGCACCGGCGGCAGGCTCTTCTCGAAGCCCATTTCGCGCACCGAGGCCAGGGTGTCGAGCGGGTCGCGGAGCAGATGGACGTAGACGAAGTTTGATCCCAGCGCCTGTTCCCAATACGGCAGATAGCGGGCGTTCTCGGGGTCTTTGTCGGCCCAGCGGCGTTTGCCGAGGCGTTCGGCGGCGCGGGTGCGCAGTTCGGCATAGGCGCGTCCCCAGACGGCGAGGCGCTCGGCCTCGTCCAGCGGCAGTCCGCGGCAGGCGTTGAAGAAGCGCAGATGGCCGTAGGGGTCGTCGCCGTATTCGCCCAGGACGTCGCGCATGAACTTCAGCTCGGGCGGGCAGTGGACGGCCGGATGGGCGTCGAGCAGGCGCCGGAGCAGGGTGGTGCCCGAGCGATAGAAGCCGCCGATGAGGATCGGGGTCTCCATCTCGCGTTCAGACGCATATCGACGCAGTAAGTCGCGGATCGCCATCTTCAGACCTCGGCCGGCGCATACCCGAGCGCCGTCAGCAGGTCGCCCGCCTCGCGCTCGAACAGCGCGACCTCGGCCGGCGTCAGTCCGGTACGCCACTTGCCGGACTGTGCCGGATCGGGCGGACGCGCCGTGTTGGCATGGATGCTCAGACGTCGGGCGCGCGGCACCGCCACCCGACCCTCGCTGTCGCGCCGGTCGCCCAGCTCGCCCAGACGCGATGCGGCGCGCCGGTGGTAATCCAGCATCCCAGGCTCGAAGGGCAGCTCCAGGAAGGCGCACACCCGCTTCAGCTCGTGCTCGGGCGCGGCGATCAGATCCTCGAAGCGCAGTTCCAGATAGCGTCCGGGTTCCAGGCGCGCGGCCTGGGCGCGCGCCTCCAGGATGCGTCCGCGCCAGAGCCGAGCGGCGGCGGCCAGGTCGTCGCCCGGACCGAACCACTTGTCGCGATAGGACAGGGCCACATCGCGTCCGTCGCGCAGGATGTGCACGAAGCGCGCCTCGGGCAGCAGGGTGCCGATGGCCGCAACCTGTTCCGCATAGGTCGGGGTCTTGTCGCCCCAGCGCGGTTTGCCCTGGGTCCGGGCATAGACGGTGAAGAACAGCCGCACCGCCGCCGCCGGGTCGAAGGGGTCGAGCGCGCGCAGGCGGTGGGCGAATCCGGTCGTGCTCAGGTCGAAGTCGTCCCAGTTGGGCAGCGCCTGGAGCCGTGCCAGACACGCGGCGCCGTCGCGCGGCGGTTCGGCGAGCAGGACGGGGATGAAGTGGGTCTCGGCCGGGATGGCCAGCTGCGAATGGGCGTCCAGCATCAGACGCAGCAAGGTGGTTCCCGAGCGTCCCATGCCGATGACGAAGGGGGCGGGCGGGGCCTGGGTGCGCGGTTCCATGCTCAGCCCTCCAGGAAGGGATGCGTGGTCCGGGGGCGATCCGTGCGCCAGCCCTCGACGTCGGGCCGGATCAGTTCCTCGGGGGCCGGCAGGCGGGCGGCGTTGGGGTCGAAGTGGGCGCGTTTGCCGTGCCAGCCGAGCTGTTCGACCTCGTAGGCGGAATAGCGGCGTTCGTGTCGGTATTTGCTCACCAGATGTTCCCAGCTCAGGAAGGGGTAGTGACGCAGGATCAGGGGTTCGGGGCTCAGGCGCCGGCCGGGGAACTCGGCGCGGTGTCCGCCGAAGCTCAGCAGGTCGACGGGTCCGGCGTGGCGCCAGGCGTTGACGCGATGCAGCGGGTTGGGCCGGAAGTGGTAGGCGTGGGGCAGGGCGGCGACATAGTCCGTGCCGCGCGCGTCCTGGGTGCGGTCGGTGGGCGTGAAGACGAATTCCAGGAAGTCGATGGCGTCGTAACCGGCGGCGTCGGCGGCGGCGATCGCCTCGGCCAGGGTCCGGCCGGGGACGGGCGACTGGCGGATCTCGTCGGCATCGTGGTGGATGTACCAGTGGTCGCCGAGTTCGGCGGCCAGTTCGGCCTTGCGTTCGAGGATTCCGCGCCAGTCGTAGAAGCCGGGGTAGGGGCGCGATTCGATCCCGATCAGTCCGCGTCCGAGCCAGGCGCGGGCGATCTCCAGGCTGGGATCCGTGGAGTCGTTGTCGATCAGGTAGCTCTCCAGGCCCTGTTCGCTCAGGTGGCGCAGGCAGCGTTCCAGATAGAGGGCTTCGTTACGAATCGCCAGCAGTGCAATGATGCGCATCGGTCGCGAGTCTCATGTCGGGGTCCATGATGCCCAGGAAGGCGCGTTCGTCCCAGGTGCTGGTGAAGCTGAGGGCGGCGATCTGGGCCACCAGAGGCAGGTAGACGTCCTGGCCGACGCGCCGCTCCAGGCGCAGGGTGACGAAGTATTCGCCGGGGGCCAGGCGGTTGGTCCAGCGGACGCGGGCGGTGCCGTGCGGGCCGGGCGGTAGGCGGAAGCGTTGTCCGCACAGTTCGAGCAGTCGGGTGTTCTGGATGACGACGGCCAGATAGGTGTCGGGGTCGGGCGTGGTGCCGTCGGCGGCGGCGTCCGCGTCCGCGCGCCGGTAGTCGAGGGTCAGTTCCAGGGTGCCGCCGACTTCGCACAGTCCGCGGGCGGCGCCCGTGTCGCTGAGTCGGGCGCTGAGGATCTCGGCCCGGCCGTCGCCGAAGGCGGCGGCCTTGTCGCCGGCGCCCAGGGCGGGTCGGGTGGTGACGGGCGGTGCGTCGGCGGCCAGTTCGGCGCGCTGGCGGGTGCGGATGTCCTGGAAGTATTGGGTGGCGATGGCTTCGGGGTCGCCGATGGCCTTGACCCGGCCCTGTTCGAGATAGAGGGCGCGATGGCAGAAGGTCTTGACCATGCCCATGTCGTGGGAGACGAACAGCAGCGTGGTGCCGCGTTCGGAGAGTTCGCGGATGCGCTGCAGGCATTTGAACTGGAAGGCGGCGTCGCCGACGGCCAGCGCCTCGTCGACGATGAGGATGTCGGGGTCGACGCAGACGGAGACGGCGAAGGCGAGCCGGACGACCATGCCGCTGGAGTAGTTCTTGACCGGCTGGTCGATGAATTCGCCGATGCCGGCGAAGGCCTCGATCTCGGCGAAGCGGGCCTGGATCTGGGGGCGTTGCAGGCCGAGGATGGCGGCGTTGAGGTAGACGTTTTCGCGGCCGGTGAACTCGGGGTTGAAGCCGCTGCCGAGTTCGAGCAGGGCGGCGATGCGTCCGTGGGTGCGGATGTGGCCTTCGGAGGGTTTGAGGGTGCCGGCGACCAGTTGCAGCAGGGTGGATTTGCCGGAGCCGTTGCGTCCGACGATGCCGAGTGTTTCGCCGCGGGCGACGCTGAGGTCGACGCCGCGCAGGGCCCAGAAGGGTTGGTGGTGGCAGGGGGCGGGGCGGGGCGGGTGTCCCAGGCGGGCGCGGGCGCGGTTGGCGACTGTGTTGAGTCCGCCGGCCAGGGACTGTCGGAGTCGGTCCTGGGGGCGGGCGTAGAGGCTGTAGAATTTGCCCAGTCCCTGGAGTTCCAGGGCGGGGCCGTGGCGGTCCTCGGGCATGGGCGGTCGGGTGTCCTTGTGTGCTTTGGATGATGAAAGGGGCGCAAGGATAGCGCAAGCGGGGGGCTCTAGGGTCTACAATCGCTCGCAGACCGCGTAGCCGGTGTGCTTTGCGCTTTGTCCGCGTTTGCTTTAGTATGGTGCCACCTGTACGAGTACGGCCGGCGTGATCGGGCCGGTACCTGTTGGCAAATAGCAACAGTTGTGCGTCTGATGTTTTTTTGCCGATTATGCTTTGATCTCTCTACGGCTTTAGTGTATTAAATACGCCGAGCGCAACTCGTTCGAGAGTGGCTTAGGTGTGTTCCAAACCGGCGTACCTACCAAGATTGCTGCGCGAAATCCTCGACCCAACCCCCCTTAAGGGGTCTGACATGGCGACTGCTGAGCAATATCAAGCGAAAGTTTCTGCCTATTTCTTTGCCACCCTGGGCCGTCCGGCCAGCTCCGCTGAGTTGGCGGGTTACACTAAGGTGCTCGCCGACAACAACGGCAGCGTCTGGAAGCCGGCCGGGGCGAGTCTGGTCAGCTATCTGACCCCGCTGCTGGAGGCCGCGACCGCCGGTCAGAGCAACGGTAAGATCGTCACCGACATGTTCGTACGTCTGGTCGGGTCTCAGCCTCCGCTGATCCTGTTCAACTACTACACCAGCATGCTCGATCAGGGCACGATCAAGCTCAAGGGGCTGGCGAATGCCATGCTCAACGATCTCAAGCTGATGCCGAATGTCGATGGCGAGTTCTCTCAGCCGTCGAACTGGCCGATCCATCTCGATGATCAGCTGGCCGCCGGGCAGCGTGAGGCCATGATCGCCAAGACCGGCGTGGCTGTGGCGTTCACGGCGAAGCTCGATACGCCCCAGGAGAACAATGCGTTCATCAAGAACCCGAGTCCGGCAATTCAGTTGCTGGCGGGCGTGACCGATGAGGCTTCGGCTGGGGTGGCCAAGGGGCAGATCGATGACGTCATCGCGGATATCGTGAGCGGCGGCGGCAGTCCCGGCCAGACCTTCACGCTCACTACGGGTATTGACAACATCGCTGGTACTTCTGGCAACGACACCATCATTGGTGATAATACCGGCTCGGCCGACACGATGACGGCTGGTGACCAAGTCAAGGGGGGCGATGGTGTAGATACCTTGAAGGCTTATGTAAAGGCGGCAACTGCCATCGAGGATGTCGTGCTGCCTCAGCTGAGCAATGTAGAAAACCTCTACATCAAGGGTGGCAAATTCACTGCCGGTAACTCGGTGGACTACTCCGGCAAGGCAGGTGTCACCAGCATTGAGTTGTCTGATGTCGCTGCCATGGGCACCGCTGGAAACAAATACACCATCAAGACTTCGGCTACCCAGTCTGTCACCCTGACGAACTACAACTCTAGCGCTACTAATACCATCGAAGTCGATGGTGCTACTCAGGTCAATCTGAATGGTGTCGGCACGGATAAAACAAACAACGCTGCGATCACCGTGGATTTCATAAGCGCAACGGCGACCACTGCGACCCTAGCCGGCACTGGGGCAGCGAGCAAGGTGACGCTCGGCAACACAGGCGCTGCTCTAACCGCGTTGACCATCAAGGGCGATAAGGATCTGACCATTACTGAGTCCCTGAACGGCCTGAAGACCATCAACGCTTCAGCTGCGACTGGCAAGGTTTCAGTTAACGCATCCGGCGCTACATTGGATGCTGCATTTGCATTCACCGGCGGTTCAGGCAATGATACGTTGACGCTGAAAGCTGGTGCACTGGGCCTGATTACCGCAGGTTCGCAACTGGATGGTGGTACTGGCACCGACACCCTGGTTACCAATGAGAGCGCTGTCCTGACCGCAGCGCAAATCGCCAAGGTTAATGCAACCAAGGGCTTTGAAGTACTCGGCTTTGGTACTAGCGGATCTGGTGTCGACGTTTCGCAGCTCACCTCCATCAACCAGTTCAAGGTTGGTGCAGGAAACTTGACCGAGACGTTTACCAACGCAAACAGCGCCAGCAAGTTCACGATCGACAACTCGAGCAGTAACACCGGCACTATATCCATCGCCAACAAAGTCGGCGAAGGCACGACCACAATCACATTGGACACTGGTTCTGCTACCACTGCCCAAACGCTGGCCACCTTGACGCTGACTGGTATCACCACCGTCAATTTGACTTCGACCGGTTCTGCCGGCAACGTTGTGACGACGCTGAACAACGCTGACAACTCGGCAATCACTGTCAACGGTTCCGCAGACCTGACCCTGACCCTGAAAGCAACGGCAATCGGCAGCAAGATCGATGGTTCCGCTGCAACCGGTAAGCTGACCCTCACCGGTAACACCACAGCTTACTCCGCAGGCAGCTCGCTGGGCGACATCCTGATCGGTGGTAGCGGCGACGATACCCTCAAGGCTTCCGTTAACAACGCAACCTTGACCGGTAACGGTGGCAACGATAACTTCGACGTGAGCGTTGCACTCGGCGGTACTGCATCCCTGACCACGATCACCGACTTCTCGAAGGGTGACTTGATTACCTTCGCGAACAAAGGCACTGAAGTATTCACGGCTACCAAGTTGGACGTGAGCGCAGCGACCACGCTGGCTGGTGCACTCGACCTCGCAGCAGCAGGCAATGGCGGCACCGACGCTATCGTCAAGTGGTTCCAGTTCGGCGGCAACACCTATGTTGTCAACGATCAGACTGCTGGCGCAACCTTTGCAGCAACTGACTTCGCGGTGAAGTTGGTTGGTTTGGTTGACCTGTCGACTGCGACATTCGACACCACTGCAAACACGCTGAACTTCCAATGACACAATGAATAGGGGACCGACCACGTTTTTCGGTCATCCCCTCGCCCTCGGGTAACCGAGAGTGCCTGACTCCAACCCCGCTTCTCACAAGGAGGCGGGGTTTTTTCACATCCGCCGTCCCGCCAGCACTGACTTTTTGCGCAATTAAAGGGGCCAGGGTCATTTTTTTGCGTGATGGTCTGCGCTTTTGCTACACACCACCAGAATATGCACCCCCCGTCTCGCCCGCACCGGTTTCACAGAAAGGCTACGTCACCTTCGGCAGTTTCAACAATCTCGCCAAACTCACGCCCGAAGTCATCGAAACCTGGTCCGCGATTCTGAAAGCCGTGCCCAACGCACGATTGGTGCTCAAGTGGAAGTCGCTCGGCGATGCTGAAATCCGGGAACGACTCGTTGTCCGGTTTGCGCAACACGGCATCGATACGGCGCGCATCGACTGCCGGGGTTGGTCTACCCACCCGCAGATGCTGGCCGAGTATGGCGAGATCGACATTGCGCTCGATCCATTTCCGTTCTCGGGTGGACTGAGCAGTTGCGATGCGCTGTATATGGGCGTGCCGGTGCTGACGTTGCCCGGCGAGCTGCCCATCTCGCGCCAGACCGGTAGCTTTCTCGATGCGCTGGGGTTGACCGACTGGATTGCCTCGTCGCGCGAAGATTACATCGACAAGGCGGTGGCGCTGGCTGGTAAAGCTGATTTGCTCGATTGCCTACGCCAAAACTTGCGAGAAAAGATGCTCACCAGCCAGCTGTGCGGTGGCGCCGCCTATGCTCGGACTATAGAGTCCGCCCTGTCTGCGCTGCACATGGCAAACGCTCGTCTCCCAATACCAAGTACCCTGACATGAAAACCTTCCTCCACGTCGGCTGCGGCCCGAAACGCAAAGACCAAACGACTCGCGGCTTCAACACCTCCGAGTGGCTGGAGCTGCGCTTCGACATCGACGAGTCCGTCCACCCCGATCTCGTCGGCACCATGACCGACATGGCAGCAGTCGCCTCTGAATCGGTCGATGCGATCTTCTCCAGCCACAACATCGAGCACCTGTATCCGCACGAGGTGCCGATGGCGCTGAAAGAATTCCTGCGCGTGCTTAGACCCGACGGCTTTGCCGTGATCACCTGCCCCGACCTGCAATCGGTCTGTGCGCTGGTGGCCGAAGACAAGCTCACCGAACCGGCCTACGTTGCACCCGCCGGGCCGATCGCACCGCTCGACATCCTCTACGGCTTTCGCCCCGCACTCGCGCGCGGCAACCTCTACATGGCCCACCGCTGCGGCTTTACCCAGAAGGTGCTCGTGGGGACACTCCTGGCCGCCGGCTTTGCCCAGGTGGCGAGCATGCGCCGCGCCCACCCCTTTTACGACCTCTGGGCGGTCGCGAGCAAATCGCCACGCTCCGACGACGCAATGCGCGCACTCGCCAGCCTGCACTTCCCCTGTTGACCGTCGCCTGCCATGCAACGCGTTGTGCCGAGCGTAGCCCCATGAAGCTCCTCTTCATCCACCAAAACTTCCCCGGCCAGTTCAAACACCTTGCGCCCGCGCTCGCGCAGCTGGGCCACACGGTGGTGGCGATGACAATGCAGAAGGTGCCGGCAAGCAACTGGCAAGGCGTCCAGCTCATCCCCTACGCCGCCAGCCGCGGCACCACGCCCAATGTGCATCCGTGGGTGAGCGACTTCGAGACCAAGGTGATCCGGGGCGACGCCTGCTTTCGCGCCGCGTTGCAGTTAAAAGCCCAGGGTTTCACGCCCGACGCGATCATCGCCCACCCCGGCTGGGGCGAGAGCCTCTTTCTCAAAGAGGTCTGGCCGAAGGCAAAACTCGGCATCTACTGCGAGTTCTTCTACCACGCCCACGGCGCGGACGTCGGCTTCGACCCCGAGTTTGCCACCAACGACCCGGGCGAGCCGTGCCGCTTGCGGCTGAAGAACCTCAATAACCTGCTCCACTTCGAGGTCGCCGACGCCGGATTGAGCCCCACCCACTGGCAGGCGAGCACCTTTCCCGAGCCCTTTCGATCCAAAATCACCGTCATCCACGACGGCATCGACACCGACCATCTTCGCCCCAACCCCGCCGTCTCGCTCAACCTCGCCCGCCCGGACGGCAGCCGCTTCACCCTCACCCGCGCCGACGAGGTGGTGACCTTCGTGAACCGCAACCTCGAGCCCTACCGGGGGTACCACATCTTCATGCGCGCGCTCCCGGAGCTGCTTGCCCGCCGCCCCAACGCCCGGGTGCTGATCGTTGGCGGCAACGGGGTGAGCTACGGCGCCGCCCCCGACCCGGCGCGCTATGGCGCGGCCACCTGGAAAGAGGTCTTCCTCAACGAAGTGCGCCCGCGCATCCCCGACGTCGACTGGGCGCGGGTCCATTTCCTCGGCAACATCCCCTACCACCTCTTTGTGCCGCTGTTGCAGCGCTCCACCGTCCACGTCTATCTCACCTACCCCTTTGTGCTGTCGTGGAGTCTGCTCGAAGCGATGAGCGTCGGCTGCGCGATTGTGGCAAGCGACACCCCACCGGTGCGCGAAGCGATCCGCGACAATGAAACCGGCCGGCTTGTCGACTTCTTCGACGTCGCGGGGCTCACCGACGCGATCGGCGCGCTCCTCGCCGACCCCACGGCGCGCGAGCGGCTGGGGGCCCATGCGCGGGCGTTTGCCCAGGCCAATTACGACCTCAAGACGGTGTGTCTGCCCAAGCAGTTGGCGTGGGTGGAGGGTTTGACGCCGTGAATCGGCTGATCGACCCCAACGCCCTGAAGGCCAAGCTCGCCGCGATCGAAGCGGAAGCCATCGGCTGGCTTCCGCTGGAAGAGGAGAAAACGGGAAAACGGGGAAAACGGGGACAGACCACGTTTTCTGCTAGACTCACCAAGTGTCGACTTGGTTCAGTTCAGAGTCTGTTTGTCCAATGCCCAGACGCGCGCGCATTCTCGCCGACGGTTATCCGGTGCATGTGATTCTGCGTGGGATCGACCGCGCGGCGATCTTCTTCGAAGACGAAATAAAGGGGCCAGGCTCATTTTTTGCGATCTACCCTGTTGTACGGCCCTGTTGTATGGCCCTTGACACCATATTCTGGCTATGGTGTGATACACCCCATGAAAGCGCAAGAGGTTTTTCGGGTCAAGCAGGCCTATGGTTCCGGGATAGTGGAAATCGTGATCTGGCAAGTACCGCAGCCTGTGCCGCCGTCCGGACATCCCTATAAATACCGGCTGGTCTATGCGGTCGATGGCCAACGGGTGCTGGGTTATGACAATGAACGGGGCAAAGGCGACCATAAGCATGTCGGTCGGCACGAAGAATCCTACCGCTTTATCAGTCCGCAACAATTAATGGCCGATTTCATGGCCGACCTGAAGGAGCACTGTCATGACGAAACGGATTCTTAACGTCAAGGTCGGCGAGCCTTTGACCGCCTCGCTGGCATTGGCGTCGAAGACGATGGAGGCGCTGGAACAGGGCAAGCCTGTGGCGCCTTATTTCGGCATTGGCTTTGCCGATGTTGGACAGCTTTTTGCAGTCTTCACGCCCAAGCGCTGGGACTTGCTCGCGGCACTGAGGGAAGCGGGGCCAATGACCATCGCCGAGCTGGCGCGATGCGTGCGGCGCGATTACAAGAACGTTCATCGGGATGTTGAGAAACTGATCGAATGGCAAGCCGTGGAGAAAGATGACCGGGGCCGGATTTCGGCGCCCTATGATGAGATCGTCGTCGACGTTCGCTTGCCGCAAAAGCGTGCGGCCTGAATTTCGACTTTCCGATGCAGCCTCCCACCCCGTCCGCTCACGCTAATTAAAGGAAATAAAATAATAGGGGACAGACCACGTTTATTCGGCCAAGCCCGGTAGGGTGGGCACGCTTGTGCCCACCTAATCGGTGACCGTTGCAATCCCGACGATTCGGCAACCCAACAAAACCGACCCGGCAAACGGCAACACACCGCCGTATGTAACACGAACCGCCTCGCCCTAAACCGGGTGCGGCGGTTGTTTTATTCCCCGCGGCGGCGTGGGTTTCTACTTCATCACACAAACAACATTGTTTGTCGTGGGCACAAAACCGTGCCCACCCTACTTGGCTCCTCGGCGCCGCCGATTCCAACACCAGCAACGACAGCACGCGGTTGCCGCCCGGATAGCTGTGCTTCATCTCGCGCAAAGTGATACCAGCAGGTTCGGATGAGCACCAGCGCTGCAGCTCATTTCCTGCCATAGGTGGCATCGTGGTCGGGCGCGATGGTGAGCAGTCGGATGAAATCCCCGTCGCGGTACGCAGTTGCCCTGCGTGATTGGGTGATGCGCAGGGAGTAGATCGCATCAATGCCCTGGGGTGGCTTGATGCTGGTGATTTTTTCCCACTTGAGGCCCTGGTCAAGGTACAGGTGGTTCCAGGTCAGCTGGCGGATTTTGTTGAGCGTATCCAGGGCTGCGTGTCGCTCGGGCTTTTGCAGCGTGAGCAGGTTGTCCTGAAACACCGGGTTGTTCAGGTCGAGCCTGACCTTGGCTTCACTGCTCGCCATGGCCCAGGCGCTTGAGCGTGTCTTCGGTATCGGCATCCGATGCGGCATGGGCCACGGACCAAGCCATGGCCGCTTGTAGATCGGCCGCTGCCTGCGGTGCGTGCAGCCAGCGCTCATTGTCGGGAATGACAGTGGCAGTACGCACCAGCCAGACACCGGGCTCGTACTCTTCCACCAGCACCTGGCGGCCAGCGTATTGCTTGCCCAGCGAAATCTGCCCGTTGGTGCCGACGACCTTGACGGTGGGAGAGTGTGCCGTGATGGCCATGATGAGACTCCTTGGTAGTATGCGCGATATTATAAATTTCGTGCAGCACTAATTCAAGCCCGGTAGGGTGGGCACGTTTGTGCCCACCTAATCGGTAAACATTGGAATGCCGACGATTCGGCAACCCAACAAAACCGACACCGGTAAACGGCAACACACCACCGTATGTAACACCGAACCGCCTCACCCTAAACCGGGTGCGGCGGTTTTTTATCCCCCGCGGCGGCGTGGGTTTCTACTTGATCACAAAAACAGGATTGTTTGTCGTGGGCACAAAACCGTGCCCACCCTACTTGGCTTGGCTTCAAGATGATTGCCTCCATGGCGCGCCCGGCGCAATTCGACCTCTGGGCCGTCGCCAGCAAGAGTGAGCGGACGCAAGAAGCGATGCGCAAGTTGGCTGCCGAACATTTCCCGGGATGATGGCAGTTCCGTTCGCGGGACATCCATCCATTGACATTAAACGCCCCATCCCTTACAGTAAGAAAGTAATGCGATTCTTACGGAGCTTGCCATGATCGCGATAGCCAAGATTACCGCCAAAGGCCAGACGACGATACCGCAGGCGGTGCGCGAGATGCTCCACATCAAGCCCGGCGACGCCATTGCCTGGGAAGTGAACCGTGACGGCACGGCCAGTGTCCGGCGCGTCGATGCGCTGGACGGACAATACCTGCGCGCACTGGAAGGCACGCTTGCCGAATGGAGTGGCGCTGAAGACGAGGCGGCGTACCGTGACCTTTGAACGTTTCGCGGTCGTTCGCGTGCCGTTTCCCTTTACCGACCGGCCGGCCGCCAAGAACCGGCCGGCCTTGGTGCTGTCCGATGCAGCGCTTTTCAATGAGCCGACCGGACATGCCGTGATGGCCATGATCACCTCGGCAGCCAATCCCCCATGGGCCGGCGATTGCCCGATTAGCGACCTGCAAGCGGCTGGCCTGCCTGCGCCCTCCAAGGTGCGCTTCAAGCTGTTTACGCTGGACCTGCGTCTGGTGCGCGGCCAGTTGGGGCGGCTCTCCGCACCAGACGAAGCCGCAGTGCGGCTAAAGCTCGAGCAGGTGCTGCTGTCGGAAGATGCGCCATGACCGCCGCCGGGCCGACCCTGCAGTGCGCAAGCATCTGGGGGCGAGCGCGCGAGCGTTTGCGGTAGAACACGACGACTTGACGCGCGTGTGCCTGCCCCGGCAGCTCGCGTGGGTGGCGGGGTTGGCGTAAACAGGACAACGTCCGGATGCGATAATGAGTCACTCTCAGCAATGGGGAACGTACAGTGACCACCTTGAACCTCTCCAAAACCGAGCGGATCGATCTCCGGGTCAGCAGCTCCGTCAAGAGCCTGCTGCAGGAAGCGGCGCGTGCCTGCCATAAAAATGTCAGCGAATTCCTCCTTGAGGCAGGCGTGATCGCAGCCAACCAGACGCTAGCCGATCGACGCCATTTCACGTTGAATGAAGAGCAGTGGCGGGCCTTTCAGGAGGCGCTCGATCGTCCGGTGAAAGCCAGGCCACGGCTGGAAAAACTCCTCAATGAGCCCGGGGTTCTCGATTGAGTGGAGCGTTTGAGGCGATCCGCAAGCTCGCGCCGACCGATTCGACCGAAGGCTTTGACTGCGGACACCCGGCGCTCAACCGGTTCTTGCAACGCTACGCGCTCGTCAACCAAAGAGCAAAAAACAGCCAACAGCGCCCAGACCTATGTCTGCTGCCTCAGTGGCCAAGTAGTGGGTTACTACACTCTGGCGGTCGGGAGCGTCGATCCACCGGACGCCCCCGAACGGGTAACGAAAGGATTGGCCAGACATCCGGTGCCGGTGATGATCCTTGCACGGCTCGCCGTGGATCGCCACCACCAAAGGAAAGGCCTGGGCAAGGCACTGCTGAAAGACGCGCTGCTGCGCACTGCGCAGGCCGCCGATACATTGCGGGTATTCGCTGTCTGCTCGTGCACGCCAAGGATGAGGCGGCGCGGCAGTGGTATCTGTCGTGGGAATTCGAACCCAGCCCCACCGACCCCTACCATCTGTTTCTTTTGCTCAAAGATCTCCAAGCCATCCTGCACCCATAACAAAAAGGACCAGGAAGCGTTCCTGCCGACCCCGCAGCGCGCGAGCGGCTCGGGGCCAATGCGCGGGCGTTTGCCGTGACGCACTACGACCTGACAGGATTACAAGGCATCCATTGCCATTGAGGATGGTCGAGTGATTGCGGGGAGTTTTCCGCCCAAGCAACTCAAGCTGGTGCAGGCATGGGTGGAGTTGCACCGCGACGAACTGTTTGCCGATTGGGAACTCGCGGTCAATGGCACGGATGACCATGCCCCGCCGCCCCCGCATCCATCTGCCCGGCGTGCCCATCCATCTGGTGCAGCGCGGCCACAACCGCGGCGCCTGCTTCTTCACGGAGGAGGACTATCCGGCCTACCGCGCGTGGCTGGGCGAGGCGCTCAAGAAAACCGGCTGCGCCCTGCACGCCTATGTGCTGATGACCAATCGCGTTCATCTGCTGCTGACGCCGCCCACCGGTCAGGCGGTGTCGCAACTCGTCATCTCGCTCGGGCGGCGCTATGTGCAGTACATCAACAAAACCTACAAACGCACCGGCACCTTGTGGGATAGCCGCTACAAATCCTCACTGGTGCATGCGGAGGATGACTTGCTGACGTGCCGGCGCTATATCGAATTGAACCCGGTGTGTGCCGGGATGGTGGATGATCCGGCAGCCTATCCCTGGAGCAGTTACCGGGCCAATGGGCTGGGGCAGCCGGATGCCTTGCTGAGGCCGCACGCGCTTTATTTGTCGCCGGATCGCAAGGCGCAGGCAAGGCAGGCGGCTTATCGCGCCTTGTTTCGCAGCGAGCTGGACAAGGAAGCCCTTGCCGACATCCGTCTTGCGCTGAACCAGGGCCGGCCCTTGGGCAAGGGCCGCTTTCTCGACCGGATCGAGCAAATGATCGGACGCCGCTGCGAAGTTCGACCCCGCGGCCGGCCACGCAAGATCGGTCGCCCCGATGTGACGGAGCAACAGCAGGTGTTATCGTTGTGAGCGCCGTCCCGCCACAACTGACTTTTAGGAGTTTCGTGCGACTTTTCTCAACTCAGCCCTGAGTTGGCGCTTCTCCCCATCTTCCAAGCTGCGCTTGGCAGCATCTCTGCCTGCACGCAGCAAACGGCGATCGATCTCTTGCGGCAAGGATCCTTTTTCGGGGATGGTTGCCTTTTCTTGGTCGGAGCGTGCATCGAAAGTGATTTGGGCGACGTCGGCTAAATTGATCTGTTCAGCCGGGAATTGGCCTGCTTGTGGCACCACAGCCATGGCTTGTTGCGAATTTCCGCTTGCGCTACTGCTCCTCGCAGCACTGACGAAGCGCTTCACTGCGTCGTCTTCCCAGTGCGTTTTGCAGTCAGCCTCAGCACGCAAGAACGGAGATGTCGCCTCTGCAGGCCCCATGGTCAAGAGGTGAACCCGAATACCCATGCTTTGCGCGGCAAGCACCCCCGGTGTCAAATCGGCATCACCCGAGAGCAGCAGCGCATCGGTGATCGATTTGCTCTGGGCCAGGCTAATGAGGTCTGCGATGATGAGCCCGTCTACCGCCTTTTGATCTCCGACACCGTTACGAGTCCCCAAGCGAAGTTTGAAGTCATCGAGATCTTCGATCGCTTGGTGGCCGGCGGTCTTGCCATAGGTGCCAGGGCCGTCGTACCAATAGACCCGCAAGAGATCTGCGTCAGGAAACTGCGCCTGCGCAAGATGAATGAGTTCTGCCCTCAACTGAAGGTAATCGATGGTGATGCTCTCACGCCCCAGGCGTTGGCGATGCACAATGTAGGTGGCCTGTACCCAGAAGTAGCCCGCATCAACGAAGAGTGCAACCCGACGCATACGGTCTCCAGATAGCAAGAAGGGCGCCGCAGCGCCCTTCCTAAGTAGGATGCCTTTGGGGCATCGACGTAGACAGGCTCCTTTGGGGAGCCAAGTAGAAACTGAAAAAACCTGCCGGGGTGCGCTTGCTTGCAGAGGCGTGGCGGGTATTGCTGGGGTGAATTATACGGGGATTCAGTGCTTCGTCAAGTTCAATAGAGGATTAAAGGGGCCAGGCTCATTTTTTGGGTCGTCGCGGCGGCTCGGAGCGAAAGCGCGCGTTTGCGGCGGCGCACGTCGACTTGAAACGCCGGTGCCTGCTGCGGCAATGCGAAAGGGTGGCGCGGTTGGCGTAAAATATTGCGCAACTGCCCCTACAATCGAACAAGGAACGCTACCCATGCCCACCATCAGCATGTTCTACGGAGAACCATGAACGAGTTGCTTGATGTGGTGAAAGTCAAAGCCCGGTCCGATTTTAAGTTGGAGCTTGAATTCGAAAACGGGGAGCGTCGACTTTTCGACATGGCCCCCATCATGGACAAAAAACCATTTACGCGATTGAAAGAGTCCAACCTGTTTCTTGCCGCACGCGTCGCTTACGGGACGGTCGTTTGGCCGGGGAATATCGACATTGCCCCCGAGACCCTGTACGACCGTTCGATACCGCTTGACGGTTGACCATGCCCCGTCGCCCCGCATCCGTCTGCCCGGCATGCCCATCCATCTGGTGCAGCGCGGCCACAACCGCGATCTTTTACGAGGAAACCCCATGACCGACTGGACCGCCGGTTACGTCACCGAGATCGACTACACCCACGGCTACTACGCCGAACTCAACCCCTTGCGCGCGCAGCTCGCGCTCGCGGCGGCAGGTTTTGCGGCACCGGCGGGCTTCGCCGCCTGCTGCGAACTGGGCTTCGGCCAGGGGCTGAGCGTCAACATCCACGCGGCCGCTGGCGGCGCCCAGTGGTTTGCCACCGACTTCAACCCCGCGCAGGCGGGCTTTGCGCAGTGGCTTGCGGCCGCCTCGGGCGCCCGCGCCGCGCTCTTTGACGAAGCCTTTGCCGACTTCTGCGCCCGCACGGATCTCCCCGACTTTGACTACATTGGTCTCCACGGCATCTGGAGCTGGATTTCCGACGAGAACCGCGCGGTGATCGCCAATTTTGTGCGCCGCAAACTCAAAGTGGGCGGGGTGCTTTACGTCAGCTACAACTGCCAGCCCGGCTGGGCGGCCTTTGTGCCGCTGCGCGACCTGTTGGTTGAACACCACGCGCGACTCACCGCTGCCGGGCGCGGGGTGGTGCCGCGCATCGACGAGTCGCTGGCCTTTGCCGAACGGCTTTTTGCCACGAGCCCCCTCTACGCCCGCGCTAACCCCCAGGTGCCCGAGCGCCTGAAAAAAATCGGCGAGCAAAACCGCCACTATCTGGCCCACGAATACTTCAACCGCGACTGGCACCCGATGTCGGTAGCGCGCATGGCCGAATGGCTCGCGCCCGCCAAACTCCAGTTTGCCGCCTCGGCCCACCTGCTGGATGCGGTCGATGCGGTGAATCTCACCGCAGAGCAGCAGGCGCTGCTGCAAGAGATCCCCGACCCCGTCTTTCGGCAGCTGGTGCGCGACTTTTGCGTCAACCAGCAATTCCGCCGCGACTACTGGGTCAAGGGCGCGCGGCGCCTGACCCCCCTCACCCAAGCCGAGGCGCTGCGCGCCGTTCGCTTGGTGCTCGTGCAGCCGCGCGGCGACGTCGCCCTCAAGGTCACCGGCGCCCTGGGCGAGGCGACACTTACTGAGGCGGTCTATGCGCCCATCCTCGACGCGCTCGCCGACCACAAGCCCAAGACGCTCGGCGAGCTCGAGCAGGCGCTTGCCCCCAAGGTGAACTTTGGGCAACTTGTGCAAGCGGCGCTCGTGCTCACCGGTGCCGGCGTCACCCAACCGGCGCAGGACAAAGCCGCCGCGAGCAACGCTCAGCCCACCACCAAGCGCCTCGACACCGCGCTGATGAACCACGCCCGCGGCAGCAACGACATCGCCTTCCTCGCCAGCCCCGTCACCGGCGGCGGCCTGCCGGTGAACCGCTTCGAGCAGCTCTTTTTGCTGGCCAAAGCCCAGGGCAAAGCCAACCCGCCCGATTGGGCGGCGTTTGCGTGGCAACTGCTTGCCGCCCAGGGCCAACGCCTGGTGAAAGAGGGCAAGGCGCTCGAAACCGCCGAGGAGAACCTCGCCGAACTCACCGCGCAGGCGGAAAGCTTCGCCCAGAAGCGGCTGCCGCTGCTGCGGGCACTGATGGTGGCGTGAGTTACAGCGGCAAACTCTAACAAGGCGCAAGCGCGATGGCGACGACCGAAATCACTTGGGACGTCCTCAAAGCGATGCTCGCTGAACTGACTTGACTTAACGCCGCGGACGTGGTGACCGCTGCTGCTTGTCATGCCCGTCCACGACAGCTGTTTTGTGCGGTTCAGTCCACGCGGCGCAACAACCCGCTCAGTAGCGGCGAACACGGTTCAGCAAACGGGTTGACCACGGTCACGCCGCGCCAGGTAAAGCCATCGTGCAAATCTTCCGAGAGCAGCACTCGGCAGCGGTTTTCTGCAGCGACGGCCAGAATCAGAGCGTCCCATATCGGGAGCCGATGATCGACGGTCAGATCGAGCGCCGACTGAAACGCAAACCAGGTGGAGTCAGCGACCTCAAAGCTGTCCGCCCAACTCAAGATGGCTTCACGCGCTTGTGCGGCAGAGCGTTTGGCTTTGCCCGTGAGAACGCGTGAGAGTTCGCCCAGCGTCTGCGCCGGCAGCACCACGTCACTACTGGGCAGTTGCTCAACCAATTGGATGGCCATGTTGCAACGCCGTTCATCGCCAAGCCCTTCGGCATAGGCGAGCACGTTGGTGTCGAGGGCCACTCTCACCGCTCAGCCCTCGTACAGTTCATCACGCGTCCAGTTTCGCTCGCCACTGGCTTTTTGCTGACGCAGCCGCTCGAGCAAATGGCACTTGGCGGAGTCACGCTCACGGCCGTCAGAGCGTGCAGGAGAAATGGTGGCGACGGGCTTACCCCGCGACAGCACCGTGACAACCTCTCCACTTGCGACCTCGCGCAGCATGCTGGAGAAGTGGCGATTGGCGTCACCGGCAGTAATGGTCTTCATTGCGTTGCACAAAAGTAGTGTTGTGTACTACATTATCATCTCGTCGTGTGTGCCGTCAAGGGGTGGGCCAACGGTGCCTCCCGAACAAGGTGCAAGCACAATGGCGACGACCGAAATCACCTGGGACGTCCTCAAAGCGATGCTCGCTGAACTGACTTGACTTTACGCCGCGGACGTGGTGAGGGTGCTGCTTGTTGATCGCAGCATGTCAGATCACCTCGGCGCAGAATGAGGCCGGCGTGATGATACGCGTGCGCCCAATGTTGCCCCGTTGCAGCAGCCCGGCGCGGCGGTCGCCCGTCACCAGGTAGTCCGCCTCGCCGCCGATGGCCATCGCCGGCAGGAACGCATCGTCGGGATCCGGCGTGTCGAAACCATCCGGCAAATGCGGCAGGCGCTCCAAAACGATGGCGCGCTGCATGTTGTTGACCATCGTGCCGATGCGGTGCGCGGGCAAGATGGTCTTGAGCTTGGGATAGCGGCTTGCCCGGCGCAGCTCGTCAAGCTGCGCCACTGAGGTCACCAGCTCGAAGCGCCCCGCGCGCCAGGCGCGATAGATGGCATCGGGCGGCCCATGGGGCGAAATCAGCGCGCCGAGCAGCACGTTGGTGTCGAGGATGACGCACATCAGCGCTCACACGCCCATTGCACAGCCTCGTCGATGAGGTCGGTCAGCTCGGTTTCGCTCAGGCCGGCAGCGGCCGTCTTGGCCTGATCGACGGCACGCTCCAGCAAGTAGGCGCGCACGGCTTCCTCGATGAAACGCGAAAGGTCGCCCTTGCGGCCCCCGCCCTGGGCGGCGATGAACATGCGCACGGATTGATCCACTTCAGGCGAGACGGCGATGTTCCAGCGAACGGTGTCCATAAGTCCTCCATGTGTTGAGTGTATAGGTGTTTATACACCTTTTAACCCCCTGAATGAGTGGCCATCAAGCCATGGCTACCACCGTTGCGGCCTGATTCGCCATCACCTGTCTCCGCCCCACGATATTCCCCACCACATTGACTGCCTCCAGCATTGCTTGCGGAGACAGATGCGCGTAGCGCATCCGTCACCTTCGGATCTTGGGGTTGAAGAACACCCAGGGAATGTCTTCGCGGCATGGTCGCGCCTTCGGGCAGATCGAAGGCGTAGAGTTTGAGCGCCTTGGCGTCGTTGAGCGAACCTGGGGAGAGGAAGAACTCCCCGGGTTGTCCGCGCGCGTTGACCATGAGATGGATCTTGAGGGCATAGCAAGCAAACCCCGATGGATGCCAACCCTTCAAGGTGCAGCCCTTTTAGTGTAGCGACTGAGACTGACGATCCCAAATCACTTCGACATGACACGAGCACCGGCTTGACGCCCGGCAGGCCCTGCCGTAGGTTCCGCGAAATCCTTTCGCTTCTTCAGTCTTCGACGAGATCCCGACCCGATGACCATCCCAACCGAACGCGCCCAGACCATCGCCCACGTCCTGATCGAGGCCCTGCCCTACATCAAACGCTTCCAGGGCAAGACCATGGTGATCAAATACGGCGGCAACGCCATGGTCGACGAGGCGCTGAAAGAGGGCTTCGCCCGCGACGTGGTGCTGATGAAGCTCGTCGGCATCAACCCGGTGATCGTCCACGGCGGCGGGCCGCAGATCGGCTCGCTCCTGACCCGGCTCGGCAAGGCCAGCGAGTTCGTCCAGGGAATGCGCGTGACCGATGCAGAGACCATGGACGTGGTCGAGATGGTGCTCGGCGGTCTGGTCAACAAGGAGATCGTCAACTTCATCAACCGCCACGGCGGCGCGGCCGTGGGCCTGACCGGCAAGGACGGCGACCTGATCCGCGCACGCAAGCTGCTCATCAAGCGCGACGCCCCCGAGTTGCACGTCCCCGAGATCATCGACATCGGCCATGTCGGCGAGGTCGAGAGCATCGACCCGGCCATCATCCACATGCTGACCAAGAGCAACTTCATCCCGGTGGTCGCCCCGATCGGTGTCGGCGAAGACGGGCATTCCTACAACATCAACGCCGATTTGGTCGCCGGCAAGATGGCCGAGGTGCTGCGGGCCGAGAAGCTCCTGCTCCTGACCAACATCGCCGGTCTGCTCGATGCCGAGGGCCGGCTCATCCCGGATCTCGACGTCGGGCGCGTGCAGACGCTGATCGAGGACGGCGTGATCCACGGCGGCATGCTGCCCAAGATCCGCTGCGCCGTCGAAGCCGTGCAGTCGGGCGTCAAGTCGGCGCACATCATCGACGGGCGGGTGGAGCATGCCGTCATGCTCGATCTCTTCACCGATACCGGCGTCGGCACCCTGATTCGGGGCCGGTGAACCGCACCGCGCGGCTGTCAGCCGGGACGCAGATGCTCGATGTATTTGGGCGTGTCGAGCATCGTCAGCCGCGCCGCATTTCCGTTGACGATCAGGCGCGCGGCCGTTCCCTCGAAGTGCAGCTCGCAGCGGATGTGTCCGCGACTCTCGAAGGGAACGGGGATCATGTCGCGATAGGTGTAGATGTTCTCGTCGAGATCGCCGCCGGCGCAGACCAGCGGCCCTTCCGGCGGACGCTCGGCGACTTCAGCCCCTTCGATCACCAGACGACCGGCCTGCCGCCAGCGCGTGCGCTCGGCCGAGCCGGTCATGGTCTTGACCAGATAGGCACGCGCGAAGCGGATCTCGACCCGATCGCCGTCATAGTCGATCGCCTCGATCTCGGAGCCCTTGAGTTCGATACTGCTGCTGTCCAACGCGGTTCTGTTCCTAAAAACCTAAACAAAGTTGCTTATGGTGGTTTTTAAGTGATTCGCTCTCCGTTGATAGCGCCCTGGTGGGCGAGCAACTGGAGTCCTGGTTGAGCAGTCCCAACCGGAGGCGCTCGGTCCGTGCCTGCAAGATCGCCTTGACCGTCCGATACGGCGTGAACCGCTCGATGTCCGGGTCGGACAACCGTGTCAGCACGTTGCGCGCAGCGTTCTGGTCCGCGTCCAACACAACCCCGTCGAAGCAGTAAAACCGATCCCCCTGGCGTTTGCCGAGTAGGCATCCGTTGCGGGAATCGATTTGCGATGTGTAGGCCGGATTGACCGGAACGACCGTCGAACCTCGACGGCTGGAAACGCTGTCAAGCGCTTCGGCAATGACGCCTTTCGTCCAGGCGGCGAGCCTGCGATTGACGTTCTTGCCGAAGGACTTGCCGGACATGGGGGCGGTGAGGTCTTCAGTCGCGATGACGGCGGCTTTATCGACGACGGTGTGGACGGCCTGAAAGACGGTGTCGCGAATCCGTGCTTGGGTCTTGTTTATCTGCCGATCGAGCTTCCGGCGCCCGAGATTGAAGCGGCGGATGTGCTCGCGCTTGCGCGGATTGCGGGTGCGGTTGGCGATGGCGCGCAGTTTGGATCGGCGCCGGTACTTGGCTTTGAGCTTGTCGGAGGTGTCGGTGAGGAGCGCGCCCAATTCCCGGCCATGGTGTTCGCCATCGGAATCGACCAGTACCTCGGAGTAGCCTTTATCGACGCCAAGGGTGCGCGCGCCACAGTCGTGCTTGACCTCGGCTTCAATCGTGTAGTGGACTTCGAGACCCACGTCCTTGAGGATGATCCGCAGGGTGCCGGTCGGCTCGGCCGTGGTATTGAGCGGAATGGCGATCCGTTGGCCTTTCTCCAGTCCGGGGATCTTGATCCAGGCGCGCCCACCCAGTTGGAAGGTGGTGTAGTTATCGGAACGCACGATGATTTGGTTGTGCGTGTGGTTGTGTCCGCGCTTCCATTCCCGGCGCATGATCCGGCGCAGATAGGGATCGCCGGTCCAGCCCCGGCCCTTGAGGGCGGCGAACAGGCGTTGTTGTTCGGCCTTATCCTGGGTGTGCCGCCGGATCGAGCGGCGCGCCTTGACCTTAGCCGCTTCCATGTTGGCCGTGATGTCGCCCTTGGCGTCGCGCAGCGTTTCTTTCCAGGCATTGGCCAAGACCGGGAAGGTACGCCCGTCCCGCAGCCAGGCATCGCGAATCCGGCGATCCGACACGCCCACGCCCTGAAGGGAGCCAAAGCGCTGCCGGACTTCGGAGCGGATCACGCCCAAACGCCGCGCCTGTTCGCGCAGGGCCGCGAGCTTGCCTGGGTTCGGGCGCTTGGCGTGCAGAATGCGCGTGACTTTCATTCACACAGATCCTTTGGCTGATGGAGCGACAGCCCCGCAAAATCCTCCTTGATGGACTGTTTATACTTGCGCATCCCGTGCAGCCGACAACTAAAGGTATGGACGATCGCCATCAGGTCTTCGACCATCTCTTGCTCAGGTGAGAGCGATTCCTGGTTGACCACGACGATCTCGCAGCCGTTTTCGGCGGCGATGTGGGCGAAGAAATCGAAACCAAAGCGCATTAAGCGGTCTTTATGGGCAATCAGCAGTTGGCGCACGTCCCCACGCCGGATGCGATCGACCAGTGCAAGAAAGCGCTTGCGCTTGAAGTTCATCCCGCCGCCGATCTCTTGGATCCATTCATCGACCGCGATCCCCGCGCCCAGACAGTAAGCCTCCATCGCCCGCACCTGCGAGGCGAGATCGTCTTTTTGCCCGGCACTCGACACGCGGCAGTAGACCACCACGTCGCGCGTCTTCGGTGCCCCACCCAGCATCAAACGCACGTCGGACTCATCGAAATACCGATGCCCCGACGGCAGCCGCTTGGCTTGCAGCTTCCCTTCAGTTTCCCAGCGCCGGATCGTCTGTGGCGACCGCCCAAGGCGTTTGGCAAACTCGCCAATGCTGTATTGCTTGCTCATAGCAAGAAATTATAGATAACTTTGATAACAAATCAAGGAACTGTTTTTTGCTCCCGTGTCGCTGAAAACCAATACGAGTCCCGCCTGAAGCCTTCAGGATTCCATCCGGATCACTGGGACGCCTCGGAAGCCCCATCCTCATCGACCACGAAATCGGGCTCCAGACGCAATTCCTTGAGCTTACGTGTGAGGGTGTTGCGCCCCCATCCCAAGAGCCGTGCCGCATCCTGACGTCGCCCGCCGGTCTGTTCGAGCGCGGTCTGGATCAGGATGCGTTCGAAGGCGGGCAAGGCGGTGTCGAGCAACCCCTCGCGGCCCTCCTTGAGCCGTTGCCGCGCCCAGCGGCGCAGACCCTGCTCCCAGGACTCGTCGCGGACGCTCTCGCTCAGGCCGGCATTGAGTTCGGGCGGCAGATCCTCGGCGTGGACGTGCTTACCGGAGGCCATGACGGTCAGCCAGCGGGCGGTGTTCTCCAATTGTCGCACATTGCCCGGCCAGTCGAGCTGCTGGAGCCGGTCGATCGCATCCGGCAGCAGGATCTTGGATTCACAGCTCAGCTCGCGCGCGGCCTGGGCCAGAAAATGGCGCATCAGCAGTGGGATGTCCTCGCGCCGGTCGCGCAGGGCCGGCAGCTGGATGCGGATGACGTTGAGCCGGTGGAACAGATCCTCGCGAAAGCGCCCCTCGCGCACCAGCTGTTCGAGATTCTGATGCGTGGCCGCGATGATGCGCACGTCGACCTTGATCGGCGCCATGCCGCCGACGCGATAGAACTCGCCGTCGGCCAGCACCCGCAGCAGTCGGGTCTGCAACTCGGCGGGCATGTCGCCGATCTCGTCGAGAAACAGCGTGCCGCCGTCGGCCTGCTCGAAGCGGCCCTCGCGCCGCGCCTGGGCGCCGGTGAAGGAACCGCGCTCATGGCCGAAGAGTTCCGATTCCAGCAGATCGCGCGGGATGGCCGCCATGTTGAGCGCGATGAACGGACGCTCGCTCCTCGGGCTGTGACGATGCAGGGCATGGGCGACCAGCTCCTTGCCGGTGCCGGACTCGCCATTGATGAGCACCGTGATGTTGGAGCGCGCCAGACGCCCGATGGCGCGAAAGACGTCCTGCATCGCCGGCGCCTCGCCGATGATGTCGGGTCCGCGCACCACGCTGACCTCCTCGGCGCGTTCCTCGCGTCCGCGCCGGCAGGCCCGGCTGACCTGGGAGACGGCCTCGTCGAGATCGAACGGTTTGGGCAGATACTCGAAGGCCCCGTCCTGGAAGGCCGAGACCGCGCTGTCGAGATCCGAGTGCGCGGTCATGATGATCACCGGCAGACCCGGATAGCGGCTCGTCACCTGACGCAGGAGTTCCAGTCCGTCGATCCCCGGCATCCGGATGTCGGTGAGGATCACATCGGGCTGCTCGCGCCGGAGCGACTCCAGGATGCCGACCCCATTGGAGAAACACGTCACCTGCATCTCAGCCTTGCGCAAGGCGCGGTCGAGCACCCAGCGAATCGAGCGGTCGTCGTCGATGACCCAGACATTCGGTGCTCTAGTCATGGCTCGGCTCCAATGGCAGGTAGACATGGAAGACGGTATCGCCCGGCCGGCTCTCGCACTCGATCAAGCCGCCGTGCTGATTGATGAGTTCCTGGGCGATCGAGAGTCCGAGTCCGGTCCCGTCCGGGCGGCCCGAGACCATGGGATAGAAGATGCGATCGCGGATCTCGTCCGGGATGCCCGGACCATTGTCCCGGACCTGGACCTGGAGCACCAATTTGTGGCGGCGGCTGCCGATGGTGAACTGTCGCAGCACGCGCGTCTTGAGTTGCAGACAGCCGTGCCGGCCGGCGGCGGTGACGGCGTTGCGCGCCAGGTTGAGCAGGGCCTGGATCAGCCGGTCCCGATCGGCGATGAAATCCGGGATGCTCGGATCATAGTCGCGCTGGACCTTCGGGCCTCGGGGCGACTCGGCCAGGATGAGCGTGCGCACATGCTCCAGCACATCATGGATGTTCACCGGCGTGCGGCGCGGCAGGCGATGCGGGCCGATCATGCGGGTCATCAGCGCCTGCAAGCGGTCGGCCTCGTCGATGATGATGCGGGTGTATTCGCGCAAGGCGGCCTCGGGCAGTTCACGCTCCAGGAGCTGGGCGGCGCCGCGCAGTCCGCCGAGCGGATTCTTGATCTCATGGGCCAGTCCGCGCAGCAGGGCCTGGGTCGCCTGATGCTGCGACAGCAACTGCTCCTCGCGCGTGATCCTGAGCTGGCGGTCGACCTGATAGAGCTCGACCAGCACTTCCTTCTCTGCATCGAAATGGTGCAGCGGCAAGACGGTGCAGTTCACCGTTTTGGTGCGTCCCTCACCGATCAGGATGTTGATCTCGCGCTCGGTGAAGGGATGACAGGAGGCCAGTGCCTCGTTCAGGCGCTCCTCGACGCTCGCGTCCGGGCAGGGCAGCAGGCTCGCGGCCGGCTGTCCCAGCAGATGACGCGCGCTGACCTCGAACAGCACCTCGGCGGCCGGATTGAGATATTTGAGACGCAACCCGGCGTCGAACAGCATCACGGCCGTGTTGAGGTGATCGAGGATCCGGCGCTCGAGCGTCGGTCCGGTCACGTGAGTCGTCATCCATTTGATCCTGAGAGGTTCTTGGCTTCGCGGGACGCAAGGCACAGGCCGTTCCCTGTGAGTACGGACGATGGTCGTCGTTGCCGGCGAAACAAGCAAATACAGCGCCAGTCTTCGAGCCGAGCACGCGAGACCGCTATGAACAGACATCCGGCGGATCAGGGCAGTTGACCGGGCGCCCTGGGTTGGCGAACCTGGAAGGTGCGGGGGGCGGATTGCGCGACGATGCGATCGTCGGCGCCACGGATCTGGAGCTGGAGCCGATGGTTGCCGGCACCGAGTCCAGTCAGCTTGAACTGGGTATGAGCGCCCTCGACCGGGAGCGCGTTCCCATCGAGCAGCAGGAGCAGGCGATGGCCGCCGATGAGGGAGGGATCGATCTGCAAACTCACCGGGACACCCGACTCGGTCTCGGTCAGGATCTCATCGAGTCCGGGCGAGAGGATGTCGAGTGCGGCGTAGGGGCCGCGATAGGCTTCGTCGGGCGAGCTTGGACCCAGCGTGTTGGCGGGGTTCGAGCCGGCGGGTGCACCGAAACGCACATCGACCCGCTCGGCCTCGCGCGTCGGACGATCGGAGAAGTTGACCCGCCCCTCGGCGTCGACCCAGCGATAGATCTCCGCGTTGGACGGCGAGCAGACGAGCAGCGAAAGGAGGATCGGCGCGAGTCTGAGCATGGTCATCGAAGACTAGCCCAATCGCGCCGATCCGAACAGCCCTTAGAGGCTGTAGTACAGGTCGAACTCGACCGGATGGGTCGTCATGCGCATGCGCGTGACTTCCTTCATCTTGAGGTCGATGTAGGCATCGATCAGATCATCGGTAAACACACCGCCGGCGGTCAGGAAGTCGCGATCCTGGTCGAGATAGTCCAGCGCCATGTCGAGCGAGTGGCAGACGGTCGGGATCGCCTTGGCCTCTTCGCGCGGCAGGTCATAGAGATCCTTGTCCATGGCGTCGCCCGGATGGATCTTGTTCTGGATGCCGTCGAGACCGGCCATCATCATGGCCGAGAAGGCCAGATAGGGGTTGGAGGTCGCATCCGGGAAGCGCACCTCGATCCGACGCGCCTTGGGGCTGGAGACGTGCGGGATGCGGATCGAGGCCGAGCGGTTGCGCGCCGAATAGGCGAGCATGACCGGCGCCTCGAAGCCGGGCACCAGACGCTTGTAGGAGTTGGTCGAAGCGTTGGTGATGGCGTTGAGCGCGCGCGCGTGCTTGATGATGCCGCCGATGTAATAGAGTGCGATGTCGGACAGACCGCCGTACTTGTCGCCGGCGAACAGGTTCTGACCGTCCTTGGCGAGCGACTGGTGGACGTGCATACCGCTGCCGTTGTCGCCGACCAGCGGCTTGGGCATGAAGGTCGCGGTCTTGCCGTAGGCGTGGGCGACGTTCTGCACCACGTACTTGAGGATCTGGGTCCAGTCGGCGCGCTGGACCAGGGTGGCGAACTTGGTGCCGATCTCGCACTGTCCGGCGGTGGCGACCTCGTGATGGTGCACCTCGACCGGCACGCCCATCTCTTCGAGCGTCAAGCACATGGCCGCGCGCAGGTCGTTGAGCGAGTCGACCGGGGGAACGGGGAAGTAACCGCCCTTCACACTCGGACGATGGCCCATGTTGCCGTCGGGGAAGACGCGCTCGGAGTTCCAGCCGGCTTCCTCGGAGTCGACCTTGTAGAAGCAGCCGCTCATGTCGGCGCCCCAACGCACGTCGTCGAGGATGAAGAACTCCGGCTCGGGGCCGAAATACGCGGTATCGGCGATGCCGGTCGACTTCAGATAGGCCTCGGCGCGCTTGGCCACCGAACGCGGATCGCGCTCGTAGCCCTGCATGGTGTCGGGTTCGAGGATATCGCAGCGGATGATGAGCGTGGCCTCATCGGCGAAGGGGTCCATGACCGCAGTGTCGGCCTCGGGCATCAGCACCATGTCGGAGGCCTCGATGCCCTTCCAGCCGGCGATCGAGGAACCGTCGAACATCTTGCCGTCCTTTAACACGTCTTCGTCGACGGTGTGGGCCGGCACGGAGACGTGCTGCTCCTTGCCGCGGGTGTCGGTGAAGCGAAAATCGACGAATTTCACTTCATTCTCTTTGATCATCTTGATGACGTCGGTCATTCGAATTGTCTCCGCTACTTAGATATCTACGAACAGTCTGGCCGGCCAACGCGATACGCTCGAAATCGATCCGCTCGGACTCGATGCGGGAGCCTAGCAGGTCGCGGTGCGCGTCGCACGAAATCGGTCGTCCTGAAGGATGATGGACGTCCCGGACGTTGGAATCGATCGTCCGACCGGGTGGGCATGCCATGGCCTTGCGCTCATTGAGCAAAGATCGAGCCAAAAAGAGGCATTCGAGGCCGACGGATAGCCGGTGCTTGGCCGGCACCTCCGAATCGAGCCATTAATTCCTTACAGCCCATTGGGTTAGCGATCGAGAGCGGTTTCGCGGCGGCGCGTTCGGCTCGATGTACGGGTCTCCGGCTTGGCCCCAGCCCGGCCGCCGTGCAAGCGACCTGCCCTCCAAATGCACCCAAATGGACGGAAGCCCATTTTTTTGCACCAAAAAGACGCAATCGATCCCGTTCGCTCTCCGGTAGGTCATCCAAAGTAGATCCGAACCCCACCAAAGGCCGGATCCTCGCGCAGTGCCGCCGCCAGCTTGTCGCGCAGCCGCTCGGGATCGAAACCGGTGCACCGGCAGACCAGGATCGGAAAGAAGACCTCGACCTCGATCCGTCCCCCGAGATAGTGCAGCAGGAGACGCCGACGCTCGTTCGCCGCCGGGATCTCCGACCAGTACGAGGCCAGCCGCGCCAGGGCCTCGGCGCGCAACGGCAGCGGCGGAACCTCCGGTTTGCTCGCGTCGTCCTCGGGATCGATATGGACGGTCACGTCGACCATGTCCGAGATCTCGCGCTTGAGCCGCTGTTCGACCAGGACGCTGATCATGTGTCCCTCGGAGACGCTGATGTCCGGATCGACCAGCACATGCACGTCGGCCGAGACCTGCCCGCCGAGCCGGCGCGTGCGGAGCATGTGGATGTCGCGGACCCCGCCGACCGAGCGGATGGTCTGCGCCACCTCGGCGATGCGCTCGGATTCCAGACCCATGTCCACCAGTTCGCTGACCGCGCCCCAACCCAGTCCCCAGGCGATGCGCACGATCATCAGGGCGACGATGAAGGCGGCGACGGCGTCGAGATAGGTCAGACCCGCCATGGTGCCGGCGATGCCGATCAGTACCACGATCGAAGAGATGGCGTCACTGCGATGGTGCCAGGCATTGGCGCGGAGCAGATCCGAGCGCACCCGCTTGGCATGGGCCAGCGTCCACCAGTAGAGCCATTCCTTGGCGCCGATCGATATCAGGGTCGCGGCGAGCGCCAGGGCGTCGGGTTTCAGCAGCGCATCCGGCTCGAAGAGTCGATGTACGGCATCCCAGCCGATGCCGAGGGCGACCAGCAGCAGCAGGACGCCGAGTGCCAGGGTCGCAACCGTCTCGTAACGGGCATGGCCATAGGGATGATTCTGGTCGGGCTGCTGACTGGCGTGGTGTCCGGCGACATAGACCAGTACGTCCGAGAGCAGATCCGAGAGCGAATGGATACCGTCGGCGACCAGCGCCTGCGAGTGACCCAAGAGTCCGACGAGGATCTTGATCACCGACAGCACGAGATTGAGGACAGCGCCGACGATGGAGGTGCGTGTGATGGCCTGGCGGCGTTCGAGCGTGGCGGCTGTGGGCGCGTTCACAAGGCTGGACATCCTGATCGATGGCGGTTGACTCGGACGCGCAGTATACGCTTGCGGGACGTAGGCACGGAAACGACGTCGATGTCCATCACTCGGGTTGGTTCAAGGTCGTTCGCGATCGACGCGCTTTCGATATAGGACAGGCTGCCGCGCGAACCTGGGATCACCAGCGGCCCGCGATCGGCCGGTCGGATAGCCCTTGCCGGGATGCAGGTCGGGCAGGCCGACGGCGGCGCGCATCCCCGGCAGGCGGGCGGTCTGCTCCAGCTGGCGGATGGCCTCGCCCTCGATCCGGCTCGACGGCGAGGCGATGACGCGCGGGGTGATGATCGGTTCTGTGGTGGAGGCTGTGGTCATGCGTGTCGTCCTCAGCGTCGGCGCAGACAGTAAGCCCCGCTCGGCGACCAGCCGGACGGACAGCTACTGCCGATCTTGGCGATCGCCGCGCGTGCCTGGGGACCGGCCAGACAATAGGTGCCGCTGGGCGTGTAGCCGCTCGGACAGGTGCCGAGCTTGTCGATGGCCTGGCGCGCCTTCGAGCCAGGGACGCAATAGGCGCCGCTCGGGCTGTATCCGCTGGGACAGGTGCCGTGCTTCATGATCGGTGCCGGACTCAGGGCCGAGTCGGCCAGTGTGCTCAGCGGGATCAGGATCAGCAGCAACCAGAGGGCCGGGCGCGCGCCGGTTGAATGACGGGGCGTGTTGGTCATCGAAGCCGTACTCCAAGATGAGATCGGGAAATCGAAGTCTAGCCCATTAGCGCGACAGGAAATGTCGCGACATCGCAGGGTCGGTTACTACCCGCATTTGAACGTGATGACACGCCACCGACCGGATCCCGACGCTACGATGGAGGTGGAGAATCATGACTAACCAGTACCGCAGCGAAGCGCCGGCCTCGATCCATGAAACCATGGAAGCCCCGCACGAGCTGGGAGCGATCGACAAGCAGACCATGCGTGAGTTCGACGACTCCTGCCTGACGCCGCCGGCATCCTTTCCGCCCGAGGCGATGCGCGCCCTGCGCGAACGCGAACATCGCTCACAGCCGGTCTTCGCCCGCTATCTCAACGTCAGCAAAAACCTGATCTTCGACTGGGAGCGCGGCGTCAAGCGCCCCGGCGGGCCGGCACTTCGCCTCCCGACCGTCATCGAGAAGCACGGCATTCAAAGCATTGCTTGAATGTCGGAACGTCCGGCACCCTGATCGCCGCTGAGATTCTCCTCAGCCGAGCAGATTCCAGGGCAGAGCCATGACATCCTCCGTGATCCAGCGCGGCTGATCGACCGCACACAACAGGGCGCCGACGGCGACATCGAGATGGGTGTGTGCCTCACGGGACGCAACACCTATGGTTAGGCGCTGTGTGCATGGAACTCAGGCTCGCCCCAGATGCCCATATACACTCGATTCATGGCGTTCAATATTTGGAGTTTCTATTTTGCAACATTTAATCGCGTTCATGCTACTTTTGTTGACCTTTGGGTCCCCCCTGGCCGCGACCGAGGTCCACGAGCGCCGGCTCGACAACGGACTCAAGATCCTGGTCAAACCCGATCATCGCGCGCCCATCCTGACCTCGCAGGTCTGGTATCGCATCGGGTCGAGCTATGAGTACGGCGGCATCACCGGCGTCTCGCACGTCCTCGAGCACATGATGTTCCAGGGCACCGAACGTCTGGCGCCGGGTGAGTTCTCGCGCATCGTCGCCGAGAACGGCGGCGAGGAGAACGCCTTCACCGGGCGCGACTACACGGCCTATTATCAGAATCTGGCCAATGACCGGCTGGAGGTCTCATTCGAGCTGGAGGCCGAGCGGATGCGCCATCTCAAGCTCAGCGAAAAAGAGTTTCTGAAGGAACTGGAAGTGGTCAAGGAAGAGCGGCGCATGCGTACCGACGACGATCCGCAGTCCCTGACCTATGAGCGTTTCAGCGCCGTCGCCTACGACGCCTCGCCCTACCGCAATCCGGTGATCGGCTGGCCGGGCGACCTGGAACAGCTCAGCCTCGAAGACGTGCGCGACTGGTACCGGCTCTGGTATGCGCCCAACAACGCCATCCTGGTGGTTGCGGGCGATGTCGATCCCGAGCAGGTCTTTGCGCTGGCCGAAAAACACTTCGGCCCGCTGGCCGCCGAGACCATCCGTCCGCCCAAGACCTGTGCCGAACCCGAACAGCGCGGCGAGAAACGTCTGCGCGTCCAGGCCCCGGCCAAGGAGTCCTATGTACTGATGGGCTACAAGACGCCCTCGTTGGCCGATGCCGACGAGCCCTGGGAGCCCTATGCACTGGAGATGCTGTCCTCGATCCTCGACGGCGGCGACAGTGCGCGTCTGTCACGCGAACTGGTGCGCGGCAGCCGGATCGCCGCTTCGGCGGGCGCCGGCTATCGCGCCTTCGAGCGCCTGCCGGGGCTGTTCCTGTTCGAGGGCGTGCCGGCCAAAGGGCAGACCGCTGAGACGGTCGAAGCCGCCCTGCGCGCGCAGGTCGAGCGCGTCCGGTCCGAGCCGGTCGACCCGGCCGAACTGGAGCGGGTGCGCAATCAGGTGATCGCCGCCAAGGTCTTTGAGCGTGACTCACTCTTCTATCAGGCGATGCAGATCGGTCTGCTGGAGACCATCGGACTCGACTGGCGTCTGGCCGATACCTATGTCGATCGCCTCGCCGAGGTCACGCCCGAACAGATCCGGGCCGTGGCGCGTAAATATCTGACCCCAGAGCGGCTGACGGTCGCCATCCTCGACCCGCAACCCATGGAAACCACTCAGGCCGCCGCCAAACCTCAGTCGGAAGGACAAACCTATGTGCGTTGAACGACAGTCCGAACGAATCGATCGCGCCGCGCGTCGCCTGACGGCCTGGCTCGCCGGAACCCTGCTGTTCACCAGCCCGCTGCCGGCTCAGGCCACACCCGAGATCCGGACCTGGAACACCGACAACGGCACGCGCGTGCTCTTCGTCGCCGCGCCCGAGATCCCCATGGTCGACGTGCGTCTGGTATTCGCCGCCGGCAGCGCGCGTGACGGTGGGCGCTCCGGTCTGGCCTCGATGACGGCGGCCATGCTGACCGAGGGTGCGGGTGACTGGAACGCGGATACCATCGCCGACCGGCTCGATGGAGTCGGTGCCGTCCTGAGCACGGACGTCGATCGCGACATGGCCACGGTCGCACTACGCACCCTGACCCGTCAGCCGGCCTTCGACACCGCCGTCGACACCTTCGCGACCCTGATCGCACGCCCGACCTTTGCGCCGGACGAACTGGAGCGCGTGCGTCAGAACCGGCTGGTCGCCCTGCGTCAGGAGGACGAGTCACCGCGCAGTGTGGCGCAGAAGGCGCTCTATCGCGCCGTCTTCGGCGCCCATCCCTATGCCGCCGATCCGTCCGGCACGCCCGAGTCGATCGCGGGCCTGAAGCGCGAGGAACTGGTCGCCTTCCACGCCCGTCACTATGTCGGTTCCAACGCTGTGCTGGCTCTGGTCGGCGATCTCGACCACGCCGGGGCCGAGGCGCTGGCCAATCGACTGGTCGCCGGTCTGCCTGCCGGCGAGCCGGCCGCGCCGTTGCCGGAGGTACCGGAACTTGTGGGCGCGACCCTGGAGTCGATCGAATTCCCGTCGAGTCAGACCACGGTCCTGGCCGGTCAGCCGGGGATGCGTCGCGGCGACCCGGACTATTTCGCGCTCCATGTCGGCAACCACATCCTGGGCGGCAGCGGTCTGGTCTCCATCCTCATGGACGAGATCCGCGAGAAGCGCGGGCTGTCCTACAGCACCTACAGCGCTTTCCTGCCGCTCGCCCAGCCCGGCCCCTTCCTGATGTCGCTCCAGACCCGCAACGATCAGGCCGAGCAGGCGCGTACCGTGATGCTCGATACCCTCAAACGCTTCATCGCGCAGGGGCCGAGCGAAGCGGAACTGACGGCGGCCAAGAAGAACATCACCGGCGGCTTCCCGCTCAAGATCGCGAGCAACAGCGACATCGTGCGCTATCTGGCCGTGATCGGCTTCTATGACCTGCCGCTCGACTATCTCGACCGCTTCCGCGAGCGCATCGAGTCGGTCACGTCCGAGCAGATCCGCGACGCCTTCGCACGGCGCGTCCATCCGGAGCGGCTGGCCATCGTCACGGTCGGCGGCTCGTCGGAGGCTAGAGCGGATGCAGGAACCGAGCAGGTGTCGCTGGCCCGTGGCTCGCACTAAGGATCGTCCCGCCAATCAGTTGCGGATCATCGGCGGTCGCCATCGCGGCCGCCGTCTGAGCTTTCCCGACCGGCCGGGGTTGCGCCCGACCTCGGATCGGGTGCGCGAGACGCTGTTCAACTGGGTCGCACCCCTGATCGAGGGCGCGCGCTGTCTCGACCTCTTCGCCGGTAGCGGGGCGCTCGGCTTCGAGGCGCTTTCGCGCGGCGCCGGCGCGGTGGTGATGGTCGAGCGC
This sequence comes from Allochromatium tepidum, assembly GCF_018409545.1. Lineage (GTDB taxonomy): Bacteria > Pseudomonadota > Gammaproteobacteria > Chromatiales > Chromatiaceae > Thermochromatium > Thermochromatium tepidum_A. Next base: position 2,831,447 of record NZ_AP024563.1, on the reverse strand, counting down.
GCCGCCGCCGTCGCCCGTCAGTTGCGTGCCAATGCCGGGCTGCTCGGCGCCGCCGATCTCCAGGTCCACGAAGCCGATGCCCTGATCTGGCTGGAACGGGGTGATCCTGCGCCGTTCGACCTGATCTTTCTCGACCCGCCCTTCGCCGAAGGACTGCTGGCTCCCGCGATCGAACGACTCGAACGTCATGGCCTGCCGGCGCCCGAAGCACGAATCTATCTCGAAGCGCCGGTTCAGATCGGCTTTCCGCCGCTCCCCGAATCCTGGGAGCTGATCCGCGACAAGACGGCCGGTCAGGTGCGATACGGTCTGGTCAGGGTCGGTCCGGCCTGAGTGTGTCGGCGGGCGTTCGGTAAGCCCGGGCGGTTTGTGCTATGTTGCGCGCCGGTGGTCCGATGGCGGTCTCGGCCGTGTCATGCTCGACCACCAAGCCGAACCGCCGCCCTTCGGGCACGCCAACTGAGGAGCCAACGCTTGCGCACCGTGGTCTATCCAGGAACCTTCGACCCCATCACCAATGGGCACGTGGATCTCATCCATCGCGCGGCACGCCTGTTCGATCGGGTCGTGGTGGCGGTCGCGGCCGACACCGGCAAGACGCCGGTGTTCTCGACCGAGGAGCGCGTGGAACTGGTGCGCGGTAGTGTCGCCGATCACCCCAATGTCGAGATCCTGCCCTTCGAGGGCCTGCTCGTGAACTTCGCGCGTACACTCGGGGTCTCGGTCATCATGCGCGGACTGCGGGCCGTCTCGGACTTCGAGTACGAGTTCCAGCTCGCGGGCATGAACCGGCGCATGGCGCCCGACATCGAGACGCTCTTTCTCACCCCGGCCGAGCAGTATGCCTATATCTCCTCGTCGCTGGTGCGCGAGATCGCCCGACTCCGGGGCGACGTCTCGACCTTCGTCACCCCGACGGTACAGGCTGCATTACGCGCGCGGTTTGGATAAGATCTACGCCGTACAACCCCAGCCAGATTTCGTAAAGAAGCAGCAAGGAGTATTCCAATGGCCCTGATGATTACCGATGAATGCATCAATTGCGACGTGTGTGAGCCCGAGTGCCCCAACGGCGCCATCTCGCAGGGTGACGAGACCTATGTGATCGATCCCAATCTCTGCACCGAATGCGTCGGGCACTACGAGACCTCACAGTGCGTCGAGGTCTGCCCGGTCGACTGCATCATCAAGGATCCCGACCACGAGGAGACCGAGGACGAACTGCGCGCCAAGTACGAGCGCATCACCGGCGAAGGCTGACTCTGACCGTTCGCAACGGGATCGCGACCGCAAACGCCCTCGACCTCCGAGGGCGTTTGTGTGAAAGCGTTGCGAACCCTGCACTGGCCACCGGGTCTGGACTCCTGCCCGTGATTTATTGTGTGCCGGACTTGCTGTCGGTAGGCGACAGACCTATGCTGTACCACCATTGATCGCAGCAAGATCGTCGTCACGTCCAGGGGGCGCGTTCCGGCCTCCGTCGATAGATTCCAGGGACATCGGATAGGGCCAAGAGGCCGCGACCGCCATCGGTCGGTTTGGGTCCGGTGTTCGTTCTGTCTCCATTCCATCCCTCACCCAGCGGAATTCAAGCCATGCTTGCGGCTGAAACCTCGGTCGAGTACTACCTGATACTCGGCCTCGTCATTCTGGCACTCTGTTCGCTCAATCTGGTCGCGCTGACCCTGGCGCGCCGCTTCATGCCTGGCCGGCCGCTCTCCGTAGCCAAGCTCACCGACGCCGAACGCCCGCGCGTCCTGGTCCAGCTCCCGCTCTTCAACGAAGGCGAGCTGATCGAGCGCATCCTGGAGGCGGTCACGGCACTCGACTGGCCGCGCGACCGTCTGGAGATCCAGGTGCTCGACGACAGCACCGACGGCTCGCTCGCCGTCAGCCGGCGCGCGGTGGCGGCGCTCAAACAGCAGGGCGTGAACGTCGAACTGCTGCATCGCGTGCAGCGCACCGACTTCAAGGCCGGAGCACTCGCGGCCGGACTGGAGCGCTCGGAGGCGCCCTTCGTCGCCATCTTCGACGCCGATTTCATCCCGCCGCCCGATTTCCTGCGCCGGACGGTCGGCGCGCTCGTCGCCAATCCCGAGCTGGCCTATGTCCAGACCCGCTGGGGCCATCTCAATCGCGACGAAAGCCTGCTCACCCGCATCCAGGCGCGTCTGCTCGACTCGCACTTCGGCGTCGAACAGGAGGCGCGCTGGCGTCTGGGTCTGCCGCTGCCCTTCAACGGCACCTGCGGCCTGTGGCGGCGCGCGGCCATCGACGAGGCCGGCGGCTGGGACGGCGATACCCTGACCGAGGATCTGGATCTGAGCCTGCGCGCCAATCTCGCCGGCTGGCGCTCGGGCTTCATGGGCGATCTGGTCGTGCCCGGTTCGCTGCCGACCTCGGCGCATGCCTGGCGCGTCCAGCAGTTCCGCTGGACCAAGGGTTTCGTGCAGTGCTTCATCAAGCTGACGCCGCCGGTCTGGCGCAGTCGGCGTCTGCCGGTCTGGAAGAAGCTCATGATCGGCTTCCAGATCGGCCAGCCGCTGGCCTTCGTGGTCGGCGTGGCCTGTCTGATCATGGGACTGCCCTTCATGGCCGGCGCTGTGGTCGGCGGCGCCGGACTGAGCGTCGTGGCCTCCGTGACCTCCGTCCTGGGCTTTGCCGCGCCCATCATGTTTCTGACCATGGCTGGGCGCAATGAGGGGATACGCCGGACGGCGATCGAGATCCTGGGCGCCCTGGTGCTGACGAGCGGCTTGCTGCTGTCGAACGCGCGCGGCGGACTGGAGGCGCTGCTGGGTCATCGCACCGAGTTCGTGCGCACGCCCAAGGCCCGTGACCGCAAGACCGCGCGCACGCCCCTCTGGCGCAGCGGTGTCCTGGAGCTGGGAGCCGGTTTGGCGCTGCTCACATTCGCCCTGATCGAACAACCCGTCGCTGTGCTCTATCTGGCGATGCTGATCGGCGGTCTGGTCGGGATCGGCGCCATGCAGGTGATCGATGGTCTGGCCCTGGCGCGACCGGCGAGCATTCGGAACTGACCTGCGCGTGGGTTCGCCTATAATGGGCCGGATACTCGAATCGCGGCGCTGAAGACAGTCGCGGGATCGGTGCTCGGACCGGTGGGCTCGCGAGACCAGGCTGTCGGCTTGAACGCGGTTCGACACGAACAGCAGAACAGGAGCCGAGTGGTATGTCCAGCGACCCGAAAGCGACGGGAGAGGTTGATCATAAGCCGAGTCCAGGCCGGTTCGATGGCTATGTCGTGGCCATCGGCGCCTCGGCCGGGGGACTCGATGCCCTGGAGCGCTTCTTCCAGGGACTTCCGGCGGGCACGGGGGCGGCCTATGTCGTCGTCCAGCATCTGTCGCCCGACCACAAGAGCATGATGGGCAATCTGCTCGCGCGTCACACGCCCATGCCGGTGGTGACGGTCGAGCACGACATGCGCATCGAGGCCGATCGGGTGCATCTGATCCCGCCGGCGAGTCTGATGACCGTCAGCGGCGACGTGCTGCGTCTGAGTCCGAAGAATCCGCGTGGTCTGACCCTGCCGATCGATCTGTTCTTCAGTTCGCTGGCCAAGGAGTTCGGCAATCACGCCATCGGCGTCATCCTCTCCGGCACCGGCTCGGACGGCACGCGCGGCGCGGTGGCGATCAACGATGCCGGCGGTTTCCTGGTGGCCCAGGATCCGGAGACGGCCAAGTTCGACGGCATGCCGCGCAGCGTCATCGCCACCAGTCTGGTCGACGCCATCCTGCCGCCCGAGGAGATCGGGCCGCGTCTGCTCGACCACATCCACCAGCGTCCCCAGCCCAAGGTACGTCCGCCCTCGATGGCGATGGAGATCGACCGCGACAGTGCGCACGAGGAAGTCATGCATCTGTTGCAGCACTCGGGCGGCATCGATTTCCGCGAATACAAGCCGGCCACCGTGATGCGGCGCATGGAGCGCCGGATGCAGGTGCGCCAGACCCCGGATCTGCTCAACTATGTGCGGCTGCTGAGCGCCGATCGCGGTGAACTGGCAACGCTCAGACGCGAGCTGCTGATCCCCGTCACCAGCTTCTTCCGCGACCCGGACGCCTTCGAGGTGCTGGCCGAGACCGCCGTGCGCACCATCGTCAGCGACCACAACGGCAACCAGCCGATCCGGGTCTGGGTGCCGGGCGTGGCCACGGGCGAGGAGGCCTATTCGCTGGCGATTCTCTTCGCCGAGGCGTTCGAGAAGGCGCGCCGCTGGCCGAACTTCAAGCTGTTCGCCACCGATGTCGAGCCGCAGAACATCGAGGTCGCCGGCGCCGGTGTCTTCACCGAGGCCATCACCGCCGAGATCTCGCCCGAGCGGCTGGAACAGTTCTTCATCAAAAGCGGCAACCACTTCGTGGTCAAGCCCGAGATCCGCCAGAGCATCGTCTTCGCGCGGCACAATCTGCTCGACGATCCGCCCTTCACGCGCATGGATCTGGTCTCCTGTCGCAACCTGCTGATCTATTTCCGGCCCGAGGCCCAGGAGCGCGCCCTGCGCCGGCTCCAATACGCCCTGGCGCCCGGCGGCTTCCTGTTCCTCGGTTCGAGCGAGACCATCGCCAACCTGCACACCGATTTCACGGCGGTCAGCTCCAAGCACAAGATCTACCGCATCCTGCGTCATGTGTCGCTACCGCTGGACGCGGCCAATCCGCGCCAGACGACCATCATGCCCGCGCCGCCGCGTCCGGGCGTGCGCACCCATGGCGTGGCGACCGACGCCGCCGCCATCGATGCGGCTCAGGAGCAGTTGCTGCACGGCTATGCGCCGACCAGTCTGCTGCTCAACCAGCGTCACGACCTGCTGCATGTCTTCGGCGACGTCGGTCCCTATCTGCGCATCGGCGAGGGCAGCGTCAGTCTGGATCTGTCCAAGCTGCTGCCCGGTTCGCTGGTCGCCGTCGCCAAGGCGCTGCTTTACAAGACCGCGCGCGATCGCGTGCCGCTGCGCTCGGACATCATCGGGCTGGCGCTCGCCGACGACCGTACCGAGCGGTTGCGTCTGGTGGCGCGTCCGGTCGAGCCGCCGGGCGGCGAGCTGCATCTGCTGTTGTCCTTCGAGCCTGTGACCAGCTATGGTCCGGACGATGTGATGCCGCCGGAGCCGGGTACGCTGCGCATCATCGACGGCGAGGCGTCCAAGGCGATCGAGACCATCAGCCTCGACCGCGAGACCAGCCAGCGCATCGAGAACCTGGAGCGCGAACTGGCGGCCACCCGCGAAAGCCTGCAGGCGACCATCGAGGAACTGGAGACGGCCAACGAGGAGCTTCAGGCGACCAACGAGGAACTCATGGCCTCCAACGAGGAGTTGCAGAGTTCCAACGAGGAGCTGCAATCGGTCAATGAGGAACTCTACACGGTCAACGCCGAAAATCAGGAGAAGATCGAGATCCTCAACCGGCTCAATGCCGATCTCGACAGCATGGCCAAGGCCGCGTCCATCGCCACCATCTTCGTCGACTCGCAGTTGCGCCTGACCCGCTTCACACCCGAGGCCACGACCCTGTTCAAGATCCGCGACGGCGATCTGGGCCGCCCGATCGACGACTTCACCAATCTGCTCCAGTATCCGGAGTTCATCACGGATCTGCGCCAGACCATCATCCGCGGTGACATGTTCGAACACGAGATCAAGGCCGCCAACAACCGTCAGTATCTGGTTCGCGTCCTGCCCTATGCGGTGCGTACCAGCGAACTGCGTGGGGCGGTCGCCACCTTCGTCGACGTCACCACACTGCGCGACATCGAGCACCTTCAGGCCGTGCTCGACGCGCTGCCCGCGCATGTCGCCGTGCTCGACAACAAGGGCGTCGTGACCATGGTCAACGACGCCTGGCGCGACTTCGCACGCGCACACGGCGACCCCGAACTCAAGGAGATCGGGGTCGGAGCCGATTATCTCGCCGCCTGCGAGGACGGACGACTGGCGAGCGCGCCCCATGCCGGCGAGACGCTGGCGGGCATCAAGCAGGTGATGGCCGGTGAACGCTCCTCGTTCTGTCTGGAATATTCGGCGCCGACCGATGGGGTGACTCAATGGTATCTGATGTATGTCGCGCCGATCCGGCATGTCCGCGCCGGTGTCGTCGTCAGTCACATCAATATCACGGACTGGGCTGATCGCGGGCATGAGTAGCCGACCGCCTCCACGGCCCGATCCGACCGAGGATGGACTCGGCGAGCCGGCGGACGGATTGCGCGAGCGTGCGCTGGCTGCGCTGCGCGCACGGCGTTTCGATCTGGCCGAGGAGATCCTGAGTCACGAGGATCCGGGGCCGGCGGCGCTGATCGAGAATCTGCGCATCTATCAGGCCGAGCTGGAGATCCAGAACGAGGAGCTGGCCCAGAGCCAGCACCGCATCCAGGAGGCCCTGGATCGCTTCACGTCCTTCTTCAACACCCTGCCGATCGCCGAGCTGGTGATCGATCCCCAGGGTCTGATCCAGGAGGCCAATCCGGCGGCGCAGCGCCTATTCCACCTGCGCGGCGCGCATTTCCATCAACACTTCTTCGCGCGCCTGATCGCCGAGTCCGATCGCGAGACCGTCATCGATGTCTGGAGCGGGTTGGCTGAGAACAGCTCGACCGTCATCCCCGAGGTCCGCTTTCGCTCCAGGTCGGATGAGGATTTCATCGGCGATCTGCACATCGCCCAGATCCCGAGTCTGGACCAGGGGGCGCGGCGCTACGTCTGTGCCATCATCGATCGCACCGAGGCGGTGCGCCAGCGTCAGCGTCTGCGCGAGACCAGCGAGCGGCTCGACTATCTGGCCCACCACGATGCCCTCACGGGTCTGCCCAACCGCACCTATTTCCAGGAGCGTCTGGAGCAGTGCCTGCAGCGCGCCAGGCGGTATCGGCGTCAGTTCGCGCTCCTGTTCCTGGACCTGGACCGCTTCAAGGAGGTCAACGACACCCTGGGCCATCATGTCGGGGATGCCCTGCTGTGTCGGGTCGCCGAGGTCTTGTCGGCGCAGATCCGCACCGTCGACACCATCGCCCGGCTCGGCGGCGATGAGTTCGTCGTCATCCTGGAGGACATCCCGGCGCCGCGTTTCGTCGCGCACTTCGTCGATCGCGTCATGGAGGAGTTCGACCGGCCCTTTCAGGTCGAGGGACGCGAGTTCTTCGTCACGGTCAGTATCGGCATCAGCCTCTATCCGAGCGACGGACGCGAGTTCGAGACCCTGGTCCGTCATGCCGACATCGCCATGTATCAGGCCAAGAAAGCGGGCCGCAACGGGTTCAGCTTCTTCGAGCCGACCATGTCGGAAGGAGCGGCCGAGCGACTGCGTCTGGAGCACGATCTGCGTCTGGCCCTGCAGCGCGATGAGTTCATCCTGTACTACCAGCCGCAGGTCGATCTGACCACGGGCGAACTCATCGGGGTCGAGGCGCTCTGTCGCTGGCGCCATCCGCAGCTCGGTCTGCTGTCGCCGACGCTCTTCATCCCCATGGCCGAGCAGCTGGGGCTGATCGACACCCTGGGTCTGAAGGTGCTCGAACTGGGCTGTCGCCAGATAGTCGACTGGGACGCGGCCGGTCTGCACGTGCCGCGTCTGGCCGTGAATCTGTCGGTGCGCGAGCTGGAGCGGTCGCAACTGCCCGGCCGGATCGCCGCGATCCTGGAGCGGACCGGAATGGACCCGGCGCGTCTGGAGCTGGAGGTCACGGAGTCCAAGCTCATGCGTCATGCCGAGATGGCCATCCACGCCCTGAACGCGATGCGTGCGCTCGGCGTCACCCTGGCCATCGACGACTTCGGGACCGGCTATTCGTCGCTGTCCTACCTGAAGCGTCTGCCGCTGAACCGGCTCAAGATCGATCGCTCCTTCGTCAAGGGGCTGACGCAGGACGTCAACGACGATGCCATTGCGCGCGCCATCATCGCCCTGGCCCGCGCCCTGGGACTCGAGGTGCTGGCCGAGGGGATCGAGGCGCGCGAACAGGCCGATTTCCTGTTTCGCGAGGGCTGCATCGAGGGGCAGGGCTATCTCTACGACCGTCCGCTGACGCCCGAGGAACTGGTCGTGAACTGGCTGGAGCCGTCGGAATGACCCCTGGAGTCTGAAGCCTTCAGGCAGGCCGCTCGTTCAACGTGATGTTGCGGCAGCCCGTCTCGCACACGAAGAGCGCGGCGATCAGGCCGATGCCGGCGAATCCGGCCGAGAGCCAGAGTCCGTTGCGATAGTCGGCCGGGGCATAGACCCGCACTGCAGCAGCCCGCTCCAGCCCGGCCCCCAGGGCAGATGGATCAGCGCCAGCCACAGCAGCAGCGACAGCGCGCTCGCCCCGACAGGGCGGGGAGAGCGATCCGGCTCAGTGTAAAAAAGGCCGCGATACGCAGCCTTTTCGGTCCATCCGGGCGACGGAGAAACGCTTACTTCGAGAGACCCTGGATGTACTGCGATACGGCGGCGATCTCCTGGTCGCTCATGCGCGCGGCGACACCGCGCATCATACCGCTGGGATCGTTGGCGCGCTCACCCGAGCGGAAGTGCTCCAGGGTCTGCTTGACATAGTCGGCGTGCTGGCCTGAGATGCGCGGGAATTTCGACAGACCCTGACCCATGCCGGCCGGACCATGGCAGGCGCTGCACGCGGGCACGCCGGTCGCGGGATTGCCGGCACGATAGAGTGCCTCGCCCTTTGCGGCCAGTTCACGATCGGCCTGACCGCCGCTCTGGGTCTGGGTCGAGAAATAGGCGGCCAGATCGAGCACTTCCTGCTCGGTCAGCGGCATCGCCATGGGCGTCATCTGGACGTTGTAGCGTTCCCCGGCCTTGAAGTTCGTCAACTGCTTGATGATGTACTCGGGATGCTGGCCGGCGAGCTTCGGCCAGAGGGGCACGACGCTGTTGCCCTGCGGGCCGTGGCACGCCATGCAGATGGTATTGGCCTTCGTCTCGCCCCGCGCGGGGTCCGCCGGTTGGAGTTCCTCGGCGGCCTGCGCCAGACCGCTCACCAAAACAGCCGCCACTGAAACCGTTGTCAGCCAAGTCTTCTTCATGCGAGTGCCTAAATGTTGTTCGTGTTCGCGGCCGTTTCGAGCCATCGACAAACGACCTGATGGGTGTAAGGGTGGGGAAAAATCCGGCAATGTATATCAGACGCTTGGCCCTTGGGTCAAACCGGATACGTGGATATCCGGGGCGAGCGACCGGATGGCTCGGTAGACCGCCGCCGGCTCGAAGCGTTCGTCCCCGTCGTCCGAACGAGCCGGCGTGCGCCGGCTCAATGCGCTGCCGCGTGATGCATGGGTTCGAGGCGGCGCACCGGGGCCTGGATCGCCAGACGCTCGCCGTCGTCCTGGATCAGCGTCAGTTCGACCGTCTGGCCCGGTGCGAGTTCGGACTTGAGTCCGATCAGCATGATATGGAGTCCGCCGGGGGCCAGCGTCGTGGTCTCGCCGGCCGGTAGCGCGATGCGCTCGATCCGGCGCATTTGCATCAGGCCGCCCTCCTCGACATGGGTGTGCAGCTCGACGGTCTCGGCGGCCGGACTCTCGGCGCCGATCAGGGCGCGATCCTCGGTGCCGGTGTTGTGCAGCGTCATGAAGGCGGCGCTGTTCGGCTGTCCGGGCGGCACGGCGCGGACATAGGGATCGCCGACTTCCAGACCGGCGGCGTTGACGGTCAGGCCGACGCTCGACAGGAGCGCGGCGGCGAACAGGGTACGGATCAGGCGCATACTCGAAATCTCCGTTGATGGATCAAGGTTCGGTGCCGAACGCCGTGCGGATCGCGTCCCGGATGGTTTCAGGGGGACTGGCATGGCCGAGCGTCTCGACCAGACGCCCGCTCGGGTCGACGACAGAGGTGAAGGCCGAATGATCGATCAGATAGCCCATGGCCGAGCCGCTGTCGTCGACGCGCCGATAGGCCGCACCATAGCGCCCCGCGATCTCGGCCAACTGCTCGGGCGTGCCGGTGAGTCCCAGGATGTTGGGATGGAAATAGGCGACATAGCCCGCCAGACGCTCCGGGTCGTCGCGCTCGGGGTCGACGCTGACGAAGAGCACGCGGGTACGTTCCAGCTCGGCGGGTTGCAGGGCACGCAGGGCGTTGGCGATGTAGACCAGATTGGTCGGGCAGATGTCGGGACAGGACGTGTAGCCGAAATAGATCAGCACCACCTGCCCGCGCAGATCGCTCAAACGCACCGGGCCGGCGGACGAATCCAGTGTAAAATCACCCCCCGTCGGCGCCTGGGCCAACTCCAGCGGCACCGGGTCGGCTTCAGGCATTCGCAGCGACGGCGAATTCCAATACGACAGGATGCCGGCCGAGACCACGACCGCCGCCGCGATGGCGATCGATAGGCGCCCGATGTTCAAACCGCCTCCTCGACTGTGCGCATCATTCGTGACCTGAGTTCGAGCATGATGAGGATTCCAGCCTGAATGTTCACTTCCGGCGCTTATACCTGTCCGATCAGGCCGCATCAAGTCGGATGCTCAGGTTCAGGTTTGTTTCCGTCCGGATCCCGCGTCTGTCGTCCGGCGGCGCAAGCGGGCGAGGCGACCGGCGTGAAACGGCTATAGCGAGATCGATCCCTTGACATCGAGCACCTTTCAGCACGCGGTCGGCACGCCTGACTATGACAGTGCCTATGAACGGTTCGTGCCTGTGCGCACCGCGTTCCATATCCGGCTCAAGCTGGTGCTGGTGCTCGGACTCTGGCTGGCGATCGTCGCCGTCTCGCTCGGCTGGAACCTCCATCAGGCCGAGCGCCATCGCGAAGAACTCGCCCTGGAGGCGGCGCGCTCCTTCTTCGACCTGCTGCTGATCACGCGGCGCTGGAACGCACGGCATGGGGGCGTCTATGTGCCCGCCACGTCGGAGACGCCGCCCAATCCCTATCTCAAGGATCCGCGTCGCGAGATCAAGGTCAGCGATGAGTTGACGCTGACCAAGGTCAACCCCGCCTATATGACGCGCGCCCTGTCCGAGCTGGCCGCCAGACGCACGGGGGTGCAGTTCCACATCACCAGCCTCAAGCCGATCCGTCCGGAGAATATCGCTCTGCCCTGGGAGGCGGAAGCCTTGCAGGCGTTCGAGCAGGGACTCGGGGAATGGACTCAGCCCTTCGAGCACGAGGGCCGGCAGGGGTACAGGTACATGGCCCCACTCATCATCGAGGAACCCTGTCTCAAATGCCACGCCGAGCAGGGCTATGTGCTCGGCGATGTGCGCGGCGGCATCAGCATCACGCTGCCGGAGCTGGCGCCCATTCCATGGCAGGGGCTGGCCGTCAGTCATGCGCTCGTCGGTCTGGCGGGCGTGGCGGTCATTCTGGTGCTGGGCCGGCTGCTGGCGCGCGCCTATGAAGAACTGCGTCGTCAGGCCGTCTTCGATGCCCTGACCAGCATCCCCAACCGGCGGTTCTTCATCGAACAACTGGTGCACGAACTGCGCCGTGGTCGGCGCGAACAGGTGCCGCTGTCACTGCTGATCTGCGACATCGACGACTTCAAGAGCTACAACGACACTTTCGGGCATCAGGCCGGGGATCGCTGTCTGCGTGCCGTCGCCGATCTCCTGCGCGAGAGTTTGCAGCGCGGTTCGGATTTCTGCGCCCGCTATGGGGGCGAGGAGTTCGTGGTGGTCTTGCCCAACACGACCCTGGAGGGCGCGCTGCGGGTGGCCGAGCGGATTCGCGAGTCGGTGTCGGGTCTTGGCATGTGGCATCCGGCCTCGCCGCGCGGGATCGTCACCATCAGCATCGGCGTGGCCGAGGAAGCCGGAGGCAACGCGGATCCGGATCACGAATCCCTGATCCGGCGTGCCGATGAGGCACTGTATCGAGCGAAGGAACGCGGACGCAATCGCGTCGAGGCGCATGGCACGCCGCCGGGCCAGGGTGAATCGGGCGTTCATAGCGACGACTGTGCCTGAACGAGACCTGGTTAAAGGATTCGACCGCGTTTTTATGCTTTGGACTTTGGACAAAGTGTCCTACCAGCCGGCAAAAATCGTTCGCTCACGTACAGTTGGAGTAGACAGATCCTCTGCATGAGGAGAGCGAACGATGACCACTTCCCTGTTGAAAGATAGCCTGGAATCGCTCCAGCGTTTCCGCTGCCGCGCGAAGCACTAGCTGAAACTCTGGCGCGTCTGGAGCCGGTGATCGCGGGATTGGCCGTGCTCGACCGATCGGAATCGGCCGAATCCGGCACGGCTCCTGCGACCAGGACGCCGTCTACGAGGACGTGGTCTTCGAGTGAGTCCGGGCCGTCTCGGAGCGCGTTTCGGGTAAGAAGAGCCGGCCCAGCAGCCGATAGCCGATCCAAACCAGCAACAGTGACGTCAGCACGTCGCTCAAGAAATGCCCCCCCGAGACCAGACGCGCCACCCCGACCCCAAGCGCATAGACCAGCGCCAGCCACATCCAGGGCGATCCGCGTCCGGCCAGGGTCGCGGCCACCGCCACCACATAGGCCGCCGCCGCCGCATGTCCCGAGCTGAACGAACCGCCCTCCTGATCCGACAGGACGAAGGCCGGCGTGAAGTTCCTGTCACCGCCGAACTCCACCACAGTGACCGGCCGTGCGCGCCCCCAATGCTCCTTGAAGGTCAGATTGACGATCAGACCCGGCACCAGGACCAGCAGACAGAGCAGGAACGCCAGCTTGCGTCCGTCGAAGCCCAGCCGGCGTCGCCCCGTGCGCCGGTTGAACCACCAGAGCGCGATCAGCGCCGGATTCACCCCCAGCATCAGCACAGTCACAGATTCATGGAGCGCGCGCTCCCAGGGTACACCCTTGAGCGTGAATCCGGCTCCCGGCGTGTAGAAGAGTCGCGAGACCGCCAGATCCAGGCCCGGCCAGAGCACCATCAGCAGGGCGAAGACCGGAAAACCGATCCAGAGGGCTAGAGGAACGCCGAGCCAGTGCGAGCGTTTCAGACGTGACAGGAGCTTGGACATCGACGATCAGCCCGTTGTGGATTCCAGGGATGGCGGACAACGGACTTCGTCCGGCTGGATGGGGAGGCGCAGCGTGAAGCGGCTGCCCTGGTCGGGCGCGCTCTCCAGCTCCAGGGTACCGCCCATGGCCTCGGCCAGACGGCGCGCGATGGCCAGACCCAGCCCTGTCCCCCCATAGCGGCGCGTATGCGAGCCGTCGGCCTGGACGAAGGGCTCGAAGATGGTCGCGTGCAGCTCATGGCTCATGGTCGAGAGGAAGGTCGTCTTGGCGCGCGCGGCCGTCTCGGCGCGTTCCTTGGCGGCCAGGAGTTCGGCCTCGTGACGCTTGCGGTCGGTGATGTCCGAGGTGACGCCGACATAGTGCCGGAGTTCGCCCTGTTCGTCGTGCACGGCATCGATGGTCAGGATCGCGGTGTAGAGCTCGCCATCCCGACGGCGGTTGACGATCTCGCCGCGCCAGTGGCCCTGGGTGACGACCGCGTCCCAGAGATCGCGATAGAAGGTCTGGTCGTGCAGCCCGGAGGAGAGCAGGCGCGGATTGCGGCCCAGCGCCTCCGCGCCGCTGTAACCCGTCATGCGCTCGAAGGCCGGGTTGGTCGAGAGGATCTCGCCCGAGGGCGTGGTCAGCATGATGGCGTCGCTGCTGGCCTCGAAGACGCTGGAGGCCAGACGGCGCTGGCGTTCCAGCTCGGCGCGCTGCTGTTCGAGACGGCGGCGGCGCAACCAGAGCAGCAGGATGGCCACCGAGAGCGCCGCCAGGATCGGCACGACGATCATCGACAGCCGGCCCACCTCGCGGAGCCACTGTGCCTGGATGTAGCCTCGATCGAGATGGACGGCGATCACGGCCGGAAGCGGCTGGAGGCGCGATAGGCCGTCAGGACGTGCCGGCCGTCGGCCAGTGTCTGCGCCAGCTCGCCCAGCTCCACTCGCTCCAGGCGCGCGGGCACCTCACCGGCCTGATCGGTCCGACCGGGGATGTCCTCGGGGTCGGACGAGAGCAGCAGCAGACCGTCGTAGCGCAGGAGCTGGACCTGCCCCTCCCGGATCGGCAGCAATTGGCTGAAATGATTGACGAAATCGTCCGGATTGAGCGCGGCCAGCCACCAGTAGGTCTGTCCGGCGAGCACGAAACGACGCATGACCGGCACCAGGCTCGATGAGCGCGGCGGCGGCGGTTCGCCCAGACTCGGGGTCGCGTTCGCCAGATCCCGCCCCAGCCAGGGCTGGCCGATGCGTAGCTGTATGCCGGTCAGGCCGATATCCGGATAGAAGCCCCTCAAGTCGATCTCACGACCCAGGTTGCGCACATCCGAACTGGCGATCACCCGCCCGTCCGGCATCAGGATCGACAGCGAACGCAGAAAGGAGGAGGGACGCAGCAGACCGGTCAGATGCGTCGCGAGCGCCCGGTCGTCCATGAGATCCTCGCCCGGCGGCAGATTGCCCACGCTCAGGTCGATGACCTGGAGCGTCTTGGTCAGATAGTCCTCGAAGTGGCGCGCATGCATCCGCGCCGCTGCGAAACCGTCGGCGGTCGCCTTGTCGTGCAGACGCCAGAGCGTGATGCCGAAGGCGGCCAGCCAACCGCTCGCCAGCAGGGTCAGGGCGGCCAGGAGCAGGCCGCGTCGCTGTGCTTCGCCATGTGACATGAGGGGAGCGAGAGAGTGTTTACTCAGTGCACCACGATGGGTTCGAGACCGTGACGCCGCGCCGCCTCCTGGAGTCTGCCGTCGGACTTGATCTCGGTGATGAAGCGTTCGACGCGCGCATGGAAGGCGTCATCGCCCGGCGCCATGGCCCAGCCGTAGGGCGTGACGTGATAGCTCGCGCTCGGCGCGACGATCCGCTCCCAGTCGCGCCGGTCGATGCCCGGCGCCGTCATCCAGGTGTAGCCGGTGTTCTGATCGGACTGGGTGGGCGAGACGAGACGCGCCCAGTCGTGGTTGTCGAGCATGCGTCGGCTGTACGGATAGTCGGTCATGAAGACATCGGCCCGTCCCGACTGCACCTCGCCGGCCATGACCAGGCCGTGCGCGACGATCAGCAGTGCGCCGACGAACAGTCTGAGTGCGTTTGACATGATGACCCGATCCTCTGAGCGGTCTTGGTGTGAGTTTGCATTACGGCATATCGAGTCGCCATTCTCAAGCCGACCGCGCCAAAGCCGGAGGCGATCCGGGGTGGATTCGCGCTCCGGCTTGGCCTAGCCTAGGACACCCCCTGGTATCCAACATCGAGGAAGGTTCGGTCCCATGCGTATCCGGTTCGGCGCGCTCGCGCTACTCGTCTCGTTCGATCTGCCGGCCGCGATTCCGGCCACACCCGTGATGACGGTCTACAAGTTCAACGGTCCCATGGACGTCCCCTATTACGACGCCGACCGCTTCGCCGGCGCCGGCACCGCCGCCGGGCGCGCCGGGACACTGGTACAGGGCACCTCGCTCATCCCCTGTCTGATGATCCGCAACGGCCAGCCGCTGACCGACACTTCAGGCACGCCCTATGTCGGCTTCGAGGTCGTGGTCGATCCGCGCTCGGCGACTCCGGCTTCCAACGAAGTCTTCAAGCGTGCCGTGGCCGAGCGCAAGGAACTCAGGGTACGCAATCATCATTGCCCGGCGAGCGTGCGCAACGTCATCGATGTGCGTGAGCTCTATGCCCTGGAGAAGGCGCCCTTCTTCGATCCGCCGCGCTCGGGCGGGCGCAGCGGTTCGGCGGGCGGTGTCAGCGAACTCGACCGCATCGTGCGCGCCTTCCACGACTCCAGCGAGTGCGCCTCGGTCAACGCGCGTCTGACGCGCCGCCGTCAGGCCCTGGAGCGCGCCTGGGACGACTTCAGCGCCCGGCGCTCGGATCTCGGCTCGCCGACCACGCTGGCGCGCGCCAAGCATCTGGATTACGCGATGCGCACCGCGCTCTACGAGGGCCATCTGGGACGCGGCTGCAACGCCTATGGCGCCTGCGAGCGCAACATCGTGGTGCTCTCGATCCGCAATCGCGCCGTGGGCCAGTGCCAGCGCGGGCAGGGGTGTGGGTTCCCCGGTGACTTCAAGGGCGTCTCCTCCGCGCCCTCGCAGTACAACATCTGGGACGAGTATCTGACCCAGATCTCGGGTCTGACCTCCTGCTATCTGCGCCCGGATCTGGCCGACCGCGACAATTACGCCAAGCTCCAGGCCATGTATGCCCAGACCGCGCCGGATGCCGAGCGCATCCTCTATGGCGACGACTCGGATCTGCGCGCCGTCTTCCCCGGCAACAGCCTGACCGACATCACTACCATGCGCCATTACTATCACGCCCCGGCCATGGGACAGTGCTTCCCCAATCACGACCGAGTCGAGTACATGACCGGCGCCGTGGCGCGCAAGGACGGCGACTTCGCGCTCATCGCCAATACCCGCATCGAGGTCGGCGCCAAGTCCGGCTCGGGCTATGCCTTCAAGGAATTCCTGGTCACTCAGGAGCCGGATCGCGACGTCATCCGTATCGAGAACAACTATCCCGGCTTCCTGGTCGATGCGCGCAAGGTCTCGCTGAAGCGGCCCGATTCCTGTCCGGCCTACGGCATCCCGAGCGGCTGTCGCTCGGCCGGGACCGGGCGCTATCGCCGGGTGCCGAGTTGGCTCAGCGCAGGTACGCCGGTCGAGCTCAACTGCCGGATCAACGATCGCGGCGAGACCTGTCGAGGGGCGGGCACGATGCGCTCGGTGAGCGTCGGCGGGGTCTGCGACAAGGAGATGCGTCCGGTGGCGCGGGTGCCCTGATGGCCGCGAGCTGTTCGAGCACCACGGGCACCTCGAGGGGCCGGATCTGCTCGACCGGATCGAGGACGAATGCTGCTGAGCCGGCTTCAGTCCGATCGATTCAGGTGTCGCGCCAGGATCTCGGCCAGTGCGCGGCGCGTCTCGTCGAGCGTGATCCCAGGGACGTGATCGACGAGCCGGGTGACGGCCAGTCCGGCATAACCGCAGGGATTGATGCGACCGAAGGGTTCCAGATCCAGGTCGACGTTGAGCGCCAGACCGTGATAGCTGCACCCGTTGCGCACGCGCAGACCGAGCGAGGCGATCTTGGCATCGGCGACATAGACGCCGGGTGCGTTGGCGCGCCGCTCAGCCACGATGCCATACCCTGCCAGCAGATCGATGACGGACTGTTCCAACCGCTCCACCAGCCGCTTGATGCCGATCCCGGAACGTCGCAGATCGAGCAGCGGATAGGCGACGAGCTGACCCGGACCATGATAGGTCACTTGCCCGCCGCGATCGGTCCGGATCACCGGAATATCCCCAGGGGCGAGCAGATGCTCGGGACGTCCGGCCTGACCGAGCGTGAAGACCGGCGGATGTTCGAGCAGCCAGAGTTCGTCCGGCGTATCCGCCTCGCGCGCGTCCGTGAAGGCGCGCATCGCCGCCCAGGTCGCCGCATAGTCCTGGAGTCCGTCCGGATATCGGATGCGCAGCGGCTGGAGCGGCGCGTTCACAGCGCCCAGGCCACCAGCTCGTGCGCGCTGAGTTCCCGATAGATGGCGTCGAGCTGGGGCTTGCTGTGGGCCTCGAAGGTCAGGGTGACGGCGATCCAGTTGCCGCCCCGGCTCTCGCGCACCGAGATCGCCGTCTCGTCGACGCCCTCGGCATGACGGCTGACGATCTCGACCACGACCGCTTCCAGGCCGCGCCCGGCCGGTCCCATGGCCTTGACCGCGAAGCGGCAGGGAAAGGTCATCAGGGTTTCTGTTTGATCAGACATGGCCTGCTCGCACCCGTGCCTTGTAGTCCTGATAGATCGCATCCATCCGGCGCCAGAGCGGCCCCGGACGTCCGTCGCCCACCCGCTCGCCGTCGAGCCGTGTGACCGGCAGCACCTCGCGCGTCGAGCTGCTGAGCCAGATCTCGTCGGCCGCGCGCAGGGTGTCGAGCGCGACGGGTCGTTCCTGGTACTCGATGCCGTGCTCGCGCGCCAGAGTCAGGGCCAGCTCGCGCGTGATGCCCGAGAGCAGCCACCGGCTCTTGGGCGGTGTCATGAGCGCCCCATCGGCAACGACGAAGACATTGGAGACCGCGCCCTCCGTCACCCAGCCGTCGCGGTGCATGATGGTCTCCAGCGCGTCGGCGTCGGCGGCCTCACGGCGCATCAGAACTGCGGCGGCCAGCGAGATCGACTTGATCTCGCCGCGCAGCCAGCGGATGTCTGGACGGGTGATGCAGGCAACGCCCTGCTCGGCGATGGCGGGTGCGCGCGGCTTGATCGGCCGGGCGAAGGCGAGCACGGTCGGCTCTATGCCCTCGGGACAGAGATGATCGCGCTCCGGCGCCACGCCGCGCGTCACCTGGAGATAGACGTACTGATCGGGTACCGGTGGCGTGCCGATCAGCCGCCGCAAGAGTGCGCGCCAGTCCTCGCGCCCGAGTGGGGTCTGGATACGCAGGGCCGCGAGGCTCGCGTCCAGCCGGTCGAGATGCGGCTCCAGCCCCAGGAAACGGCCGCCATAGCTCGGGATGACCTCGTAGACGCCGTCGCCGAACAGAAAGCCGCGATCCATGACCGAGACGCACGCCTCGGCGGGCGGTACGAAGGCCCCGTTGAGATAGAGTTCGTTCACGTTCGACCGCCCATCAGAACATCCGCAACACGCTGTCCTTGGCCTGACGCCAGAGACCGCCCTTGGGCAGATCCTGGAGCGCGACGAGCGGAATGCGCGTGATCTCTTCCTCGCCCATCGAGACCACCACGTCGCCGAGCCGCTCCCCCTGAGCGATGGGGGCATTCAGCTCGGAGGTCTTCTCGATCCGGGCGCTGAGCTTGTCGTACTGACCGCGCGGGACGGTGGCGACCACGTCACGCTCCGGACCCGCCGGCAGTGTCTCCTGTTCGCCGAACCAGACGCGCAGATTCTGGATCGGTTGACCGACGGGATAGAGCTTGTGGCTCTCGTAGGTGCGGAAGCCGTAGTTGAGCAGGGCCAGACTGGCCTCGGCACGCGCCTTGGGGCTGGGTGAACCCATCACGACCGAGATCAGACGCATGTCGTCGCGCTTGGCCGATCCGACCAGACAGTAACCGGCCGCCTTGGTGTAGCCGGTCTTGATGCCGTCGGCCGTGGGGTCGCGTCTGAGCAGCGGGTTGCGATTCTGCTGGGTGATGCCGTTGTAGGTGAACTCCAGGTTGGAGTACCAGGCATAGTATTCCGGAAACTCGCGGATCAGGGCCACGGCGACCCGCGCTATGTCGCGCGCGGTCGTATAGAGCTCGGGGTCCGGCAGGCCATTGGGGTTGGTGAAATGGCTGTTGGTCATGCCGAGCCGCTTGGCGTGGGCGTTCATGAGATTGGCGAAGGACTCGACGTTGCCCGAGACGTATTCGGCCAGGGCCACGCTGGCATCGTTGCCCGACTGGATGATCATACCCTTGAGCAGATCCTCCAGGCTGACCTGCTTGCCGACCTCGATGAACATCTTGGAGCCGCCGGTGCGCCAGGCCCGCTCGCTGACCAGCACCTGATCGGTGAGTTTGATGCGCTCGGAGGCCAGTTCGCGGAACACCGTGTAGGCGGTCATGATCTTGGTCAGACTCGCCGGCTCGAGCCGCTCGTCGGCGTTGAGTTCGGCCAGGGTCTTGCCCGTATGGAAGTCGACGAGCAGATAGCCCTTGGCGTCCAGCTCGGGTGGGGCGGGCGTCGTCGGCTGGGCGCCGACGGGCAGGCCAAGGGTGAGCAGCAGCAGGAACCACGGGAGCAGGCGCTTGATGGCTGAATTCATGGGAGATCCGGGGACGCGGAGGTCGCGAGATAGAGATTGTGGCACATTTTACCCTTCAAATCGCAAAAATGGCACAGTGTTTCAGTTTTGTAGCGAAGCCGAAGCGCGGGTCGGGCGGCCGGTGTCGCTCTCGGCCTCGGAGTGGTCAGCCAGGAAAGGCAGGAAGCTCCAGAAACGGCGTCTGGGATCGATCGCCTGGACTTCCACTCGCGCCGTGCCCTGGCGCTTCATTCCGAGCTTGACGGCGGCCGTGTAGGAGAGATCGATGACGCGACCGTCGTGAAAGGGACCGCGATCATTGATCCGCACCACGACACGGCGACCGTTTTCGAGATTGGTGACGCGCGCATAGGTCGGCAACGGCAGCGTCTTGTGTGCCGCGCTCATGGCGTACATGTCATAGGTCTCGCCCGAGCTGGTCTTGCGCCCGTGGAAGGGACGGCCATACCAGGAGGCCAGTCCGCGCTCGACATGGCCGTGCGCGGACTTCTTGGTGTAATAGCGCCGACCGAAGACCACATAGGACTCTGGATTGCCCGACTTGGCCAACGGCTCGACCTTGGGCACGGCATCCGGGATGCGGGCGATGGCCTCATCGTCGAGTTCGCCGCGACTGGCGCAGCCGGTCAGTGCGAGCAGCAGGATGACGATGAGTGGTGGGAGGGTGGTGTCACGCATGATCCGACTCATTTCCTGGCACGGTGGGTCTCGATCGACATCAGTATCCCGAAACCGGCCATGAGTGTCACCATCGAGGTGCCGCCATAGCTGATCAGGGGCAGGGGCACGCCGACCACGGGCAACAGTCCGCTGACCATGCCGGTGTTGACGAACAGATAGACGAAGAACACCAGCGTCAGGCCGCCGGCGAGCAGGCGCTCGTAGTTGTCCTGGGCGCGCGCGGCGATCATGAGTCCGCGCCCGATGATGAACAGATAGAGCGCCATCAGCGCCAGAATGCCGGTGAAGCCGAACTCCTCGCCGATCACGGCGAAGATGAAATCCGTGTGGCGCTCGGGCAGGAACTCCAGGTGCGACTGGGTGCCGTTGAGCCAGCCCTTGCCCGAGAGGCCGCCCGAGCCGATGGCGATCTGCGACTGGATGATGTGATAGCCGCTGCCCAGCGGGTCGGACTGCGGATCGAGCAGGGTCATGACGCGGGTGCGCTGATAGTCGTGCATGTGCATCCAGACCAGCGGCGCCACGGCGGCGGCCAGAGCCGCCAGCCCGATGATCATCCGCCAGCTCAGCCCGGCGATGAAGAGCACCATGACGCCCGCGCTCAGGACCAGCAGCGAGGTGCCCAGGTCCGGTTGCTTGGCGATCAGTGCGACCGGGATCAGGATCAGAACGGCCGCCAGCAGGACCCCCGGCAGACGCGGCGGCAGCGGACGCAGCGCCAGCACCCAGGCCACGGTCATGGGCACGGCGAGCTTGAGCAGCTCCGAGGGCTGGAAGCGCACCACGCCGAAATCGAGCCAGCGTTGCGCACCCTTGCTGATGTCGCCGATCAGGAGCACGGCCACCAGCATCAGCATACCCAGCCCATAGAGCCCCAGCGACCAGCGCTTGAACTGGTTGGGGTGCGCTTGGGCGATGGCCAGCATGATGCCGAAGGCGATGCCCAGACGCAGGAGCTGGCGCTCGACCATCACCAGCTCGCGTTCACCGGCGCTGTAGAGCACCACCAGGCCGAAGCCGCAGAGCGCCAGCAGTCCGGTCATGAGCGGCGCATCGATATGCAGCCGGCGCAGCCGGCCGCCCTCGGGCGCGTCGACCTCCCAGTTCGCCCGTGAGGACAGCGGATCAGTCGCCATCCGGCGTCTCCCTCGATTCGTCCGGCAGCGGCGTGCCGCCGAGATAGGCATCGATGACCCGGCGTGCGATCGGCGCGGCGGTCCCGCTACCCGAACCGCCGTTCTCCACCATCACCGCCACGGCGATACGTGGATCCTCGACCGGTGCGAAGGCGACGAAGAGCGCGTGATCGCGCAGACGCTCCGAGATCTTGGAGGCGTCGTAGCGCTCCTTCTGGCCGATGGTGAAGACCTGCGAGGTGCCGGTCTTGCCGGCGATCCGGTAGTCGTTGGAGTGGATGCGCTTGGCCGTTCCGCGCTGGCTCTCCACGACCTTGGCCATGTCCTCGATGACGATGTCCCAATCGCCCGGATTGGTGATCCGGATCTGGCGGGCGACCGTGGGGAAGACCGTCGCTACGTCGGCCCCCGGCACACGTCGCGCATAGGCCAGTCGCGGCTGGATGAAGTGCCCCTTGTTGGCCAGGGCGGCGGTGGCCGCCGCCAGTTGCATGGGCGTGGCCAGGAAATAACCCTGACCGATGCCCATGATGAGCGTCTCGCCCGGATACCAGGGCTGTTTACGTGCTCGCTCCTTCCATTCGCGCGACGGCAGGAGTCCGGGCAGCTCGCCCGAGACATCGACGCCGGTTCGCGAACCGAAACCGAATTCCGAGAGGAAGGCGTGCAGCTTGTCGACGCCCATCTGATTGGCCAGCCAGTAGAAATAGACATCGCAGGATTGCACGATGGCCTGCTCCAGATCGACCGTGCCGTGTCCGCCGCGCCGCCAGCAGCGGAAGCGGTGCTTCTGGCCCGGCAGCGAGAAGTAACCCGGACAAAAGGTCGTCTTGCGCGGCGTGACGAAACCCAGCGACAGACCGCCGAGTCCGATGAAAGGCTTGACCGTGGAGCCGGGCGGATACTGACCGCGAATGGCGCGGTTGTAGAGCGGTTTGTCGGGCGAATGGAGTAGGGCGTCGTAATTGCTCTGGCTGATCCCCTCGACGAAGAGGTTGGGGTCGAAGCTCGGTGTGCTCACCATGGCCAGCACGCCGCCGCTGCGCGGATCGATGGCCACGATCGAGCCGCGATTCTCGCCGAGCGCCTCGGTGGCCGCCCGTTGCAGCGCGATGTCGAGATAGAGATAGAGATCCTGACCCGGTGCCGGCGGCGTGCTCTCGAGCGTGCGCAGGATGCGTCCGCGCGCATTGACCTCGACCTGCTGATAGCCGACCTTGCCGTGCAGCACGTCCTCGTGGGCCAGTTCCACGCCGCCCTTGCCGATGAAGTTGGTGCCGGCATAGTTGCCCTTGTCGATGCGTGCCAGTTCCTTTTCGTTGATGCGTCCGACATAGCCGAGCACATGGGCCGTGAGTTCGCCTTTGGGATAGGTGCGGATCAGCTCGGCATGGACCTCGACGCCGGGGAAACGATAACCGTCGACGGCAAAGCGGGCTACTTCTTCGGACGTCAGGTTCAAGCGGATGGGGACCGGCTGAAAACGCATGCGCTGGCGTTTGAGACGCTCGAAACGCGACAGGTCGCCATCCTCGATCGGTATCAGCTTTTTGAGTTCGTCGATGGTGGCCTTCAGATCCCCGACCTTCTCGATCGTGATCACCAGCGAGAAGGACGGATGATTCTCGGCGAGCACCACGCCCTTGGTATCGAAGATCAGCCCGCGGTTGGGCGGTACCGGCTGGATCTTGACCCGGTTCTCGGTCGACAGCACCGTGAAGTGGTCGTGAAGCTCCAGTTGCAGATGGTGCAGGCGCGCCAGAACCAGCCCCAGCCCCAGGATCACGAACAGGGCCGAGACGATGACGCGCGTTCGGACCAGGCGCTGTTCGCGCCGGCGATCCTCCAGACTGCTCTTGAGCATGTCGTTCAACTCATCCCCAGGCGACGTTCGAAGGGCACCAGCAGCCAGGCCATGATCGGCCAGAAGGCCAGACCGACCAGCGCCGAGATCCAGTAGGTCAGGGCCGGCATCGTCTGGCCGGTCGCGGCGATGATCCAGAGCGTCAGCAGTCGCTCGGTCAGCAGGATCAGGGCCACGAAGAAGGTCTGCTGCCACTGTGGAAAGATGCGGATGCGCGGGCGCAGCACGAGCGCCAGATAGGCCGTGACCGAGAGCGCCAGCGCGTGCTGTCCGAGCAGGGCGCCGGTGAGCACGTCGAGCATCAGACCGACGACGAAGGCCGTCAGGATGCCGACCCGGCGCGGCGCGGCGAAGCACCAGAAGAGGACGGCGAGCACGGTCCAGGGCGGGCGGTAGTCCCAGGGCCAATCCGGCATCGGCAGGATGGTCAGATACAGCGCCAGCGTGAAGGTGAGCGCGACCGGCCAGAAGGGTTGGCGCGGCCTGTAGGACGGCTTCTTGACGGAGCGCTTCTTGACGGTCTTCATTGAGTCACGTCCCTGGGCTTGAGGGCCTCGGCGGTCAGGGCCTGCAAGCGCGATGTCTCGCTCAGGTTCCAGACCAGCAGCACCTCGCGGCTACGGTCGAGCCGTGCCGTGGGCTGGGCGATGACCGTGGTGAAGGGATTATCCGGATCCTGGCGCACGATCTTGACGCGCGCCACCGGATAGCCGGACGGAAAACGCCCGTCCATGCCCGATGTCACCAGCAGGTCGCCGACCTGGATGTCGGCGTTCTTGGGGATGTAGAGCAGCTCCAGGTCATGATTCGGCCCGGTGCCGGCGGCGATGGTGCGCAGCCCGTTGCGGTTGACCTCGACCGGCAGGGCATGATCGGAGTCCGTGATCAGGAGCACCACCGAGGAGAAGGGATTGGCGCGGATGACCTGCCCCATCACGGCATTGGCGTCGAGCACCGGCTGACCGACGAAGACCCCGGCGTTGGTACCCTTGTTGAGCATCACCTGCTGACGATAGGGTGCCAGTTCGACGGCCATGATCTCGGCGATCAGCACCCGCTCGCCGACGTCGAGCGAGGAGCCGAGCAGGTCGCGCAGACGCGCATTCTCGGCCTCCATGGCCTCGAACTTCTGGAGTCGTGCCTTGAGCAGCAGGTTCTCGCGGTGCAGCTCGCTGTTCTCGTCGCGCAGCACGTCCTGTCCGGCGAGCCGCTCGCGCGCCTCGCGGAAGAGTTGACTGGGGCGATCGGCGGCCAGTTGCAGCGGATAGGTCACGAGCGAGAGCGCCGTGCGCAGCAGCTCCAGTTGCTGCTGACGGTGATCGGCCACGAGCAACCCGAGCGCCATCACCACGGCGAGAACGACGCGGAGATTGGGTGATGGGCCTGGTTTGAACAGGGGTTTGATGGCGGCAGTACCTCAGCTTTCAGCCTCCAGCGGACGGCTTCCAGCCGGAGGGATCTTCCGGTTGAACGCTGGTCGCTGAAAGCCGAGTCGTGTCATTCGGTCGCGAACAAGACGCTCTCCTGGGTGTCGAGCATTTCCAGTACGATGCCGCCGCCACGGGCGACGCAGGTCAGCGGATCCTCGGCCACGATCACCGGCAGTCCGGTCTCCTCCTCGATCAGTCGGTCGAAACCGCGCAGCAAGGAGCCGCCGCCGGTCAGCACGATGCCGCGCTCGGCGACATCGGCGCCCAGCTCGGGAGGGGTCTTCTCCAGGGCCATCTTGACGGCCTGCACCACCATCGACAGGGGTTCCTGGAGGGCTTCGAGGATCTCGTTGCTGTTGAGCGTGAAACTGCGCGGCACGCCCTCGGCCAGACTGCGGCCCTTGACGTCGATCTCCAGCACCTCGTTGCCGGGGAAGGCCGAGCCGATGCTGTGCTTGATGCGCTCGGCGGTGGCCTCGCCGATCTGGGTACCGTAGTTGCGGCGCACATAGTTGACGATGGCGTCGTCGAAGGTGTCGCCCCCGACCCGCACCGACTCGGCATAGACGATGCCGCTCAGCGAGATCACCGCCACCTCGGCCGTGCCGCCGCCGATGTCGATGACCATGCAGCCGCGCGGCTCGTGCACGGACAGACCGGCGCCGATGGCCGCCGAGATCGGTTCCTCGATCAGATAGACCTCGCGCGCGCCGGCACCGGCGGCGGACTCCTTGATGGCACGGCGCTCGACCTGGGTCGAGCCGCAGGGCACGCAGATGAGCACGCGCGGGCTGGGACGCAGGAAGCTGGTCTCGTGCACCTTGCGGATGAAGTACTGGAGCATCTTTTCGGTGACCGTGAAGTCGGCGATGACGCCATCCTTCATCGGCCGGATCGCGGTGACGTTCTGCGGCGTGCGACCGAGCATCTGCTTGGCCTCCTCGCCGACCGCCACCACCGTCTTGGTACCCCCCTGGCGCTCGTGCCGGATGGCCACGACCGAGGGCTCGTTGAGCACAATGCCGCGGCCTCGGGCATAGATCAGCGTATTGGCGGTCCCCAGATCGATCGACAAATCGTTGGAGAACATTCCGCGAATGTTTCTGAAGAACATCGGTAAAGATACCTTCCGGGTGGTAGAACGCCAGGTGGGTGAGGCGTCGCAGAAGATGAGTGGCTTGGATCTCGGTTCCGAAACGGGATCCCTGGATGATTGGGGCGCTAATCTAACAATGCGGGCCTGGATCGGCAAGGCGCCGGACTCTCCGGACGGACGGAGACCCGACGCCGAGGCATCCGCCCGAACGATCATTTGTGCTATTTTCGTCCATTTTACCGTCAACGGCTGATTCAACATGTCACTGGATTCTTCAGACATCGACAAGATCGCCCATCTGGCCCGGCTCGCCATCGCCCCCGAGCAGCGCGCGCGCTATGCCACGGATCTCAGCAACATCCTCGACCTGGTCGCCCAGATGGACGCGGTCGACACCTCGGGCGTCGAGCCCATGGCCCATCCGCTGCACATGGCCCAGCGTCTGCGCCCGGACGTCCCTACCGAACTCAACCAGCGTGAACGCTTCCAGTCCATCGCCCCCCTGACCGAGGGCGGACTCTATCTGGTTCCGAAGGTCATCGACTGATGCAGAACAAATCGATCGCTCAAATGGCCGCCGATCTGCGGCTGCGGACCTATTCCAGCGTCGAGTTGACGCAGCATTATCTGGAACGCATCGCGCGGCTCGACCCGGCGCTGAATTCGTTCATCACTGTGGCGGCCGAATCGGCGCTCGCGGCGGCCGAGCGTGCCGACCGGACGCTCAGATCGGGCGAGGCCGGGCCGCTGACCGGCATCCCGATCGCCCACAAGGACATCTTCTGCACCCTGGGACTCAGGACCAGCTGCGGTTCGCGGATGCTCGACAGCTTCGTCGCGCCCTATGACGCGACCATCGTCGAGCGGCTGGCGGCCGCCGGTGCCGTGGTGCTCGGCAAGACCAACATGGACGAGTTCGCCATGGGGTCGAGCAACGAGACGAGCTGGTATGGTCCGGTCAGGAATCCCTGGGACGAGACCCGTGTGCCGGGCGGTTCCTCGGGCGGCTCGGCGGCGGCTGTGGCCGCACGACTGTGCGCGGCGGCCACGGCGAGCGACACCGGCGGTTCGATCCGACAGCCGGCGGCACTGTGCGGCATCACCGGCATCAAGCCGACCTATGGACGCTGCTCGCGCTGGGGCATGATCGCCTTCGCCTCCTCACTCGATCAGGCCGGCGTCATGGCGCGCTCGGCGGCGGACGCGGCCTTCATCCTCGATGAGATGGCCGGTTTCGACGAGCGCGACTCGACCAGTGCCGACGTCGAGGTTCCGGACTATGTCGACGCACTCGACGACGATCTGCATGGCCTGCGCATCGGTCTGCCGAAGGAATACTTCGGGGCCGGACTGGATCCGCGCATCGGCGATGCCGTCATGGCGGCGATCAAGGAGTACGAGTCGCTCGGTGCCGAGATCGTCGAGATCAGTCTGCCCAACAGCCCGCTCTCGGTGCCTGTCTACTATGTGGTCGCGCCTGCCGAGTGCTCGTCGAACCTGGCGCGCTTCGACGGGGTGCGTTACGGCCATCGCTGCGACAATCCGAAAGACCTGCAAGACCTCTATGAGCGCAGTCGTGCCGAGGGCTTCGGCCCCGAGGTCCAGCGTCGCATCATGATCGGCACCTATGTGCTCTCGGCCGGCTATTACGACGCCTACTATCTCAAGGCGCAGAAGATCCGCCGGCTGATCGCGGACGACTTCAAGCGCGCCTTCGAACAGGTCGACGTCATCATGGGGCCGACCAGCCCGACCACGGCCTTCGCGCTCGGATCCAAGCTGGACGATCCGGTGTCCATGTATCTCAACGACATCTACACCATCGCCGCCAATCTCGCCGGACTGCCGGGGATATCGATCCCGGTCGAACCCGTCGAGGGTCTGCCGGTCGGCTTGCAGATCATCGGCAATTATTTCGAGGAGGCCCGTCTGCTCAATGTCGCGCACCGCTATCAGCATCTGACGCACTGGCATCAGGCCGCACCGGCCGGATTCGAGTGAGCGGGACGGCTTGGGCTACCCCTTGACCACTGGGGTCGAGAGGGAACCGGCGTTCAGGGCGGCGAGCAGATGGACGGGGTCGTGCTCGTCGAGCTGGGCGAGGAACCGGGTGACCTGATGCTCCAGCTCGCCGACATCGGACTCCAGCAGGATCTCCTTGATGTCGAGCAGGGCGCCGGGCTGCATGCTGAACTCGCGCAGCCCCATCCCGAGCAGGAGACGGGTGAAGCGCGGATCGCCCGCCATCTCGCCGCACATCCCGACCGGGACGTCGAGTGCGTGCCCGGCCTCGATGGTGAGCCGGATCAGGCGCAGGATGGCCGGATGGACCGGGTCGAAGAGATCGTTGACCGCGTCGTCGAGACGGTCGATGGCCAGGGTGTACTGGATCAGATCATTGGTTCCGATCGACAGGAAATCCATCCGGCGCGCGATGGCGCGCGCGGTGAGCGCGGCGGCCGGCACCTCGATCATGGCGCCGACCGGCATGGCGTCGTCATAGGCCAATCCGTCGCGGTCGAGCTGACGCTTGAGTTCGGCGATGATGGCCAGGGCGCGGTCGAGTTCGTGGACGCTGGTGACGAGCGGCAGCATCAGCCGTACCGGACCGAGCGCCGAGGCGCGCAGGATGGCCCGCACCTGGGGCCGGAAGAGTTCGGGTTCCTTCAGACAGAGCCGGATGGCGCGCAGTCCGAGCGCGGGATTGCTGACGTTCGAGCCGGGCCGGGCCAGGGCCTCGCTGTGCTTGTCGACCCCGAGGTCAAGCGTGCGGATGGTGATGGGCCGACCGTCGAGTGCGGCCAGCATGGCGCTGTAGTCGGCCAAGTGTTCCTCTTCGTCCGGCAGGTCGGTGCGGTTCATGTAGAGGAACTCGGTGCGATAGAGTCCGACTCCGTGCGCCCCATTGGCCTTGGCCAGCTCGACGTCCTCGGCCAGCTCCAGATTGGCCTGGAGCCGGATCTCCACACCGTCGCGCGTGCGGGTCGGGCGGTCGACGAGCGCGCGCAGACGACCCTGACGCGCCCGGATCTCGCGCAGTCGCCGGCGGTAGTCGTCGACGATTCGTGCGTCGGCGTTGGCGATGACCGTGCCGCCGGCGCTGTCGACGATCAGCAGCTCCCCGGCGCGCAGATAGCGGCTGATGTCGTGCAGCCCCATGACCGCCGGCACGCCGAGACTGCGCGCCAGGATCGCGGTATGCGACATGGGGCCGCCGTACTCGGTCACGAAGGCCACGGCGCCGCGATGATGCAGCAGGATGGCATCGGCGGGCATCAGGTCGCGCGCGACCACGACATAGCCGTCCAGATCCCGCGGCGCGAGCGCCGGTTCACTCGGCTCGCCGCGCAGGAAGATCTGGATCTGACGCACCACGTGCTCGATGTCGTCGCGGCGCGTGCGCAGATAGGGATCGTCCATGCGGTCGAAGACCGCGATCAGGGTATCGCGCTGGCGTTGCAGCGCCCATTCGGCGGTGCACAGCTGCTCGGCCACGATATGGCGCACGCCGTCGATGAGCGCCGTGTCCTCCAGCATCAGCAGATGGGTGTCGATGAACTCGACGATCTCGATCGGCGTGTCCGGCGGGATCTGAGCATGCACCCGCTTGAGTGCGCCGCGCGCAGCCTCGACCGCCAGATCGAAGCGGGCGATCTCGTCCTGGATCTCGTCGGCACCGATCGGTGCGTGGGTCACGCCCCCCTGTCCACGGATGTCGACGAAGGCCGGACCCAGTGCGATCGAGTTCGGGGTGCCGATCCCGATGCCCTGGAAGGCGAGGGTCACTCTGGTTCTCCGAAGCGGTCCAGTATGAGTTGCTCGATGGCCGCCATGGCCTCCTGTTCGTCCGCGCCCGCGGCCTCGACAGCGATCGTGGTGCCCTGGCTCGCGGCCAGCATCATGACGCCCATGATGCTCTTGCCGTTGACGCTCTGGCCACGGCGCTCGACCCTGACCTCGCTCTCGAAGCGATTGGCGCACTGCACCAGTTTGGCGGCCGCCCGCGCGTGCAGACCGAGTTTGTTGCGGATCTCGAGTTCTTGGCGAATCATCCGGTGTGATCCTTCTGAGTAAGAGTAGTACCTGAATCGCATTTGGAGGCGTTCGAATGGGCCTGAGGGCCTTAGGATCGCGCGCGCCTCAGTCGCCGCCGCGCACGCCGTCGCGACCGCCGCTGAGGGCCTTCTCGGCCAGACCCTCGAGGTCGAGCGCGGCGTAATTCAGGGTTCGCAGCAGCATCGGCAGGTTCAGGCCGCTGACCACGCGCACCTGGGCGCGCGAGTCGGCGAATGCGCGCGCGACATTGGCCGGGGTGGCGCCATAGAGATCGGTCAGCACCAGCACGCCCTCGCCCTGATCGATGGTCGCGGCCAGATGCCGGCAACGGGTGAGGATCTCATCGGGCGGGGTGTCGTTGACGACCTCGCAGCAGGCGACCCCGGCCGGCGCCCGGCCCAGGATCTCGCCGGCGATGCGCAGCAGATCCCTCCCGAGCGAGCGATGGGTGACGAGCAGGATGCCGACGCTCACGCCAGTTCCCGATGACGGACGATGACCTTGTGGCCGAGCGACTCCAGACGCTCACCGAGCCGTTCGGTCATGTAGACCGAGCGATGCTGACCGCCGGTGCAGCCGATGGCGATGGTCAGATAACTGCGTCCGTCGGTCTCGAAACGCGGGATCCAGCGCTCGAAGAAGGCGAGGATGTCGGCGCGCATGTTCAGCACCTCGGGGCTGGACTCCAGGAAGCGCGCGACCTCCGGATCCAGCCCGGTGAGCATCCGCAGTTCGGTCTCCCAGTGCGGATTGGGCAGACAGCGCACGTCGAGCACGAAATCGACGTCGGGCGGCACGCCATGCTTGAAACCGAAGGACTTGAGCAGGATCGAGATCCGGGGCGACTCCCCGCCCAGCAGCCAGCCGCGCACCTGGTCGCGCAGTTCATGCACATTGGTCTGGGTGGTGTCGATCACCAGATCGGCGCGCTTGCGCACCGGCTCCAGGAACTCCTGTTCGAGCTGGATGGCCTCGCGCAGCGAGCGGTCGCTGTGGGTGAGCGGATGGCGGCGCCGGGTCTCGCTGTAGCGCCGGATCAGGATCTCCAGTTGGGTCTCCAGGAACAGCACGCGACAGTCGATCCCGCGCTCGCGCGCCGCGCTCGCCAGATCGGGCAGCCGGCGCAAGGCCTCGGGATTGCCGCGCGCGTCGATGCCGACCGCCGTCTTGCCGAAGGCCTCGTCGAGCGTCTCGTGCAACCCGAGCACCAGATCCTGGAGCAGGAAGAAGGGCAGGTTGTCGATGCAGTAGAAACCCATGTCCTCCAGCGTGTGGAGCGCGATGCTCTTGCCGGAGCCGGACAGACCGCTGAGGATGATCAGTTGCATGGGAGGTACCTCCTGTCGAGCGATCGGGTTCGGGATCAGTCTCTGGCGACGGGGGGATCGGGCCGATCCAGACGGATGGCGCGCGCCTGGCGGTCGATGAAGTCCACGCCTGCGTCATAGCCGCGGATGCGCAGGATCTGGTGCCTGACGGCGGCCTCCACCAGGATCGCCAGATTGCGGCCGGGCGCCACCGGCATGATGATCTTGGGGATGGCCACGCCCAGCACGTTCATGGCCGACAGACTGCCTGTGAGCCGGTCGATGCATTCGAGTTCGGGCTGGGCCAGCGGCTGGAGATCGACGACGAGATTGAGCGTCTTGTCGCGCAGAACGGCTCCCTCGCCGAACATGGCGCGGATGTTGAGGATTCCAAGTCCGCGCACTTCCAGGAAGTCCCTGAGCGTCTCCGGGCAGCTCCCCTCGATCACCTCGGGCGCGATGCGGGCGAAACGCGGTGCATCGTCGGCGATCAGCCGGTGGCCGCGCGTGATGAGATCGAGCGCCAGCTCACTCTTGCCGACGGCCGGTGCGCCGATCAGCAGTACCCCCATGCCCAGCACCTCGATGAAGACGCCGTGGATGGTCTTGCGCTCGGCCAGGGCCTGGGTGAGGAAGTAGCGCAGATGGTTGATGAGCTCCTGGTCGCCGAGCGTGGAGCCGAGCAACGGCGTCCGGGTGGCGCCGGCGCGTTCCAGCAGATCCGCGTTCGGGGTGATGGCGTCGCTCAGGATGATGGCCGCCGGCTGGTCGGCGAACAGCTTGTCGAGCGTCTCGTCGCGGGCGGTGCGCCCGAGTGCCGCCAGATAGGCCTGTTCGGGCGGACCGACGACCTGGAGCCGATTGGGATGGATGAGATTGAGCGAGCCGATGAGCGACTGCCCAGGATCCGCCCCGCGCAACGGGCGAGGGGCCTGGGGTTCCGGGGTCAGCCAGCGCAGCTTGAGCTGGGCGCCGGTCTGGACGACGACGCTCTGGAGGCTGTCGATCATGTGAATCGACCGGGCTGCATGGGCCTAGTAGGCGTTCAGGACGCGCAGGATCTCGGCGCACGAGCCGGATTCTCGCAGTCGGGCACGCATGTTCGGATCGCTGAACAGGCTGGCCAGGTGCGCGAGCAGCCGCAGATGCTCCTCGTTGGCCGCCTCGGGCACGAGCAGCGCGAAGGCCAGGTCGACCGGCTCGCCGTCGGCCGCGTCGTAATCGACACCCTTGACGGTCTGCACGAAGGCGCCGACCACCTCGCCGACGTCCTTCATGCGTGCGTGGGGCAGGGCGATGCCGTGGCCGAGTCCGGTACTGCCCAGACGCTCGCGTTCGAGCAGATGCTCGAAGACGGTCTCGGGCTGGAGTCGGGGATGGTCGCCGGCGAGCAGCTCGGCCAGCGTCTCGAGCAGCCGCTTCTTGCTGGCGATCTCGAGGCCGCATCCGATACGGGCTTCGTTGATCAGGTCAGGGCCTAACATGGCTCCAACTCCTGCTAACCGCCGGCGCGCCCGCAGGCGGCCAGGGGGTGATGGCTGATCCAACCAGGATGCCGCCGGCATTCGATGCTGGTCATGGATTGGGGTACCTCGGGCGGACGGGCGCGGCCGGCGTCCGTCGCCGTCTCGATAGAAAGACACCTCGAACGCCGGCGGGGGGCCGGCCTCCGAGGTGTGACGGGCGTTCCATCCATCACCTCGGAAGACACGGCTTCCAAGGGCGTGGAGTGGCCGGGTTCATTCGGCTTCGGCCACCTTGACGGCTCCGCCGCGATGGCTGCTCTTCTTCTCCTTGTAGCGGATGATCTGACGATCGAGCTTGTCGATCAGGCCGTCGATGGCCGCATACATGTCCTCGTGCACGGAGTCGGCGAAGACCTTGCCGCCGTTGACATGGAGCGTGGCTTCGGCCTTCTGCTCGAGCTTCTCGACGCTCAGGACGACATGGGCGTTGATGACGTGGTCGAAGTGGCGTGCCAGACGCTCGAATTTGCTGTCGACATAGGACTTCAGCGCATCGGTGACGTCGATGTGATGACCCGTCAGATTGATTTGCATCATTGGACTCCTTACTAAGGTTCAAACGGCCTGTCAAGCCAGGCGTTTGCGCTCACTCGAGGCTGGGATACCCATGGCCTCGCGGTATTTGGCGACTGTTCGGCGCGCGACGTCGATGCCCTGATTCGCCAGTTCCTCGGCGATCTTGTTGTCGCTGAGTGGCTTGCGCGGGGATTCTCCCGCGATCAGCTTGCGGATCAGGGCGCGGATCGCCGTCGACGAGCATTCGCCGCCGGAAGTGGTGTTGACGTGGGACGAGAAGAAATATTTGAGTTCGAAGGTGCCTCGTGGTGTATGCATGTATTTCTGCGTCGTCACCCGCGAGATGGTCGATTCGTGCAGTTCCAGAGCCTCGGCGATGTCGCGCAGCACCATGGGGCGCATCCCCTCGTCGCCGTATTCGAGGAAGTCCTGCTGCATCTCGACGATCTTGGCCCCCACGCGCAGCAAGGTGTCGTTGCGGCTCGCCAGGCTCTTGATGAACCAGCGCGCCTCCTGTAAGTGGCTCTTGAGCGTCTGGCCGTCGGCGCTCTGGTCGGCACGCCGCACCAGGCGCGCGTAGTCGGCATTGACTCTGAGTCTGGGGGTAATGTCCGGGTTCAATTCGACCTGCCAGCGGCCCTCGTTCTTGCGCACGAAGATGTCGGGGACAACGTACTCCGAGGGCGTCTCCTGGATCAAGCGGCCCGGCTTCGGGTTGAGTCCGCGGATGAGATCGAGCGCGCGGGTCAGCTCGCGCTCGGACGCCTTGAGCAGGCGGGCGAGGGCGGCGACGTCGCCGCGCGGCAGATGCTCGAATCCGGTCTCGCACACGGCGATGGCCAGATCGCGCCAGGGCGTTTCGCGCGGCAGTTGGCGCAATTGGATCAGCAGGCACTCGCGCGGATCGCGCGCGCCGACGCCGGCCGGCTCGAGCGACTGGACGCGATGGATCTGGGTCTCGACCTCATCGGCGCCGATCGTCGGATCGTCGATGGTGGCCACCAGCTCCTCGACGTCGGCGCGCAGATAGCCGTCGGCATCGATGGCGTCGATCACGGCCTGGGCGATCATGAAGTCGCGCTCGCTCAGGCGGCTGAGGTTCAGTTGCCAGGTCAGATGATCCCAGAGCGTCTGCGGACGCGAGCGGTGCAGCAGCGGGTCGTAGTCGGCGTCGTCACTCGAACCCTGCGCCGTCGGCGGCAGATAGCCGTCGAAGACGTCGGCCCATTGAGTGTCGACCGGCAGCTCCTCCGGCATCTCGTTGGACTCGGCGCGTACCTCGCGCTCCAGGGGCGATTCGGACTCGGACTCGCTGGAACGGAAGCCGTCGTCGTCGAGCCGGGGCAGGCGCGCGTCCTCCAGCACCCCGGCGTCGAGCCGCTCGGATTCCTCGCCTTCCTCCAGCATCAGATTGCTTTCGAGCGCCTCCCGGATCTCGTGCTGCAACTCGAGCGTCGACAATTGCAGCAGTTTGATCGCCTGCTGCAACTGGGGCGTCATGGTGAGTTGCTGACTGAGTCGAAGCTGAATGGATGGCTTCATCGATCGAGTGGGCGTCCGGCTGTAGTCCGTCTGATGGGATTCGGCAATGAGGGTGGCTGTGATTTGAGTCTAGTCTACATGGAAAAATCGGCACCCAGATAGACATCACGCACGCGCTGGTTGGCCAGCAGCTCTGAAGGCTCACCGGCGGCGATCACGCTGCCGCTGCCGATGATGTAGCCGCGGTCGCAGATGGCGAGCGTCTCGCGCACATTGTGGTCGGTGATGAGCACGCCGATGGAGCGGTCGCGCAGATGGGTGACGATCGACTTGATGTCGCCGACCGCGATCGGGTCGACGCCGGCGAAGGGTTCGTCGAGCAGCATCACCGTGGGTTCGACCGCCAGGGCGCGTGCGATCTCCAGCCGCCGGCGTTCACCGCCCGAGAGACTGAGCGCGAGCGAGTCGGCGACATGGGCGATGCCCAGATCCTCCAGCAGACGCTCGCCGCGCTCCTCGCGCTCGGAGCGCTTGAGGTCGCGCCGCGTCTCCAGGATGGCCAGGATGTTCTCGCGTGCGCTCAGTTTGCGGAAGATCGAGGGTTCCTGGGCCAGATAGCTCAGTCCGGCGCGCGCCCGGGCGTGCATGGGCAGGCGGGTGAGGTCGCGCCCGTCGAGCAGGATGCGGCCCTGGTCGGCGTGGATCAGACCGACGATCAGATAGAAGCAGGTCGTCTTGCCGGCGCCGTTGGGACCGAGCAGGCCCACGACCTCGCCCGGCTCGACCCGGACGCTGACGTCCTGGAGCACCTGGCGGCTGCCGTAGCGCTTCATCAGGTGTTCGGCACGCAGACCGCTCATGACTCGTCCGGGGTGATGGTGATCTTGACCCGGCCCGCGCCGCCGGCCCGGAAACGCGCCTTGGCCCGGTCGTAGAGGATGCGTTCGCCCGTGAGCCGATCCTCGCCCTGGATCAGAAGGCCCTCGCCGATCAGCACCAGCTCGTCCTTGTCGGCGTCGAATTCCATGCGCTTGGCGAAGGCCCGGACCTCGCCCTGGTCGTCGTCGAGCAACTGCTTGTAGCTGGCCGGTTGGCCGAGCGCAATGATCAGACGCGGCTGACGGTCGGCACGATGGTAGACGGTCACATGGTCGGCGCGTAGCTGCATGCTGCCCTGATCGACCTGGACGTTGCCGACATAGATGCTGGTATTGTCTGACTCGCGCACCTCGACCTCGTCGGCCTCGATGTAGATCGGCTGCTTGGCGTCCTCTTCGAGTGCCCGGACAGGTGTGATCAGACCGAGGCCGAGCAGGAGGCCGAGGATCGGCGACCACTTGGAGAAACTGTAGAACATGGGACGCCTCATGGTGTCGGCCGGCGTTCGGGTTCGGATTCGGGTGAGAGCCGGATGCGGGCGCGGCCGTGGAAGCTGGTGCGCGAGGCGTCCTCCAGATACCAGAGCTTCATCCCGTTGGCGGTGATCGAGTCACCATCGCTGTCGATGCGCACCGGCAGATCGGTCTCGGCCAGTCCGGTCCGGCGCCAGATGTCCATGGCCTCGGTTTGCAGGTGGATCGGGCGGTTGGCGGCGTCGGCCTCGCGGTCGAAGCGAACGGCGCCGGTCAGACGCACCTGATCGCCGCCGGCCTGGATCTGGCCCAGGCGCGCCTGAGCGAACCAAGGCGGCCCGTCGGGGCGATAGAGCACCAGGCGCGGCTCATCGAGTTCGGAGAGATCCTCGTCGGCATAGTGGCGCAGCCGCTCGGCACTCAGACGTCGGCTCGGTTGACCACCGGCATCGGTCTCCAGGGCCGAGAGTCCCTGGACGATATAGTCGGGTCGGCGCTCGCGTGGTGCGCGGACGCCATCGTCCTCGGGCAGGGAGCGAAGCTGCCACCAGGCGCCGAGTCCCAGGAGCACGAAGCCGATCCCGAGCAGCCACTGGCGGCGTGCTCCATGCTGACGCTCGGCGAAGTGGGTCATGTGTAGGAGGCCAGCAGGGGTTCGAGCCGGCCCTGGGCGTCGAGGATGAATTCGCAGACCTCGCGTGCCGCGCCGCGTCCGCCGGGCACCGTGGTGCGCCAGTGGGCCAGATCGCGCACCCTGGGATCGGCGTCGGCGACTGCGATCGCCAGCCCGACCCGGCGCATCACCGGCAGATCGATGACGTCGTCGCCGACATAGGCGATCTGCTCATCGGTGAGTCCATGGCGCTGTTTGAGCTGTTCGTAGGCCGGGAGCTTGTGACGATAGCCCTGGAAGATGTCCGAGACACCCAGGCTCTCCATGCGCATCTGGACCACGTTCGAGGTACGCCCCGTGATGACGGCCAGTCGGATGCCGCTCTCCTGGAGCAAGACCATGCCGTGACCGTCGCGCGAATTGAACGCCTTGTACTCCTGGCCATCGTCACCGAGAAAGAGACTGCCGTCGGTGAGCACGCCATCGACGTCGAAGATGACCAGCCGGATGCGTGAGGCGCGTTCTCGAAGCTCTGTCATGTCGTGATAATCGCGTCCAGGGTTGAGATGCGTGCCTTGTAGCCTTTTCGCTTCATGTGGTCAATACGATCAAGGCGGCGGGCGGCGGCTCAGACGACCCCGGCGCGCAGCAGGTCGTGCATGTTGAGCGCCCCGATCAGGCGTCCTCGCGCGTCGACGACC
Source organism: Allochromatium tepidum (assembly GCF_018409545.1). GTDB lineage: Bacteria > Pseudomonadota > Gammaproteobacteria > Chromatiales > Chromatiaceae > Thermochromatium > Thermochromatium tepidum_A. The sequence goes on along the minus strand of NZ_AP024563.1, from coordinate 2,793,960 downwards.
AACAGGCCGTTGATGGCGCGCGACTCCATGAGCCGCACCGCCTCGACGGCCAGCGCGCCCGACTGGATGGTGGCGCATTGGCGCGTCATGACCGTATCGATCGCTGTGTGATGGACGTCGATGCCGCGATCGAGCGCGCGGCGCAGGTCGCCGTCGGTGAAGACGCCGGCCAGGGTGCCGTCCGGGTTCACCACGGCGCTCATGCCCAGCCCCTTGCGTGAGATCTCTTCCAGCGTATCGAGCAGCGAGGTGCCGAGTGCCACCCAGGGCAGGCGCTCGCCCCGGTGCATCACGTCGTCGACGTGCAGCAGCAGGCGTCTTCCGAGACGGCCGGCCGGATGCGAGCGGGCGAAGTCCTCGGCGGTGAAGCCGCGGCTTTCGAGCAGCGCGATGGCCAGGGCATCGCCCATCGCCAGGGCCGCCGTGGTGCTGGAGGTCGGCGCCAGGCCGAGCGGACAGGCCTCCGTGGCGACGCTGATGTCGAGATGGACATCGGCCTCGCGCGCCAGCGTGGACTCGCGCCGTCCGGTCATGACGACCAGGGGCACGCCGAGCCGCTTGATGATGGGCAGGATGGTCAGCAGTTCATCGGTCTCGCCCGAGTTGGAGATGGCCAGCACCACGTCACGCGGGGTGATCATGCCCAGATCGCCGTGGCTGGCCTCGCCGGGATGGACGAAGAAGGCCGGACTGCCGGTGCTGGCCAGGGTGGCGGCGATCTTGCCGCCGATGTGGCCGGATTTGCCCATGCCGAGCACCACGATGCGCCCGTCGCAGGCGAGCATGTGGGCGCAGGCGACGACGAAGGCGTCGTCGATCCGTTCGGCGAGTGCCGCCACGGCCTTGGCCTCGGTCTCGATCACGGCACGCCCGAGGCGCTTGATCTGATCGGCTTGCTCGGGTGAGAGCACAGCCGGCGGTGTACCGAGTCGTCGTCGTTCAGTCATGGCGAGCTGTATCCGGCCGGGTTCGATGGGATTGGGGCTAGGGTGCGAGCATCGATCACACGTCCTTGAGCGGGCCAGGATCGATGACAGGGGCAAGATTAACAGGATTGGCGGCGATATCGGCAAATCCTGCAAGGCGTTGACCTCAGGCGGCCGGCCGGTCGACACGGCCGAAAGGGGCCGCCGGTCGTCGGCATGGCTTGACGCCACACATCCGTGGAGATGAAAATTACCCGTTTCGATCGAAACGCTAGAGACCATGACGGAACAAGGGCTTGAGTCGGATGGCGTATTGGAGCGCCTTGACGTGGCGAGCGATGGGCTCGACGCGCGCCCGGAGGTGCTCGTCGAGATCCGTGGTCTGTGCTTTCGCCGTGGCGAGCGGGTCATCTTCGAGGATCTAGATCTCGACATCCGGCGCGGAACTGTGACGGCCGTGATGGGGCCGAGCGGGACCGGCAAGACCACCCTGCTCAAGCTCATCACCGGGCAACTACACCCGGACGCCGGAACCATCCGCGTCGACGGCCGGGACGTGACCCGGCTCGACAGGGCCGAACTCTACCGGCTGCGTCGGCGTATGGGGATGCTCTTCCAGTCGGGTGCGCTCCTGACCGATCTGAGTGTCTTCGACAATGTCGCCTATCCCCTGCGTGAGCACACCGATCTGAGCGCCTCGATGGTACGCAAGCTGGTGCTGCTCAAGCTGGAGGCCGTGGGGTTGCGCGGAGCGCGCGACCTGATGCCGAGCGAGCTGTCCGGGGGCATGGCGCGTCGGGTGGCCCTGGCGCGGGCGATCGCGCTCGATCCCATGATGATCCTCTACGACGAGCCCTTCACCGGTCAGGATCCGATCTCGATGGGGATGCTGACGGCGCTCATCCGCCAGCTCAACGACGCCTCTGGCCTGACCAGCATCCTGGTCTCGCACGACGTGCGCGAGACGGCGAGCATCGCCGACTATCTCTATGTGATCTTCGAGGGTCGAGTGGTCGCCCAGGGCACGCCGGACGCACTGGCGGCCGATCGCTCCGAGTGGGTGCGTCAGTTCATGGACGGTCTGCCGGACGGGCCTGTGCATTTCCACTACCCGGCCCCCGAACTGGCCGAGGATCTGCTGACCGGGAGGGCGCGCTGATGCTCGATCCGCTGGCGCGACTCGGTCGCGGCGTGCTCGACGCCCTGGAACGGCTCGGGCGCGGCCATCTGCTGCTCTTGGCGATCCTGCTCGGTCTGGGCGAGGTGCTGCGCCGTCCGCGTCTGCTCTGGGAGCAGATGTTCAACATCGGCGTGCTGTCGCTCCTGATCGTGGGCGTCTCGGGGCTGTTCGTCGGCATGGTGCTGGGGTTGCAGGGGTATTATGTGCTCTCGCAGTTCGGTGCCGCCCAGAGTCTTGGCGTCATGGTCGCCGCCTCGCTGGTGCGCGAACTCGGCCCCGTGGTCACGGCCCTGCTGGTGGCCGGACGTGCCGGCTCGGCGCTCACCGCCGAGATCGGGCTGATGAAGGCGACCGAGCAACTCTCGGGTCTGGAGATGATGGCGGTCGATCCGGTGCGGCGCATCCTGGTCCCGCGATTCGTCGGCGGCGTTCTGTCGATGCCCTTGCTCGCGGCCATCTTCAGCGCCGTCGGCGTACTGGGCGGCTATTTCGTCGGTGTGGGCCTGCTCGGGGTCGACGAGGGCGCCTACTGGAGCCAGATGCAGGCCAAGATCGACTTCGATGAGGATCTGGTCAACGGCGTGATCAAGAGTCTGGCCTTCGGCGTGGTCGTGACCTGGATCGCGCTCTTCCAGGGCTATGACACGGTTCCGACCTCTGAGGGCGTGAGCCGCTCGACCACCCGCGCGGTGGTGCACTCGGCCCTGGTGGTGCTGGGGCTGGATTTCGTATTGACGGCGCTGATGTTCGGAGATTGAGACGATGGCGAAACGACGCAATGTCGAACTGATGGTCGGAACCTTCGTGGCCCTGGGGCTGGTCGCGCTCTTCTTCCTGGCCGTGCAGGTGAGCAATCTCAGCCTGAACACGGCCGGCGAGGGCTATCTGCTCCAGGCGCGCTTTGCCAATGTCGGCAGTCTCAAGGTGCGCGCACCCGTGACCATGGCCGGGGTGCGCATCGGGCGCGTCGAGTCGGTGCGCTTCGACAAGGACACCTACGAGGCGGTGGTGTCGATGCGGATCGACGCGGCGATCGACTCGATCCCGGACGATACCTTCGCCAACATCTTCACGTCCGGTCTGCTCGGCGAGCAGTACATCGGTCTGGAGCCGGGCGGCAGCCCCGAGCACCTGCGCGCCGGCGACGAGATCGTCAACACCCAGTCGGCCCTGGTGCTCGAACAGATGATCGGACAATTCCTTTTCAAGAAAGCAGGTGAGAGCGGCTGATGCTTCTTCGACGACTTCATTTCCTAGTGTTCCTCCTGGTGCCGGCACTGCTGGTCTGGAGCGGCTCACTCCCGGCCGCCCAGGACGAGGCCACGGCGCTGGTCCAGCGTACCGCCGAGCGGATGCTCGACACGCTCGAGTCGCGTCGCGCCGAGATCGAGCGCAACCCGGCGCTGATCTATGGGCTGGTCGAGACCATCGTCCTGCCGCATTTCGACTTCGAGCGCATCACCCAGGGTGCGGTCGGTCAGTACTGGCGTCAGGCCACTCCGGCTCAACAACGTCAGCTGGTCGATGGCTTCAGGCAGGTGCTCATCCGCACCTATGCGCGTTCGCTCCTGAGCTATTCGGGACAGGAGATCCGCTATCTGCCGGTCAAGCCCGGTAATCGCCCGACGATGGTGACGGTCTCGACCGAGGTGCGTGAGTCCGGTTCGGCGCCCATCCTGGTCGACTACCGCATGCACAATGCCGGCAGCGGCTGGAAGGTCTATGACGTGGTCATCAACAACGCCAGTCTGGTCGGCAACTATCGCAGCAGCTTCGCCACCGAGATCCGTCAGAATGGGATCGACGGACTCATCGCCCGGCTCGGCGAGATGAACCGCAAGGGTCAGGAGTGAATCCGCCCGCCCGTCTGACCGCGCCCGAACCCGACCGCTGGACGCTCGTCGGCGTGCTCGACTTCGATACCGTCGCTCGGCTCGCCGTCGAGGGCGAGGCGTTGCTGCGCACGGCGGCGACACGCGGCCGGACGTCGCTGGTGATCGATCTCGCTGGGGTCGAACGGGCCAACAGCGCCGGGTTGGCGCTCCTGCTGGAGTGGCTGGAGATGGCCCGCGCCCGTGGGCTGAGCCTGAGCTATGCTCATCTGACCGACTCGCTCCGACGACTCGCGGCGGTCTCGAATCTGAACGATCTGTTGCCGCCGGCCAACGGATTCGCCCCCTGAACCACGGCTGACAATTCCAGGGCGCCGACGCGCCGACAGCCCTCTCGAACGCGATTCTCCCCAATGGACAAACTCCTCATCACCGGCGGCACCCCCTTGCAGGGCGAGGTGCGCGCCTCCGGCGCCAAGAACGCGGCACTGCCCATCCTGGCCGCCACCTTGCTGGCCGATGGTCCGGTGAACCTGACCAATGTGCCGCGTCTGCGCGATATCCGCACCACGCTCGATCTGTTGGGGCGCATGGGTGCGCGTCTGACCCAGGACGCGACCGACGGTATCCGCGTCGAGCCTGCCGAGCTGACCAGCTTCGTCGCGCCCTATGAGCTGGTGAAGACCATGCGCGCCTCGATCCTGGTGCTCGGACCTCTGGTGGCGCGCTATGGCCGGGCCGACGTCTCGCTGCCGGGCGGCTGCGCCATCGGTGCGCGTCCGGTCAATCTGCACATCGACGGACTGCGCGCCATGGGGGCCGAGGTGACGGTCGAGGGCGGCTATATCCGCGCCCGCGCCCGGCGGTTGCACGGGGCGCGCATCGTCATGGAACTGGTCTCGGTCACGGGTACTGAGAACCTGATGATGGCCGCCGCCCTGGCCGAGGGCGAGACGCTGATCGAGAACGCGGCGCGCGAGCCGGAGGTCGTGGATCTGGCCGAGTTCCTCAACGCGCTCGGCGCGCGCATCGAGGGGGCGGGCACGGATCTCATCCGCATCCGGGGCGTCGAACGGCTCGGCGGCGGCGACTACCGGGTCATGCCCGACCGCATCGAGACCGGCACCTTCCTGGTCGGCGCGGCCATGACCGGCGGTCGGGTGCGGGTCACGGACACCCGTCCCGACTGTCTGGATGCCGTGGTCCAGAAACTGCGCGAGGCCGGCGCCGAGGTGACGACCGGCGCCGACTGGATCGAACTCGACATGGGCGGTCGACGCCCGCGTTCGGTCGACATCCACACCGCGCCGCATCCGGCCTTCCCGACCGACATGCAGGCCCAGTTCTGTGCGCTCAACGCCATCGCCGAGGGCGTGGGTACGGTCGCCGAGACCATCTTCGAGAACCGCTTCATGCATGTGCCGGAACTCCAGCGCATGGGGGCCGACATCCGCATCGACGGGCATGTCGTCGTCTGTCACGGCGTCGAGCGCCTGACCGCCGCGCCTGTGATGGCCACCGACCTGCGCGCCTCGGCCGGACTGGTGCTGGCCGGACTGGTCGCGCGCGGCGAGACCCTGGTCGACCGCATCTATCACCTGGATCGCGGCTATGAGACTATGGAGACCAAACTCTCGACCCTGGGCGCCGACATCCGGCGCATCGCCGGGGCTGACAGGATCCTATCGCCATGAATCTCACTGTCCCATTGACCATCGCGCTCTCCAAGGGCCGCATCTTCGATCAGACACTGCCGCTGCTGGCCCATGCCGGGATCGAGCCGCTGGACGACCCGGAGACCAGCCGCAAGCTGATCCTGGAAACCTCCAACCCGATGGTGAAGTTCGTCATCATCCGCGCCGGCGACGTGCCGACCTATGTCCAGTACGGCGCGGCCGATCTGGGCGTGGCCGGCAAGGACGTACTGCTGGAGCACGGCGGGGAAGGACTCTACGAACCTCTGGATCTGGGGATCGCCCGCTGTCGTCTGATGGTCGCCGGTCGGCCCGAGACGCCCGAGCCCGGCACGCGCCGCCTGCGTATCGCCACCAAGTATGTCCGTTCAGCGGAACGCTATTTCGCCGCCAAGGGCCGGCAGGTCGAGATCATCAAGCTCTATGGCTCGATGGAGCTGGCCCCACTGGTCGGACTGGCCGATCTCATCGTCGATCTGGTCGAGAGCGGCAACACGCTCAAGGCTAATGGTCTGGTGCCGTTGGAACACATCGCCGACATCAGCTCGCGTCTGGTGGTCAACAAGGCGTCCTGGAAGATGAAGCACGAAGCCTTGACCACGCTCCTGGAATCGTTGCGCGAGGCCGTGGCCAAACGCGGGTCTTGATCCGGATGCCGGACGATTTCCGCGCAATTCATTGGTCTGTCGTAGGATGCGGTGAGCTGGCGAACCGCATCATTCGCGTCCCAAGCATTCTTTACCGAGTTTAGGATCATACCGCCGTGACCGATATCCAACGTCTCTCCACTTCGGACTCAGATTTCGACCGCCGTCTCGATGGGCGGCTGGCCTGGGAGTCGGTCTCCGATGATCGGGTCCAGCAGATCGTCGCCGAGATCATTCGTGAGGTGCGCGCGCGGGGTGATGCCGCGTTGCTCGAATACACCACGCGCTTCGATCGCTGGACGCCGGCGACGCCCGCCGATCTGGAGCTGCCGCGCGCGCGTCTGGAACAGGCCTGGAACGCCATTCCGGTCGAGCAGCGTCAGGCGCTCGAGGCCGCTGCCGAACGCATCCGCGCCTATGCCGAGCATCAGAAGCTCGCCGGCTGGAGTTATCGCGATCCGGACGGCACCCTGCTCGGTCAGCAGGTCACGCCGCTGGATCGTGCCGGACTCTATGTCCCCGGCGGCAAGGCGGCCTATCCGTCCTCGGTGTTGATGAATGCCATTCCGGCCAAGGTCGCGGGTGTGGCCGAGCTGATCATGGTGGTGCCGACACCGGACGGTGAGTTGAACGAGCTGGTGCTGGCGGCGGCGCATGTCGCGGGTGTCGACCGGGCCTTTGCCGTCGGCGGGGCGCAGGCGGTGGCTGCGCTCGCCTATGGAACCGAGACCATTCCGGGCGTCGACAAGATCGTGGGGCCGGGTAACATCTATGTCGCCACCGCCAAGCGCGCCGTCTTCGGTCAGGTCGGGATCGACATGGTCGCCGGTCCGTCCGAGATCCTGGTGATCTGCGACGGCCGGACGGATCCGGACTGGATCGCCATGGATCTATTCTCGCAGGCCGAGCACGACGAGGATGCCCAATCGATCCTGGTGAGCTGGGACGCCGGGTTCCTCGATCGGGTGGCGGCGAGCATCGACCGGCTACTGCCGACCATGGAGCGTGCGCCCATCATCGAAGCGGCCTTGCGCGCACGCGGGGCGCTGATCCTGGCGCGCGACCTGGACGACGCCATCGCGGTCGCCAACCACATTGCGCCCGAGCATCTGGAACTCTCGGTCGCCGATCCCGAATCGATCGTCGGGCGTATCCGTCATGCCGGGGCCATCTTCATGGGGCGCTATACCGCCGAGGCGTTCGGCGACTACTGCGCCGGCCCCAATCACGTCCTGCCGACCTCACGCACGGCGCGCTTTTCCTCGCCGCTCGGGGTCTATGACTTCCAGAAACGCTCCAGCCTGATCATGGCCTCAGCCGAAGGCTCGGCGCGACTGGCCCGGACCGCCTCGGTGCTGGCGCGCGGCGAGGGGCTGACGGCTCACGCCCGTTCGGCCGAGTATCGCGGAGACTTCGAGGCATGAACGCACGCATCGAGTCCCTGGTCCGCCCCGAGATCCGCGCGCTCAGGGCCTATCACGTCCCAGAGTCGGCCGGACTGATCAAACTGGATGCCATGGAGAATCCCTACACCTGGCCGGAAGCGCTCCAGGCCGACTGGCTGGAGACGTTGCGCGGGCTGGAACTCAACCGCTATCCGGATCCGAAGGGACACGCGCTCCAGGCGGCCTTGCGCGAGGCGATGGAGATCCCGGAGGACATGGGACTCTTGCTCGGCAACGGCTCCGATGAGCTGATCCAGATGCTGGCGCTCACGGTCGCCGCGCCTGGACGCAAGATCCTCTCGGTCGATCCGGGCTTCGTCATGTACCGGATGATCGGCCTGTTCGCCGGTATGGACTATGTCGGGGTGCCGCTCCAGGCCGAGGATTTTTCGATCGACCTGCCGGCGGTGCTGGAGGCCATCGAGCGCGAGCAGCCGGCGCTGGTCTATCTGGCCTATCCCAACAATCCGACCGGCAACCGTTTCGATGCCGACGACATGGTGCGCATTATCGAAGCCGCGCCCGGTTTGGTCATCGTCGACGAGGCTTATGCACCCTTCACCGATTCGAGCTTCATGGGGCTGGTCGGCGACTGGGACAATCTGCTGGTGATGCGCACCGTCTCCAAGATGGGGCTGGCCGGGCTGAGGCTCGGGTATCTGGTCGGCCCGCCCGACTGGCTGGCCGAGATCGACAAGGTCCGGTTGCCCTACAACGTCAATGTGCTGACCCAGGTCTCAGCGGCCTTCGCGTTGAAGCACAAAGCCGTGTTCGACGAGCAGACGCGGACCATCCGCGCCGAACGCACCCGGCTCCAGGACGCGCTGCACCGGATCCCCGGACTGCATCCCTATCCGAGCGAGGCCAATTTCATCCTCACGCGCGTTCCCGAAGGACGTGCCGGTGCGCTCTTCGATGGACTCAAGCAGGCCGGTATCCTGATCAAGAATCTCGACGGCACGCATCCGCTATTGGCCGACTGCCTGCGCTTCACGGTCGGCACGCCCGAGGAGAACGCCGCCCTGGTGACGGCTCTGGAGTCGCTACTGACGACTTCCTGAGCGCGCGGTTCAGTCTACTGCGGCCTCGCCCTCGACACAGAAACGCCGGATGAGGGCACGCAGTAGCTCCAGCGTCGGCGGGATGCGATCGAGTGCCAGGAACTCATCGGGCTGATGGGCCTGGGCGATGTCGCCCGGTCCCAGGATCAGGGTTTCCATCCCGAGCCGGTTCAGGAACGGCATCTCGGTGCCGAAGCTGACCGCCTCGGCCGTGTGTCCGGTGAGCGACTCGCAGGCACGCACGATGGCGGCCGTCGCGGGTGTCTCGGCGGGCGGAATCGGTGTGAACAGCGGCTCGACCGACCACTGGAGTCCGCGCCTCCGGCCGACCTCGGCGACGCGCTCCGCCAGCGCAGCACGCAGATCCGCCGGGTCCATGCCGGGCAGGACACGTAGATCCAGATGCAGATCGCACTCGCCGCAGATGCGGTTGGGATTGTCGCCGGCGTGGATGTGGCCCAGGTTGACGGTGGGGTAGGGGACCGGGAAGGCCGGATGCCGATGCGCCTGCTGCAATTCGGCGCGCCAGGCCATGAGTGCCGACATGACCTCGTGCATCCCATCGAGCGCATTGTTGCCCAGGTTCGGATCGCTGGCATGACCGCTGCGCCCGATCAGCCGTACCGCCTCCCCCATCACCCCCTTGTGCAAACGCACCGGCCGCAGATTGGTCGGCTCTCCGATGACGGCATGACGTCCGAGCGGGCGTCCCGCTTCGGCTAGGGCGCGCGCGCCGTGCATGGCCGATTCCTCGTCGGCGGTGGCCAGGATCATCAGCGGGCACTTGAGATCCGCCGCGCGGAAGGAGCGTGCCGCCTCCAGTGCCAGCGCGAAGAACGACTTCATGTCCGAAGTGCCCAGCCCGTAATAGCGCCCGTCGGCCTCGGTCAGCTTGAGCGGATCATGGGTCCAGAGCGGGGCGTCGAAGGGGACGGTATCCGTGTGGCCCGACAGCACCAGACCGCCGGGGCCGGAGCCGAGCGTGCCGAGCAGGTTGAACTTGCCCGGATGTCCGGGGACCGGCAGGATCTCGGCGCGGAATCCGGCGCTCTCCAGCCAGCCGGCCAGCAGCGTGACCAGCGGCTCGTTGCTGTGATCGAAAGCGGGCGTGACGCTGCTCACCGAGAGCGTGCCGATCAACCCTTCGAGCATGGTCTTGAGTGGTGGGGCCTGTGTGGTCATGGTCTTGAAGCTCTACGGGTGTTGGCGGCGATGGATGCAGCGATCTTGCGTTTTTCAGGCGGCACTGTAGATTGTCGCCTCTGCAAGCCGCAATGGAAATCACCCAAGCGCGCCCCTCGTGTCAACGCCATCCGACAGCCGGCCCTTCGCCATCCGTCCCGCCGTCCTCAGTGATCTGAGCGCCCTGCTGCGTCTGGAGAACGCCTGTTTCGACGGCGACCGCATCAGCCGGCGCCAGTTTCGCTATCTGCTCACGCGCGGACGGGCGAGTACCCTGGTGGCGGAGGCCGACGGCGAGCTGCTGGGCTATGTGCTGGTGCTCTTCAGCCGCGCCACCTCGGTCGCCCGGCTCTATTCGATCGCCATCAGCGAGCCGGCGCGCGGACGCGGGATCGGTCGCGCCCTGGTGGCCGCCGCCGAGCAGGCGACCTGGGAGCAGGAACGCGCCTATATGCGTCTGGAGATCCGGCGCGACAACCTGGCCTCGCAACGGCTGTTCGAGCGCGCGGGCTATCGACGCTTTGGCGTGCTCTCGGACTATTACGAAGACCACATGGAGGCGCTGCGCTACGAGAAGGCGATGGCACCCGGCCTCAAGCCCGAGCTCAAGCGCGTGCCCTTCTACGAGCAGACCCTGGACTTCACCTGCGGCCCCTCGTCGCTGATGATGGCCATGCAGGCACTGCGCCCGAGTCTGGAGCTCAACCGCACCCTGGAATTGCGCATCTGGCGCGAGTCGACCACCATCTTCATGACCTCGGGGCACGGCGGCTGTGGTCCGCTCGGGCTGGCGCTGGCGGCCCAGCGCCGGAACTTCGCCGTCGAGGTCTATGTCAACGACACCGGCGTACTGCTGGTCGACTCGGTACGCAGTCCCGAGAAGAAGGAAGTCATGCGTCTGGTCCACGAGGACATGCTCGCCGAGGCCGAACAGTGCGGCATCCCGATCCACTACCAAACGCTCGGCATCCAGGATATCCAGCAGCGCTGGGATGCCGGCGCCGTGCCCCTGGTGCTCATCAGCTCCTATCGCATCTATGGCGAGAAGTTTCCACACTGGGTCGTGATCACCGGCTTCGACGAGCATTTCGTCTACGTCCACGATCCCTATGTCGACACCGCCAACGGCGAGACCACCATCGACTCCATCGACATGCCGATCCGGCGCGACGAATTCACCCGCATGGCCCGCTATGGCCGGGTCGGGCTGCAAGCCGTCGTGCTCGTCTCCGATCAATAACCGAACCCGATCCACATGGCTGAACATCTGTTGTTGGTCGAACAGCCGGGCGACTGGAAGCCCGGTTTTCCGCGTCTGCCGGTGGTCACGGCGCGCGACTATCTGGCCGGCGGCGAGCTGGCGTCGAAACGCGATCTGCGCGTCATCAATCTCTGCCGCAGTTATCGCTATCTCTCGCTCGGCTATTACTGCTCGTTGCTGGCCGAGGCGCGCGGTCACAAGGTCATTCCGACGGTGCGCACCATCCAGGAGCTGTCCAGCCGCGAGCTCTACGACCTGGCGACCGAGGAGCTCAACACCCTGGCGCAACGTCTACTCGGGCGGCGTAAGACCAGTGCGCTCGTCCCGACGGCCTATGAGCTGACGATCTGCTTCGGTCAGTGCGACGTCAAGGAGTTGCAGCCGCTGGCGCGCTTGATCTTCGAGACCTTCCGTTGCCCGATCCTCAAGGTCGAGTTCCGGTTGCACGGCACTTGGCGTATCGGTGCGATCAAGGCGCTGCCGATCATGGCCGTGGCCAACGAGGCCGAGAGTCCGCTGTTCACGGCGCTCGAGGGCTATCTGTCCAAGCGCTGGCGTCAGCCGCGTGCGCGCCTGTCCTATCGCTACGATCTGGCCATCCTCTACGATCCGGATGAGGATCTGCCGCCTTCCGATCCCAAGGCGCTCGCCCGCTTCGTCAAGGCCGGCAAGAGCCGGGGCGTCAACGTCGAACTCATCCAGCGCAAGGACTACAGCCGGCTCGCCGAGTACGATGCGCTCTTCATCCGCGAGACCACCCGCATCGGGCACCATACCTTCCGCTTCGCCAAGAAGGCCGACAGCGAGGGCATGGTCGTCATCGACGATCCGGACTCCATCCTGCGCTGCACCAACAAGGTCTATCTGGACGAGCTCCTGGCCGCGCACCGCATCCCCCGGCCCAAGACGCTGGTGCTGCGCAAGGAGAATCTGCTGGAGGCCGAGGAGCGGATCGGCTATCCGGTGGTGCTCAAGATCCCCGAGGGTTCCTTCTCGCGCGGCGTCCACAAGGCCGAGGACCGGGCGAGTCTGACCCGTATCGCTGCCCGGCTGTTCAAGGAGTCCGATCTGATCCTGGCGCAGGAATATCTCTATACCCCCTTCGATTGGCGCATCGGCATCCTCGGGCGCAAACCCTTCTATGCCTGCAAGTATCTGATGAGCCGCGATCACTGGCAGATCGTCAAGCATGAGAGCGACGGGCGTCATGTCGAGGGCGGTTATGAGACGTTCGCCATCGAGGACGTTCCGCCGGCGGTCGTGCGCACCGCGCTCAAGGCGGCGGATCTGATCGGGGACGGACTCTATGGCGTGGATCTCAAGGAGACGCCCACTGGTCCGGTCGTGATCGAGGTCAACGACAATCCCAGTCTGGACGCCGGGGTCGAGGATCGGGTGCTGGGCGATGCGCTCTACGTGCGCTTGATCGCCGAGTTCGTCCAGCGGCTCGACCGGCGGCGTCAGGCCAAAGCGGACAAATAGACAGGCTCGATGTTTCAGGGAATGGCGAACGTGCCGTATAAGCTCAGCATTTCTCATCTTGCCCCTGTGATCGATCCTCTTGTTTTCGATGAGCCAGCTTTTCGACATCCTTGGACCCACCGCCCGCCATCCGCAGGTCACGACGGCCCTGTCTCTCATGGCACAGGGTGAGACCGAACGCGGCGCCGTCTTCACCCGCAAGGAGGTCGTGAACGCCATCCTGGATCTGGCCGGCTACACGCTCGATCGTCCGCTGTATCGTCAACGTCTCCTCGAGCCGGCGTGCGGGCGGGGCGACTTTCTGCTCGTTGCTGTCGACCGTCTGCTTGCCGCCTATGACCACGCCGGCGGGGGAGCGAGCGAGGCCGTGCATGAACTGCGCGACGCCATTCGTGCCGTCGAGCTGCATGTCGCCAGCCATGATGAGACCGCCCAGGCTGTCACGGCTCGGTTGATCGCCGCCGGACTCTCCGAACGCGATGCCGGCGAGCTGTGCCGAAGCTGGCTGATCCGCGACGACTTCCTGCTCTGTCATCTGGATGGCGAATTCGATTACGTGGTCGGCAATCCGCCATACGTGCGCCAGGAACGCATCCCAGAAGCCTTGCTACGCGAATATCGGCGGCGTTTTCGCACCCTCTACGATCGGGCCGATCTCTATGTCCCCTTCTTCGAACGCGCCCTGGATCTGCTGGCACCGGGGGGACGACTCGGGTTCGTCTGCGCCAACCGCTGGCTGAAGAACAAATACGGTGGTCCGTTGCGCGAGAAGATCGCGCGGGACTTCGTACTCACACACTTCATCGATCTCGACGGCATCGACGCCTTCCATTCGGAGGTCATCGCCTATCCGGCGATCACGCTCATCGAGCGCCCGCGTGTCTCGCCTCACAGTGGTCAGGAGGCTGTCCAGGATGGCGCGGGCATCCCTGGCATGACACGCCTCATCAAGCCGGATGTCCTGAGCCGGGTCGAGCAACTGCCGCCTCTGGTCACAGCTTTGCGCGCCGAAACGCTGGACGCGGCCCTGGTCGCCGAGGTACGGCTCGGCGGCGTGCAACAGGACGCGCCCTGGCTGCTCGACGGCGGAGCGCATCTGGATCTGATCCGCCGGCTCGAACACACCTATCCGACGCTGGAAGAGGCCGGTTGCAAGGTCGGCATCGGCGTAGCCACGGGTTGCGATCGCGTCTTCATCGCCGACTATGCGAGCCTGCCGGTCGAGTCGGCCTGCAAGCTGCCGCTGGTCATGGCTCGGGATCTGGTGGCCGGCGAGATCCAGTGGCACGGTAAAGGGGTGATCAATCCATTTCGACCTGATGGTCGGCTGGTCGATCTCGACGAACATCCGCAGTTGGTGGTCTATCTCCAGCGACATCGAGAAGCCGTTGCGGGGCGGCATGTCGCCAAGCGCAACCCGGCGTCCTGGTATCGCACCATCGACCGCATCGACCCGAGTCTGGTCGGCCGGCCGAAGCTGCTCATTCCGGACATCAAGGGTGAGGCGACGGTCGTGTTCGACGAGGGGCGTTTCTACCCCCACCACAATCTCTACTACATCACCACGTCCGAGTGGGAACCGCGCGCGCTCCAGTCGGTGCTGCGCTCATCGGTGGCCGTAGCGATGGTCGCAACCTATTGCACCCGCATGGCCGGAGGCTTTCTGCGGTTCCAGGCGCAATACCTCAGGCGCATTCGGCTGCCGCGCTGGTCGGAGGTGTCGGAGGCGCTACGCGCGGAGCTGGCCGCCGTGGCGCTCGAACGCCGTCGGGATGCCGTCGATGAGCCGGTGTTTCGGCTCTATGGACTCGATGGACGCGAAGCGGAATATGTCAGCGCGACGGCACTCGACGCGCAGGTCACGGCCAAAAACAGGATCAAATCGACATGAGTCCTTTGCTGCCGGAGAATTTCGACATCCTTGTCAGTCAGGCTATTGGTGCGTTTTGGTCGAGTCGTAACGTCCATGCCGCGACCGGGAGCCAGGGCGGCTCACGCGACAAGGTCGTTGCGGGCCGTAACATGGACGGCTTCATCGATCTCGTCACGGCCGTGGTCGAGCATTGCGGGTATCCCGAGAACTGTGTCCACCAACGCCGCGCAAGCGTCGTGTTACCTGGGTTTTTCCGCGCGACCAAGGACTGGGATACCGTGGTCATCCATCGGCAGCGTCTGTTGGCGGTGTTCGAGTTCAAATCCCAGGTCGGATCCTTCGGGAATAACCTGAACAACCGGAGCGAGGAGGCGATCGGCTCGGCGGCTGACTTCTGGGTCGCCCACCATTTCGGCGCCTATGGAGCGCGCAGAGATCAAACAACCGACGGCGTGCGCGACGAAGCTCCAGCCCTGTTGAATCCCAGCTACCAAGCCGACCCACGCCCACCCTTTCTCGCTTGGCTGATGTTGCTGGAGGACTGCGCCGAATCGCAGCGACCCGTTGGATGCCGAGAACCGCACTTCCCCGTCTTTTCCGAGTTCCGGGACGCCTCCTATGCGCGTCGCTACCAGATTCTCTGCGAGCGTTTGGTCGAACGACGACTCTATAGCGCCGCCGCCCTGGAGCTGACGCCGACCAATCAACCCGTGTCGCGTTCGCTCTCACCGGCCACCAGTATCCGCAACCTGTTTGCCGAATTCGCCGGGCGATTGCTGGCCGCGCGCGAGGTCGACCAAGGATCATAGAAAGGGCCACACTCAATAATGAACCAACGTACCGCCCGCGTCAGCGCGGCCTCGCTCCCCACGCCGGATCAGATCGCCGATTCCTGGCTCGCACGCTATCGCGATCTGGTCGACGACTGGGACGCCTTCGCCGAGGCGCTCGGCCGTCCGCTGCCGGTCGCGCTCTGGGCCAATCCGGCGCGGATCTCGGTCGAGGCGCTGACCGAGCTGCTCGTCGAACAGGGACTGTCGCCGCAACCGATCCAGGGACTGCCCAACGCCCTGAACCTGCCGCCCGACTTCCGAGCCGGTCAGCAATGGTGGTACTGCGTGGGTCTGGCCCATGCGCAGGAGGCCGTCTCGCAACTGCCGGTGACGCTCATGGACCTCGAACCCGGTCAGCGTGTGCTCGACATGTGCGCCGCACCCGGCGGCAAGACCGCCCAGATCGCCTTTGCGCTCGACAACCGGGGCACGGTCGTCGCCAACGACATCTCCTATGGCCGCATCAAGGCGCTCCAGGGCAATCTGGATCGGCTCGGCGTGCTCAACGTGACCACGACCCAGAGCGACGCGAGCAACTGGCCGACCGCCGGCGGTCAGTTCGACCGCATCCTGCTCGATGCGCCCTGTTCCAGCGAGGGTACCATCCGGCGCAATCCGTCCCTGTTGCAGCGGCACGATCCGGCCGGCTCCGAACGGCTCGGACCGCGCCAGCGCGCCCTGCTGCGCAAGGCCGTGCAGCGCTGCCGTCCGGGCGGTCTGATCCTCTATTCGACCTGCACCTTCGCGCCCGAGGAAAACGAACTGGTGGTGGCCGACATCCTGGCCGAGTTCGACGGCAAGATCCGGCTACGGACCATCGACATCCCCGGCTTCGACACCGCGCTCGGCGTAACCGAATGGCTGGGCCGCACGCTGCCGCCCGAGCTGGCGCGGTGCCGACGTCTCTGGCCCCACCGCAACGACACCGGCGGCTTCTTCATCGCGCTGCTGGAGAAGGACGCCAACCTCCCAGCCGAACCCGAGCCGGAACTCGCCACCCTCGCCGAGAGCGAGCACGACGAATGGCTCGACGGACTCCTGTCCAAATACGGACTGCCGGATGACTACTGGAGCCGCTACCGCATCAATCGCCAGACCAAACGCGGTCTGCATCTGATGGCCGCCGATCACGCACCGCCCGCCGTGCCGCCGGCCGAAGGGCGCGGGATCTTCTTCCATCGCACCAACGTCCGCCCGCCCAAGCCCACCACCAGCGGGGCGCTGCTCATCGGCCCGGACGTGACGCGCTTCCGGTTGGAACTCAGCCGTGAGCAGCGCGATGCCTATCTGCGCCGCGAGACCTTCGCACCCACACCCGAGCAACTGGCCGCCAATCCACCGGGGCAGGTCATCGCGAGCTATCGGGGTCATGTGCTCGGCATCGCCATCCTGCACCGTTCGGGAGTCATCGAGAGTCAGTTCCCGAGCCGCTGGAGCGGGCGTGCTTCGGGGACGGACTGAAAAAAATACACTATCCTCCCTGCACGGTTTGGAATCATCGAAATTGAAGACCTGAGGTACCTCATGACACGAATCGACAAGACCCCAGGATTTGGTCTGTTGCTGGCTCTGACCCTGCCGATGGGCGTTGCCCCGGCTCAGTACGGATCGGCGCCGCCCGCACCGGTCGAACAGGGGCTGAGGACCGAGTGGGCCATTGCGCCCGCGGGCGAGCAACCGCCGGCGGCGGTCCGGCTCCCACAGGGCACGGTGCTGCAGGAAGGCATGTTGCTGCCGCCTGGGACCGTCCTGCCGGGCGGGGCCATCCTGCCCCCTGAGCCGGCGGCGCCCGTCCAGGTCCAGCCGGCCCCGGTTCCGGTGCCCGCACCGGCGCCAGCAACCGATGTAGCCAGCGGTGTGCCCTACATCAGCGGCGGCATCGGCGTCTCGGAGCGCACCGAGATGCAGGAGGTCAAATCCAGGTTCAATCTGCGCCTGCTCTTCGCCGTCGCCGGTTCCGGCTCCTATCTGGCCGATGTGCGGGTGCGCATCGACGATGCCGCCGGCCCGACCTTGCTCGAAGCCGTCTCTCAAGGCCCCTGGTTCTATGCCAGTCTGGCGCCGGGACGCTATGTCCTGCGCGTCGACAACGCCGGCCGGATCCAGACGCGCGATATCGAGATACCGGCGACGGGCGCCGTCGAGCAATCCTTTTACTGGAACGATTGAAATCGAAGCCGATCGGTCGATCGGGCGTGGTTTCGCCATGTCCCCGGATCCGGGCCACTCGCCTCGATCGCCGGTGACATGACAGACACCGACACCCATGAAGAGTAGGGATGAGAGTCATCGAACGCGCCAACATCAGCATTAAGCTGATCCTCCCGGCCCTGGTTCCCAGCATCGCCATGGTGCTGACCGGCTTGGCCCTGAACGGAATTCGTCAGGCCCGGGAGCGCATCCGCACGCGCCGGTCGAGCTATCTCCAACCTCACCGCCGGCACGGATCTTGATGTCCCGAACGAGATCGGCGCCATCGCGCGCGACTTCGATCGCATGGTCGCCGAGTTGCGTGCGCTGGTCGAGCGGATTACAGGATCGGCCATGACCCTGTCCTCGGCGACCGGCGAGATGTCGGGCAATCTGGCCCAGGTGCGCGAGGTGGCGCAGCGCACCCAGACGTCGGCCCAGGAGATCGAGGGCATGGTCAAGCGTCTGCAACACAGCGCACAACAGGCCGCCGATGAGATGAACCGCAGCCGACAGGGGGCCAACGACTCCATGGCCACGGCGAGCAAGGCCGGCGAGGCGCTCGGGGCGATCACCTCGGCCGTCGATGGGATCTCGGAGACCATGTCACAGATCGCCGGCGCCGCCGAGGAACAGACGGCGGTCGCGATCGAGATCAGTCGCGGCATCCTCTCGATCAGCGGCGGAACCAGAGACGCAAGCGAGAACATGGCCGAACTCGAACAGGCCGGCCGGGGCCTGGAGGAATTGGCCGGCGACCTGAGAGAACGCGCCATACGCTTCCAGCTCTGAACTTCGGTGCACATCCGGCGTCGCTGAACCGGATCAGGTCTACTCGCCCTCGATGAAGGTCCGCAGCGCGATGCGGATCAGCGGCGCCAGCGCGGTCCGGTCGAGTTCGGGATGGTTGATGACCCGTGCCGCGAGTCCATCGAACAGGGCCATCAGGATCTCGGTCACGGCGTCGGCGTCCGGGGTTTCAGGCTCCCGCCCGAGCGCTTGGCGCGCGCGACCCAGTACGCCGATCAGCCGTTCGCGCTTGATGCGGTCGGCCTCGCGCACGCTGGCCGCGACCCTGGGATTGCGTGCCGCCTCGGCCAGGATCTCCAACTCCAGGGCGGCGTTGTCCAGATCCGTCTTTTCGTTCAGGCCGAGGTCGACGCGATCGATCAGCGCCTGAAAGACGTCTTCGGCGTTTTCGAACTGGCTCACCATCTCCAGTGACTGCTCCAGCCGGCGCTCGACTAGGGCCTCGATGATGGCCTCCTTGTTCTCGAAGAAATGATAGATGTGCCCCGAACTCATCCCGGCCGCCCTGGAGAGTGCGGCGATGCTGGTGCCGTGGAAGCCCTCGCGCGCGAAACAGACGGCGGCGGCGTCCAGGATCTGGCTCCGGCGCGTCTGGGCGCGCGTCTGGTCTTGGTCGGATCGGGTCGACAGGGTCATGGAGGGATCGCTCCTCGTGCTTGATGTGGAGGCCCGCATTCGCACTTGACGCCACGGCCTCGAATGTCTAGATTGAACGCTCATTCTAGAACGAGCGTTCTATACAATCCTAGTGCTCTCTTGAGGTTGCCCATGAACCCTCTGATCCCTCGGCCTCAGGCCGGTGCCTGGCTTTGCGTGCTCGTCGCGGCACTCTCCGTCGTCGGCTGTGAGCGCTCGGCACCGTCGGGCGGGGGACCGGGCGGACCCGGCGGACCCGGCGGTCCGGGCGGACCGCCGCCCGAAGTCGGGGTCATCACGCTCCAGGCGCGCGAAGCGGCCCTGACCACCGAGCTTCCCGGACGCACCGCGTCCTACCGGGTCGCCGAGGTGCGGCCCCAGGTCGGCGGCATCATCAAGGAGCGGCTGTTCAAAGAAGGCACGTTGATCCGTTCGGGTCAGGTGCTCTATCAGATCGACCCGGCGGTCTATCAGTCGACCTACGACAGCGCTCAGGCCGCACTCAATCGCTCGCGCGCGACCTTCGAACGCGCCCGGCTCAAGGCCGAACGCTATGCCGATCTGCTCAAGGCCAAGGCCGTCAGTCAGGAGGACTTCGACGACGCCGAGGCCGCGCTCAAGGAGGCCGCCGCCGGCGTTGCGGTCGACGAGGCTCAGCTGGCGCGCGCCCGCATCGATCTCGAATACACGCGCGTGACGGCGCCGATCGGCGGACGCATCGGACGCTCGGTCGTCACCCAGGGCGCACTGGTGACGGCCAATCAGGAGCCGGCCCTGGCGACCATCCAGCAGCTCGATCCCATCTATGTCGATCTCACCCAGTCGAGCGCGCAACTGCTGCGTCTGCGTCGTGCCCTGGAGGACGGGCGTCTGAAGCGTCCGGACGGCGATCAGCCGCGCGTGACCCTGTTGCTGGAGGACGGCAGCGACTATCCGCTCGCCGGACGGCTGGAGTTCTCCGAGGTCAGCGTCGATCCGGGCACGGGCGCGGTCACGCTGCGCGCCACCTTCCCCAATCCCGATCACGTCCTGCTGCCGGGCATGTTCGTGCGCGCCAGGGTGGAGGAGGGCACGCGACCCGAGGCGATCCTCGCGCCCCAGCGCGGTGTGCAGCGTGACCGGCGTGGTCGGCCTTATGCGCTGGTGCTGAACGCCGAGGGCGTGGTCGAACAGCGGATGCTCGCGACCGACCGCACCCTGGGCAGCGACTGGCTGGTCGATGACGGACTGGCTCCAGGCGAACGGCTGATCATCGACGGTCTGCAGAAGGTGCGCCCAGGCGACAAGGCCCGGCCCGTGGTGCTCGACGATCAGCCGGTTGTCACCGGCGCTTCGGCGCCCGGTCCCGGCACGACTCACTAACCGACCACCGAGCACCCCACCATGGCCCGTTTCTTCATCGACCGACCCGTCTTCGCCTGGGTCATCGCCATCGTCATCATGCTGGCCGGGTTGCTGTCGATCCGCATCCTGCCGGTCTCGCAGTATCCGAGCATCGCGCCGCCGGCGATTGCGATCACCTCGACCTATCCCGGCGCCTCGGCCAAGACGGTCGAGGACTCGGTGACTCAGGTCATCGAGCAGCAGATGAACGGTCTCGACGGTCTGCGCTACATGTCCTCGACCAGTGAGTCGAACGGACTCTCGACCATCACGCTCACCTTCGAGAACGGCGTCGATCCCGACGTGGCCCAGATGCAGGTGCAGAACAAGCTGCAGCTGGCCAACGCGCTCCTGCCCGATGCGGTGGTGCGTCAGGGCATCCAGGTCGCGAAATCCGTGCGCAACTTCCTGCTGGTGGTGGCCTTCGTCTCGCGTGACGGCAGACTGACCAACGCCGATCTGGGCGACTATGCCGCCAGTCTGGTCAAGGATCCGATCAGCCGTGTCCCCGGCGTCGGCGAGATCACGCTATTCGAAGCCCAGTACGCCATGCGCGTCTGGCTCGATCCCAACAAGCTCAACCAGTACGGTCTGACGCCGCCGGACGTGGTCGCCGCGATCGAGGCCGAGAACGCCCAGGTTTCGGCGGGTCAGCTCGGTGCCATCCCGTCACCGGCCGGCCAACAGCTCAACGTCACGGTCAACGTCCAGAGCCGGCTCAACACGCCCGAGGAGTTCGGCGCCATCCGCTTGCGCACCCAGGCCGACGGCTCGACCGTGCATCTGCGTGACGTGGCGCGCATCGAACTGGGCAGCGAGAGCTACGGCAAGATGGCGCGTCACAACGGCAGTCCGGCGGCGGGCATGGCGATCCGGCTGGCCACGGGCGCCAATGCGTTGCAGACGGCGGATGCGGTCAAGGCCAAGATCGCCGAACTCTCGGCCTTCTTCCCGCCCGGCATGGAGGCGGTCTTCCCCTATGACACCACGCCCTTCGTGCGTATCTCCATCGGCGAGGTGGTCAAGACCATCTTCGAGGCGGTGATCCTGGTGTTCGTGGTGATGTATCTGTTCCTGCAGAACTTCCGCGCCACGCTCATTCCGACCATCGCCGTGCCCGTGGTGCTGCTCGGCACCTTCGGCATCCTCGCGGCCTTCGGCTTCACCATCAACACCCTGACGCTGTTCGCCATGGTGTTGGCGATCGGTCTGCTGGTCGACGACGCCATCGTGGTGGTCGAGAACGTCGAACGCGTGATGCACGAGGATGGATTGCCGCCCAAGGAAGCCACGCGCAAGTCCATGGATCAGATCACCAGCGCGCTCGTCGGCATCGCCCTGGTGCTGTCGGCGGTGTTCGTGCCCATGGCCTTCTTCGGCGGCTCGACCGGGGTCATCTATCGGCAGTTCTCGATCACCATCGTCTCGGCCATGCTGCTGTCGGTGGTGGTGGCGCTCACGCTCAGTCCGGCGCTGGTCGCTTCGCTGCTCAAGCCCATGCCGCATGGACCGCGACGCGGCTTCTTCGGCTGGTTCAACCGCAATTTCGAGCGCAGTGTCGGACTCTACGGCAAGAGCGTGGCCGGCATCGCCCGTCGGCGCCGGATCTTCCTGGCGGTCTATCTGGGGCTGGTCGGCGTGCTGATCGTGCTGCACGAACGCATGAGCACGTCGTTCCTGCCGGACGAGGATCAGGGCATCCTGATCATGCAGGCCACCCTGCCCTCGGGGGCGACGCTCGAACGTACCCAAGAGGTGCTCAAGCAGGTCGAGAAACACTTCCTGGAGAACGAGAAGGAAGCCGTCGCGGAGCTCATCACGGTCTCGGGTTTCAGCTTCGCCGGTCAGGGGCAGAACATGGCCATCGGCTTCGTCAAGCTCCGTGACTGGTCGGAGCGCCGGCGGCCCGATCTGCACGTCAAGGCGGTGGCCGGGCGCGCCATGATGGCCTTCTCGCGCATCCGCGACGCGCGCGTGTTCGCCTTCCCGCCGCCGGCGGTCATCGAGCTGGGCACGGCCTCGGGCTGGGACGTGCAGTTGCAGGACAAGGGCGGCGTCGGACGCGAGGTGCTGGCCGCCGCGCGCGGTCAGTTCCTCGGCCTGGCGATGCAGGATCCGCGCTTCATCGCCGTGCGCCCGAACGGACGCGAGGACGAGGCGCAGTATCAGGTCGATGTCGATCGCACCAAGGCCGGCGCCTTCGGGCTGTCGCTGGCCGACATCAACCGCACGCTCTCGATGGCCTGGGGCAGTGCCTATATCGACGATTTCGTCCACGAGGGGCGGGTGAAGAAGGTCTATGTCCAGGCCGACGCGCCCTATCGGATGCTGCCGGAGGATCTGAACGCCTGGTACGTGCGCAACGCCGAGGGCGACATGGTGCCCTTCTCGGCCTTCGCCACGGGTGAATGGACCTATGGCTCGCCGCGTCTGGAGCGCTACAACGGTCTGCCTTCGGCCGAAGTCCTGGGTCAGGCCGCGCCCGGTCTGAGCACGGGTGAGGCCATGCGCGCCGTCGAGGAACTGGCGCGGACACTGCCGCCCGGCATCGGTCTGGAATGGACCGGGATTTCCTATGAAGAGCGTGCGGCCGGTGCTCAGGCCCCGGCGCTCTATGCGCTCTCGGCGCTGGTGGTGTTCCTGGCGCTCGCGGCGCTCTACGAGAGCTGGTCGGTGCCCTTCGCCGTCATGCTGGTGGTGCCGATCGGCGTGCTCGGCGCGGTGGTCGCCGCGCTCGGACGCGGGCTGCCGAGCGACATCTATTTCCAGGTCGGCCTGCTGGCGACGATCGGACTCTCGGCCAAGAACGCCATCCTCATCGTCGAGTTCGCCAAGACGCTTCAGGAAGAAGGACGCGATGCCCTGAGCGCGGCACTGGAAGCGGCACGGATACGTATCCGGCCGATCGTCATGACCTCGCTGGCCTTCGGCTTCGGCGTGCTGCCGCTGGCGCTCGGTACGGGCGCCGGTTCCGGTGGGCAAAACGCCATCGGCACAGGTGTGCTCGGCGGTGTGGTCGCGGCCACGATGCTCGGTGTGCTGTTCGTGCCGCTGTTCTTCGTGCTGATCCGTGGCCGGATGCGCCCGGCGACCTCGGAGACCGTTGCCGCCGAAAAGGTCGATCGAGCGACGACCTAACCGCCCCTGGGCTTGTCTTTGAGGCTCTTCGAGGTGGCCCGGTAGCGCGCCTCGAACGCCTCCTCGGCGTGCGCCTGGAGCTGGAGCCGCTGCAAGCGGTAGACATGCTTGATGATGGCCTCGCGGTCGGCCTCGCGCAGATGCGTGAAGTCGACCGCGACCCGATAGCCCCGGTCGTCGGCGGCGTCACAGCGCACCACCCGTGCCAGCGCCCGAATATGCACCCGATCGGGAAAGAGCGTCAGACGCAGATCGACATAGCTGTCGATCTCCAGAACCTCCGGCCAGTCGAACCCGACACCCTGGGCGCTGAGACAGGCATCCGTGTCGGGCGAGTTCGGAAATCCCTCACCATCGCCGATCGCTTGGGCCAGGGCCTCGATCTGGCTCTCGATCACCTTGACATAGGCCGCCACGGTCGGGAACTTGTATTCCAGCGCACGGCGCTCGGGCAGATGGAGTTCGCGGATGGCGTGCAGATCGTTCATCAGACCCGCGCGCGAACTTGGGTTCTCCAGGCTCTCGATCAGTCGAGCTTGCTCTGCCGGCCCGACCGGAACGACCAGCAGCCCCATATGATCCTCGATACGAAAATAACGCCGCCGGTCGCGATCCTGGTTCTCTTCCGGTTCGGGCGCACTTGGCCGGACTGGTTCGTCTCTGCTCATCGCAACTCTCTCTGCCTACGGATTGTCGTCGTCGCCGATGTTTTCGAGCAGCGTCTGGGCGCTGCGCTCGCCGAGCACGATGATCTCTACCCGGCGATTACTGGCCCGGCCCTCAGGGGTCTCGTTGGACTCCAGTGGGCGGTTTTCGCCATAGGCGCGTATCTCGACGCGCTCGGGGGCGATGCCGCCCTTCTGGGTCATGGTGTGGGCCACGGAGGCGGCGCGCGCCGCCGAGAGCACCCAATTCGAGGGAAATTCGAGCGTCTCGATCGGGACGTTGTCGGTGTGTCCGGCGATCAGGATGCGGCCCTCGACCTGATTGAGGGCATCGGCGATCTTCATCAGCATGGCCTTGAAGGCCGGATCGATCCGCGCCGAGGCCGAAGGGAAGGAGCCCTTTTCGCGGATGCGGATGATGACCTGATCGTCGATGGTGTTGATCTCGAGCAGGCCCTCGGCGATCTCCTTCTTGAGTTCCTGCTTGAGATCCTCGGCCTTGTCCTGTGCATCCTCGACCGCCGGGTCGAGGATCTCCAGCATCCGTTTCATCTCATCCGTGGTCTGCTGCCGGACCTCGTTGAGTACGGTCGGCTGCGGCTGGGCCGGTGAGAACTCCTGCATGATGATGCTGGTACCCAGCGGATCCTGATCGGCCTCGATGTCGCGCTGCACGCCGAAAGCCGCTTTCATCGAGCCGGCGACCTGTTTGTACTTGATGACGTCCATTTCGGAGAACGATAGCAGCAGCACGAAGAAACACATCAACAGCGACATGAGGTCGGCGAAGGTGGCCATCCATTCGGGCGCACCCGCAGGCGGACATTCCTGTTCGGGGCATTCGCATTGTTCCACGATGTCATCCCTCCTGGGCCGGCGTGTGAGTCATCAGTCTTTTCCAGCACCCTGGCGCTGGTTTTCCGGAAGATAAGTCATGAGCAACTGTTCAAGCACACGCGGATTCAGGCCCTCCTGGATACCCGAGATCGATTCCAGGATCAGGCTCTTGTTGAGCTTCTCCTCGTTGGCGCGCAGCTTGAGCTTCTCGGCGATCGGGATGGCGATGCCGTTGGCGAGAAAGGCGCCGTAGAGCGTCGTCAACAGGGCAACGGCCATGGCCGGACCGATACTCTTGGGGTCGTCCATGTTGGCCAACATCTGCACCAGACCAATGAGGGTACCGATCATGCCCATGGCGGGCGCGACCTCGCCCGTGGCCTTGAAGACGCTGTAACCGGCCTCCTGACGCTGGATGGCCAGATTGATGTCCTTGCTCAGTACTTTCTGGACGACCTCAGGCGGATGGCCGTCGATGCATAGGCCAATGCCGGTTTCGAGAAAGGGATGCGAGATCTCCTTGCCTTCCAGGGCGAGCAGGCCCTCACGGCGCGCGACATTGGCCAGGGCCACGGCCTCTTCGATCAGCGACTGCGGCGGGATCGGTTTGGCGAAGAAGGCGCCCATGGCGATCTTGAAGCTGGCCAAGAACTGGCTCAGGGTGGTGCGAAAGAGCACCACGAAGGTGGTGCCGCCGAGTACGACCGCGATCGACGGCACATTGATGAAAACGCCGATATCGCCACCGAGCACGATGGCGCCGACCATGACGCCGATGGCGCCAACGAAGCCCAATAGGGTTGCCAAATCCACGTCATCAACCTCGATTGCAACGCCGGCCCGAACTTCCGGCGCGCTGAATGAACCATGCGAGCGACGCATTTTGGATGATTGCGCCCAGCGGGTCCACTCGTCTTCTTGGCGCTACAATGCGGTTCCGATCACTGTTCGACCGCTCCAGCCATGACGATGCCATCCGCTCCCGATCTCTTCTCCTACCGCAAGCACTGGGCCCATAAATTCGGCACGGCTCCGGAACTGCCGATCTCGCGCGCCGAAATGGACCTGCTCGGCTGGGACAGTTGCGACATCGTCATCGTCACCGGGGATGCCTATGTCGATCATCCGTCGTTCGGCATGGCGATCATCGGGCGCTTGTTGGAGGCGCAGGGCTTTCGGGTCGGACTCATCGTGCAGCCGGACTGGACCTCGGCGGCCGACTTCCAGCGTCTCGGGCGGCCGAATCTGTTCTTCGGCATCACGGCGGGCAACATGGACTCCATGGTCAACCGCTACACCGCCGACCGGCGCGCGCGCTCCGACGATGCCTATACGCCGAACGCCGAACCGGGACGCCGCCCCGACCGCTCGGTGACGGTCTACGCCCAGCGCGCGCGCGAAGCCTACAAGGGAGTGCCCATCGTCATCGGCGGGATCGAGGCCAGTCTGCGCCGCATCGCGCATTTCGACTACTGGTCGGAGACGGTGCGCCGCTCGGTGCTGGTCGATTCCAAGGCGGATCTGCTCATCTATGGTAATGCCGAGCGGGCGCTGGTGGAACTGGCGCACCGTCTGGCGCGCGGCGAGCCGATCGAGTCGATCCGCGATCTGCGCGGCACGGCCTTCGTTCATCGCGGCCCCCTGCCGGAGGACTGGACTGTGCTCGATTCCACCCGGCTCGACATGCCCGGACCGCTCAAGCTCCACAACGATCCCTATGAGGACGATCCGCGCTGCGAGCAGCGTGCCGAGGGGGTGCCCGTGGTTGCACCCATGCCGCGCGCCGAGCGCGACAAGACCGTCATCCGGCTGCCGTCCTTCGAGCAGGTGCGCGACGATCCGGTGCTCTATGCCCATGCCTCGCGCGTCTTCCATCTGGAGACCAATCCGGGCAATGCGCGCGCCCTGGTCCAGGCGCATGGCGAGCGCGCGGTCTGGCTCAACCCGCCGCCGATCCCGCTCACCAGTTCCGAGCTCGATCGGCTGCACGAACTGCCCTTCACCCGCCGTCCGCATTCGAGCTATGGCGAGGCGCGGCTGCCGGCCTGGGAGATGATCCGGCACTCGGTCATCATCCTGCGCGGCTGTTTCGGCGGCTGCACCTTCTGCTCCATCACCGAGCACGAGGGACGCATCATCCAGAACCGTTCCGAGGATTCGATCCTGCGCGAGATCGGCGAGGTGCGCGACCGCGCGCCCGGTTTCACCGGCACCATCTCGGATCTGGGCGGACCCTCGGCCAACATGTGGCGTCTCGGCTGCCGCGATCCGCGCATCGAGGCGGCCTGTCGCAAGCTCTCCTGTGTCTATCCCGACATCTGCCGCAATCTCAACACCGATCACGGCCCGCTGATCCAGCTCTATCGCAAGGCGCGCGCCGTGCCCGGCATCAAGCGCGTGCTCATCGCTTCGGGTCTGCGCTATGACCTGGCCATGCGCTCGCCGGCCTACATCCGCGAGCTGGTCACGCACCATGTCGGCGGCTATCTCAAGATCGCGCCCGAGCACACCGAATCCGGGCCGCTCAGCAAGATGATGAAACCCGGCATCGGCATCTTCGACCGCTTCAAGGAACTCTTCGACCGCTATTCGCGCGAAGCCGGAAAAGAGCAGTATCTGATCCCCTATTTCATCGCCGGTCATCCGGGGACGACCGATGTCGACATGCTCAATCTCGCCGTCTGGCTCAAGCGCCACAAGCTCAGGCTCGATCAGGTCCAGTCCTTCCTGCCCACGCCGCTGGCGATCGCCACCGCCATGTATCACACCGGACGCAATCCGCTGAAACGGGTCTCGCCGAACGCGGAGTCGGTCCCGGTGGTGCGCGGGATGCGTCAGCGCCGCCTGCAGAAGGCCTTTCTGCGCTATCACGATCCGGAGAACTGGCCGTTGCTGCGTCAGGCGCTCAAGGACATGGGTCGCGCCGACCTCATCGGCAACGGCAAGCGCCATCTGGTGCCGAGCTTCCAGCCGCCGGGGACGGGCGGGACGCCCGAGGGCCGGCGCGCGCCCGCGATGAACCGCCGGACGACCCCGGCACTCCCCGGACGCCCAAAGCCGGCGCGTCGCCGGTCTGTCTGAGGCGCGTCCCGGCCGGGTATCCGCATTCGGTGAATCGCCGTAGAATCACTGTCCGCCGCCGGCATTCGGCCGAGTCACGCAGGCGTGCATCGCATTGGTCAATGATCTCGCCCGAGGGCGGGGATTCTCGCGGAGGAACCGAATGACATTCTCGACTGAACTGGCCTCACTCCAAGGCCCGGCACTCCAGCAAGGTTTCGCCGCACTCTGCGAGCGTGCCGATTCGGTCCAGGAGACGCTGTTGCTCGACCTGGTGCGACGCAACGCCGACAGCCGTTTCGGACGCGAGCATGGATTCGCGCGCATCGCCTCGATCGACGACTTTCGTCGTCAGGTTCCGCTGCGCGATTGGAACGAGATCGAGCCCTATGTGACGGCGCTGGTCGAGGGCGAGCCGGACGCGCTGACCCAGGGGCAGCCGGTCTCGCGCTTCGTCATGACCAGCGGCACCACGGGCAAGCCCAAGCTCATCCCCGCCAACGAGGCCACCCAGACAGCCAATGGCGTCACCATGGCTCTGCGTCTGCTCGGCGTGCTGCGCGATCATCCCGAGGTCTTGCAGGGCGACATCCTGGCGCTAGCCAATGCGCCGGTCGCCGGACAGACCGCCCAGGGCATCCCCTATGGCTCGGCATCCGGCATGACGATGACCCGCGCACCGGCCGAACTCCAGCGCCGCTTCGCCTATCCCCCCGCCGTCCTGGAGATCAAGGATCCGGTCAGTCGCGTCTATGCCATGCTGCGTTTCGCGCTCGAACGCGATCTGACACTGGCGATCGGCAACAATCCGCTCAACTTCACCCAGCTCTTCGATCAGCTTCCGATCCTGGCCGAGGCATTCATCGCCGATATCGCGTCCGGGACCGTCTCGACGCCGACGCCCTTGCCGGCGGACCTGCACCGGCGTCTGGAGGCGGGATTGCAGCCCAATCCCGAGCGTGCCGCCGAACTGCGCGCCCTGGATGCGCTCACGGCCCGTTCGGTCTGGCCGAATCTGCGTCTGATCGTCTGCTGGAAGACCGGACTCATGGGGCGCTTCCTCGCCGATCTGGCCGAACGCTGCCCGCCGGGGACGGTGTTTCGCGAATACGGCTATGGCGCCAGCGAGGGTTTGCTGACCATTCCCATGAGCGACGCGACCTCTGCCGGCGTGCTCGCCATCCACAGCCTCTTCTTCGAGTTCCTGCCCGAGGAGACGCCCCAGACGCCGGATGCGCCGACGCTGCTGGCCCATGAGCTGGAGGTCGGGCAACGCTATCAACTGATCCTGACCAGTGCCGCCGGACTCTATCGCTATTGTCTGGGCGATCTGATCGAGGTCACGGGGTTCCAGGGACGCGCGCCCCTGGTGATGTTCCTGCGCAAGGTCGGCGACGTCCTGAATCTGCTCGGTGAAAAGCTCGATGCCCGTCAGGTGGCCATGGCGATGGAGGCGGCCCAGAGTGCGGCGGGTGCGGCCATCCGTCATTTCCAATGGGTCGCGGATGAATCCAGCCTGAGCTATGAACTCTGCGTCGAACCCGCCGCGACCGCCGATGAAGCGGTCTGGCGCCGGTTGGTCGAGTCCTTCGACCGCGAGCTGCGGACACTGAGCTATGGCTATGACCTGCGGCGCGGCAACGGCACCTTCAAGCCGCCGCGCCTGCGGCTGATGCGCGCCGGCTGGCTGGAGGCGCTCTCCCAGCGCGGCGGCTATCAGGCCAAGCCGAAGATCGTCGGTTATCAGCTCGCCGAGCCGGATCTCACCGAGGGGTTCGTTTCACCCACGGATCCGACCACCGGAGCCTAGCGCGGAACCGACATGACGACACTGCTCAAGACCTTCGGCGAGCGCAACTATCGCTTCTTCTTCGTCGGCCAGGGACTGTCGCTGATCGGCTACTGGATCCAGAGCACGGCCTTCAACTGGATGCTCTACCAGCTGACCGACTCGGCCCTGATGCTCGGGTATCTGACGGCGGCCATCAATCTGCCGATCCTGCTCCTGCTGCCCTTCGCCGGTGCGCTGGTCGACCGCTTCGAGCGACGGCGCCTGCTGATCGTGCTCCAGACACTCTTCGCCATCCAGGCCCTGATCCTGGCGGCGCTGGCGCATTTCGAGCTGCTCACCCTACCGCTGATCGTGGTCATGGGCTGTCTCATGAGCGTACTGACCGCCTTCGACAGCCCGAGCCGGCAGGCGATCGTGCCGCGTCTGGTGAGCAATCGCGATCATCTGCCGGCGGCCATCTCGCTGAACTCGATGCTGTTCAACACCGCGCGCGCCGTTGGACCGCCGCTGGCCGGATGGGTGATGGCACAGACCGGACCCGCGCCCTGCTTCCTGCTCAATGCGGTGAGCTATCTGTGCATGATCACCGCCCTGCTGTTCATCTGTCTGACGCCGCCGGTCGAGGGGGCCGGGACGCGACGGGTGCGGGGCGCGCTCGGTAATCTGGGCTTCATCCTGAGCACGGCGCCACTGCGCTATCTGATCCTGTCCTACACCCTGGTGGCGGTAGCGACCATGTCGGTCTATGTGATGCTGCCGGTGTGGGCGGGCGAGGTCGTGGAGGCCGGTCCGCAGGGACTGGGCTGGCTGATGGGCGGCATCGGTGTCGGCGCTCTGATCGGCGCGGCCCTGATCGGTACCCAGCGTCGACCCGAGCGGCTGTGGCCCATGTTCCGACTCGCGGGCGTCCTGCTTGGATTGGCCTTGATCCTGCTGTCGCTCTCACACGGGCTCTGGCTGGCCATGCTCGTCACCGTCATGCTTGGGCTGTCCTATATCGCGCAGGGCGTGGCGGCCAACACACTGCTGCAACTGAGCATCGACGACGACCACCGGGCCGGGGTCATGGCCTTCTATCTGCTGGCCGTGTTCGGTTCCATCCCGGTGGGCAATCTGCTCGGCGGCTGGCTGAGCCAGATGCTGGGACTGCATCAGGCCTCATTGGCCGCCGGCGTGGCGGTACTGGTGGTCACGGCCCTGTTCTGGCCGGCGAGCCGAAGCATCATCCGAGACATCCGCTCGGCGGACATCCAACCCGAGCCGGGGGCGACCCGGTGATACCGCATCGCCCGCATTCGTGCGGGCGATGCCCTCATCAGTCCGTGACCGTTGCGGACGGTCCGGAGAACGACCCGATGGCCTCCAGGATTTCCTCCTGACGCTGTTCGACCACGGCCCGTCCGGTGTCGATGATGTAGGGGATGTGGTGCACGTCCCACATGTTGATGGGGCGGTCGAAGGGCACCTTGATGATGATGATCTCGTGGTGGTGCAGCTCGATCGAGAGCGCGAGCTGGAAGCGCGTGATGGCGTCACCCTGGATGGTGTAGTAATTGGACAGACAGGCGATGTAGTCGTTGGGCCGAGTGTCGATCGGGTCGTGGAAGATCACGGCGATGATGACGTCCATGCCGCGCTTGACCGCCTCCATCACCGGCAGCGACGAGGTGTAGTAGCCGTCGGCGAGCAGCCGACCGTTCAGCTCCAGCGGCGGCAGCATCGGAAAGACAGCGCTGGAGGCATAGACCGCATCGGTCAACAGCCCTTCCTCGATGACCACGCCGTCGCCGGTCCGGATGTCGGTGGCCTGGATCACGGTCTTGGGCGAGAGATCCTCGACCCGCCGGTCGCCGAACATCTCATGGAGCGCGCGCTTCAGCCGGGTCGGCCGCACCAGCCCGGTGCGCATGTCGAAGCGCCCGAAGGGCAGACGCCCCATGCCGAGCACCGCGCGCAGGTCGATTGAGGAGAACAGGCCGCGCTGGGCCACGCGCCCGATGAGTTCGCGGATGTGATCGGAATCATAGCCGCAGCCGCGCATGGCGCTCATGATGCTGCCGCCGCTACAGCCGACCAGCAGGTCGACCGGAATCCGTGACTCGTCGAGGAACTCGAACAGCGGGATCGCCGCCAGCGGCTTGATGCCGCCGCTGGAGAGCACCACGGCGACCTTGGGACGTCGGGCGTGTTCGACCGTCATGCGGGTGCGCCCTCCCGGATGTCGATGGTATAGAGGAGGCGACCGCCGGGCGGGAGTTCCGAACCCAGGACCACAGGTTTGAACTGGGTGTCGCGCATCCCGGAGGCGACCTGGTGGTCGACGATGGCGCTGAGCCAGCCGCGCTCCATCAGCGACAGGGCCGTGGGTTTGAGCATATCGAGTTCCTGATAGCGCTTGAAGACATGGTTGATCTCGCACAGACGGGTGTTGAAGCTCGCGAGCAGACGGTGCATCACGCTCTGCTCCGGCGTCTCGCCGGCCGGTTCGATGTGCAGGTGATAGCGCGAGGTCGCCGATTCGCCCACGACCATGAAGTGCATGGGCGTCACGCCGGTCTCGGCACAGGCGCCCTGGACGGCGATCAGGATCTGATTGGCGCTGACCTTCTCGCCCTGAAGATTCATCACATCGCGCCCCTTGCGCAGGAAGCTCACCAGCGGCGCGCCCTGATAGAACCCCGTCACCTCGATGACGTCGTTGATGGAATAGCGATAGAGCCCGCCGGCCGTGGTCAGCAGGATCTGATAGGGCACGCCGACCTCCAGCTCGTGGGCCATGAGCACGCGCGCGTCCGGGCGTCCGAATTCCTCCTCCGGGATGAACTCGAAATAGTTGGTGTGGATGGTCAGCAGACCACTGTTGCCCTCGTCGCTGATCGGGATGGTGATGTGGGCCTCGCTGGCCATGTAGCCGGTGTCGCGCAGTTTGAGCTGCGGCGAGCACCAGTCGTGCAGATGCCGGGCGAACTGACCCACGGTGCCGCCCTTCCAGCAGCCGATGAGCTTGAGATCCGGCCAGTAGTCGCGCGGCTGAAGCCGTCCGGCGCGCTCGGCCAGCCGCTCCAGTTCGCGCGCCCGGCTCGGATTGGGCTTGAAGCGGCGGCTCAGCGCCTCGCGGATCGGCCCAGGGATGTCGTGGTTCGCCGAGAGCGTACCGTCGTGGATGTCGCGCAAGAGGTCGGCCTTGTGCTCATCGGCGCTCTCGAACAGCTTGAGCAGGGCATTGGGATTGGAGGCCGGGATGAAACTGACCGACTCGGGGACGGCACAGCGCATCATCGCATAGCGGCGTGCGTTGAAGTCCTCGATCTCGACGGCGTCATAGGGATAGGCGTACTTGGCGCGCGCCAGCGGATGAGCATCGCGCACCATCAGCCCGGAGACCGCGCCATAGGGGATGTTGGTGTGCGGCGTGTAGCCCTCGACCGCCTTGTTGACGATCGGAAACACCTTGCCGGCCAGGAAGCGCGGATGGCGCTCGATGGCGGCGAAGGCCCAGACCTTCTGGTTGAGCGCATTGCCCTGCCTGCTCTCGGGTGTCACCGGGATCAGCTTGGGCTTGCCGGTGGTGCCGCTGGTCTTGTTGAACATGTAGGGCAGGGGACCGGCGGTCAGGACATTGGTCTCGCCGGCGATGATGCGGTCGACATAGGGATCGACGGTCTCCCAACTGGAGACGGGCAGGGCGCGTGCATAGTCGGCGGGTGACTTCAGACGCGCGAAGCCATGTTCGCGTCCGAAGACCGTGTCGGCGTTGCGCTCCAGGCGCTCTTCCAGCAGACGACGCTGGGTCTGCTCCAGGTTGCGGCAGCGCCCCATGAAGTTGTGCCAGCGCGCGCGCGTGACGGTATGGATCAAAGCATTGAGAATGACGGACATGGTTCCTCACTCGATCGGTCGACGGAGCGTCAATGTAACGCAAATCTGTGTCTGTATTTCGTGCGTCGGGTCGCAAAAGGATCACGGCACGATCTGCGTTATGGGCGTCGATCACGGGTCGCGTGTCGTCCTCCGCCGGTGCCTGCGAAGCGTAGATGAAGGCGAAGAAGACGTTCTTGTGGTCGGCGACCTCGGCCCAGAGCGCATCGCGTAGTACGGCACGTTGCAGACGCTGCTCCGAATTTCATACTCGAAAGTGCTCATTCGGCAATTCGCTCTCCGTTGATAGCACCCGGGGTTGACCGGGCGAGCAACTGGAGTCCGGGTTGAGCAGTCCCAACCGGAGGCGCTCAGTCCGTGCCGGCAAGATCGCCTTGACCCGCTGGAACGGCGTGAACCGCTCGATGTCCGGGTCCGACAACCTCGCCGGCACGTTTCGCGCCGCATTCTCGTCAGCCTGCAACACAACCCCGTCGGAACAGTGAAATTGATCCCCTTGCCGCTTGCCGTCGAGACAACCGGTTCGGGAATCCATTTGCGATGTGTAAGCCGGATTAACGAGAACGACCGTCGAACCTCGACGGCTTGAAACGCTGTCAAGCGCTTCGGCAATGACGCCTTTCGTCCAGGCGGCGAGCCTGCGATTGACGTTCTTGCCGAAGGACTTGCCGGACATGGGGGCGGTGAGGTCTTCCGCCGCGATGACGGCGGCTTTATCGACGACGGTGTGAACGGCCTGAAAGACGGTGTCGCGAATCCGTGCTTGGGTCTGGTCCAGCTGCCGATCGAGCTTCCGGCGCCCGAGGTTGAAGCGGCGGATGTGCTCGCGCTTGCGCGGGTTGCGGGTGTTGTTGGCGAGCGCACGCAGCTTGGCGCGGCGCCGGTACTTGGCTTTGAGCTTGTCGGAGGTGTCGGTGAGGAGCGCGCCCAGTTCCGGGCCATGGTGGTCGCCATCGGAATCGACCAGTACCTCGGAGTAGCCTTTATCGACGCCGATGGTGCGCTCGCCGCAATCCTGTTTGGCTTCGACTTCGATGGTGGTGTGGACCTCGATGCGGTCGTCGTCTTTCAGAATGATCCGCAGCGTGCCGGTCGGTGCAACCGTGGTATCGAGCGGGATGGCGATGCGTTGGCCTTTCTCCAGTCCGGGAATCTTGATCCGGACGCGCCCGCCGAGGTGAAAAGTGGTGTAGTTATCGGAACGCACGATGATTTGGTTGTGGGTGTGATTGTGCCCGCGATGTTTGGGGTGTGCCGCCGGATCGAGCGGCGCGCCTTGACCTTAGCCGCTTCCGTATGGGCGGTGATGTCGCTCTTGGCGTCGCGCAGGGTTTCTTTCCAGGCATTGGCCGACACCGGGAAGGTCCGCCCTTCGCTCAACCAGGCATCGCGAATCCGGCGATCCGACAGACCCACGCCACTGATCGACCCAAACCGCTGCCAAACCTCAGAGCGCACCTGCCCGAGCCGTCGCGCCTGTTCGTGCAAGGCGGCGACCTTGCCCGTGTTCGGGCGCTTGGCGTGCAGAATCCGCGTCACTTTCATTCAGCCTGACCCTGATCCTTATCGAGTGCCTCGTTGAGCGTTTTGCGAACGTTTCGCAACCCATACAATCGAGACGAAAAACAATGCACGATGGTCATCAAGTCCTGAACCATCTCCGTTGAAATAATCGATCCAAACCGAGGAATCGACGAGCACCATCAGGGCTGATCCCGTCGCATGGCATCCAGATCGCCTTCCCAGTGCAGCTTTCCTCGCGCTGTTCGCAGACGCTCCTGTTCTTTCAGGCGCACCAGCAGGCGCAGTCCTTCTTCGATGGCCTCGTGCTGACTTTGCAGTCCGGAGAGCGTCAGCGCACGTTCCATGAGGGTATCGTCGATCACGACATTTGTTTGCATGGACTCAATCCTATCTGTCGGACGTTCGAATATCCGGTGTTGGTCAATCAACGTTCTGATCTATCTTCAGACCGGAACGTATTTTTCAGTCTATCAGCTCCCGGTAGACCGCGAGATTGCCCTCGACCATGGCGTCGATCGAGAACTCGCGCACCATGAGCGCCCGACCGCCCGCGCCCAGGACTCGGCGGCGTTCGGGATCGTCGAGCAGCGCGCCGATCGCTGCTCGCAGGGCCACGACATCGCCCGGCGGAACCAGCAGACCATTCTCACCATCGCGCACCGCTTCGGGGATGCCGCCGGCGCGACTGGCGACGATGGGCACGCCGGTGCTGGCGGCTTGGAGCAGCGAGACGCCCAAGCCTTCCATGAGCGCCGGATGCACGACCAGATCGAGCGCGGGCAGGATCTCGGGCAGATCGTCGCGAAAACCGGCAAGCCGAACATGATCGCCGAGTCCGGCCGCATCGATCCGGCGTTGCAGATCATCCGCCAGCGGCCCCTGGCCGAAGAAACGCACCTGGATCTCGGGATGCGCGGCGATCAGCTCCGGCAGCGCGTCGAGCAGGAAACGATGACCCTTGCGCGGGATCAACTGCGCGATCACGCCGATCAGGAAGGCATCGGTCGATACCTGAACCCGTTCGCGAACCGCCGCTCGGTCGACCGGCGCCGCATAGCGTTCATGATCGACCGCACTACGCACCACCCGCAATTTCGCCGCCGGTAGTCCCTCGGAGATCAGTACCTGCCCGATCCCTTCCGAGATGGCGATGACCCGATCATGCAGCCGATACTTCAAGGCAACCAACCAACGTGGCTCGGGATTGTCGACCCGGCGCGTATGGATCACAGGCACGCCGGCCAGCCGCGCCGCGATCCCGCCCATGACATCGGCGCCGATGCGACTGTGCAGATGGACTAGGTCCGGCCGGCTGGCGCGAATCAGCCGGTACAGACGCCCCGCCATCGACAGATCGGCATCGCCATGCATCGGCAGGCCATGCACCCCGGCGAAGGGCGCGGCGGCCTCGGCGAGCGCACAGCCGCGCGGACAGGCCAGCAGATTCTCATGCCCGCGCGCCGCCAGTCCGCGCACCAGATGCAGCACCTGGAAGGCCCCGCCGTAGAGATGACGCCCGCCCTCGACGTGCAGAATCTTCACGCCCGCAGCACCTCGTCGGCGGCACGCAGGATCTCGTCGGCCTCGATCGCACGCATGCAGTCGAACCGCCCGTCACAGGTCGGACGACGCTTGCAGGGCGAGCAGGGCAGGGCATGATGGAGCACCCGCGCCTTGGCGCGCGTGGTGTCGAGATAGGGGCAGGTCGAGCCGAACAGCAGCAGACTCGGCGTCTCGAACGCGATGCCCATGTGCGAGAGTCCGGTATCGACGCCGATCAGGAGTGCCGCGCGGTCGATTAGGGCCGCCGCCTCGGTGAGACTGGTTTGGCCCGTCAGGTCGATCAACTGATCGTCGGCCGCATCGGCGATGCGCTGGGCCGCCTCGCGGTCGCCCGGACCGCCGAGCAACACAGGCACCAGCCCCAGTTCGTCGCGGACGCGATGCGCGAGCCTGGCCCAGCGCTCTTCGATCCAGTGTTTCTGCGCCCGCGTCGTGAAGGGACAGAACACCGCATAGCCGTTGGCGAGCGACTCGCGCGCAATGACCGACTCGGCGAAGGCCGCTTCCGCCTCGCCATAGTGGACCGCCATCCGAAAGCCGTCCGCGACCGGCAGGGCGAGCGACTCGGCCAGAAAGCGATATTCCGACCCGATCAGCTTGGACTCGCCCCCGCGCGGCAACCGGCGCGTCATCAGCCACTGACTGCCCTCGCGCGAACCCAGCCCGATGCGCTCGCGCGCCCCCGACAGCCGGGTCAGCAGTCCGCTCTTGAGCAGCCCCTGCAGATCGAGCGCCAGATCGAAGTCATGCTCACGCAGATTGGCCCGCAGCGTGCGAATCCCTGCCCAAAGCTCGCGATAACGCCGTTCGCGCCACAGCCGCTGCCAGTGGCGCAGCGGACAGACGATCACGGCATCGAGATCCGGATGACGGTCGAGCAGGGCCGCGCATTCGGGCTGGACCAGCCAGACGATGCGCGCCTCCGGCCAGCGACGGCGCAGCGCCGCGACCAGCGGCGAGGCGAAGACGATGTCACCGATGGCGCTCAGACGGACGACCAGGATGGACTTCAAGACCGGAGGCTCCGCATGGGTTCCGTCGAGGCAGGTTCGATGACGCTGGAGAGGGCCGGGATCGGCGAACCGACCCCGGCTGGAGCGACGTCCGGGAGGACGATCAATTCAATCCGCACATGCCGCCGGCACAGCAGGAGCCGGTAGCACAGGACGGCATGGGCGCGCGGCCGCTGCCCAGGCTGGAACTGGTGATGACGTTGCCGCCGGTGGCCAGACGATGCACGGGCGCGTCGGCCGGCGTATCGCCCAGCTCCACCCCGGCGCGCGCACACAGCTCGCCCCAGTTGGTCAGGTTCTCGTTCATGCGATGGCTCACCTCGATCACGCGATCATTGGTGTCACAGCGGTAGTCATAAGTCGGCATGACGTGCTTCTCCATAGATGAATCAAGCGGTTGACGCGCGCGATTATAGATGAGCGAATCGGACGCGCAAAGCCCAGCAGGACGCATGGTTTTAGGCCGACTCAACTCCCGGCCTTGAACCGCCGCCGCATGGCGTGCAGGGTCGGCTCGGTATAGCCGTTCGGCGCCTCGCGGCCCTTGAAGACCAGATCACAGGCCGCCTGGAAGGCCAGGCCGTCGAATCCGGGCGCCATGGGTCGGTAGAAGGGATCGCCCGCGTTCTGCTGATCGACCACGGCCGCCATGCGTTTGAGCGACTCCATGACCTGAGACTCGCCGACGACGCCATGATGCAGCCAGTTGGCCACGTGCTGGCTGGAGATGCGCAGCGTGGCGCGATCCTCCATCAGACCGACGTTGGCGATGTCGGGCACCTTGGAACAGCCCACGCCCTGATCGACCCAGCGCACCACATAACCCAGGATGCCCTGACAGTTGTTGTCCAGTTCCTGCCGGATCTCTTCCGGCGTCCAGGCGCGGTTCGGATCGAGTGGGATCTGGAGCAGATCATCGAGGCTGGCGCGCCGCTCGCCCTTGGCCAGCTCGGCCTGGATCGCGGCCACATCGATCTGGTGATAGTGCATCGCGTGCAGGGTGGCGGCGGTCGGGGAGGGCACCCAGGCGCAACTGGCCCCGGCCTGCGGATGCGCCGACTTGGTCGCGAGCATGGCCGCCATTTCGTCGGGCATGGTCCACATGCCCTTGCCGATCTGGGCCTGACCGCGCAGACCGCAGGCCAGCCCGACGTCGACGTTCCAGTCCTCATAGGCGCGCAACCAGGCCGCGCCCTTCATATCGCCCTTGCGCAGCATGGCGCCGGCTTCCATGTCGGTGTGGATCTCGTCGCCCGTGCGGTCGAGGAAGCCGGTGTTGATGAAGATGAGCCGTTCGCGCGCGGCGCGGATGCATTCCTTGAGGTTGAGCGTGGTGCGCCGTTCCTCGTCCATGATGCCGATCTTGAGCGTGTTGCGCGCCAGCCCCAGCGCCTCCTCGATGCGCCCGAACAGGTCGACCGCGAGCTGTACCTCCTCGGGTCCGTGCATCTTGGGCTTGACGATATAGACGCTGCCGGTGCGCGAGTTGCGCCGCGCGCCATGCTCGGGATGGACGTCGTGCAGGGCGCAGAGCACGGTGATCATGCCGTCCATCAGTCCCTCGGGGATCTCGCGCCCCTCGGCGTCGAGCACCACGTCCGTGGTCATCAGATGACCGACGTTGCGCACCAGCATCAGCGAGCGTCCCGGCAGGGTGAGCGAGCCGGTCCCGACACGGCTGTAGGTCCGATCCTCGGCCAGGGCACGCTCGACCGTCCGTCCGCCCTTGCTGAAGCGGGCGGTGAGATCGCCCTTCATCAGCCCCAGCCAGTTCCGATAGACCGCGACCTTGTCCTCGGTGTCGACGGCCGCGACCGAGTCCTCGCAGTCCTGGATGCTGGTGACGGCCGATTCGAGCAGGATGTCGGCGACACCGGCCGCGCTGCCGGCGCCGATCGGATGGTTGCGGTCGATCCGGATCTCGATGTGCAGGCCGTGATTGACCAGCAACACGGCCTCCAACTGATCGGGATTGCCCCGGAATCCGGCGAACTGCGCCGGATCGGCGAGGAGGGTCTCGCTGTTGTCGGGCAGGAGCGCCACCAGCTTGCCGTTCTCCAGCTTGTAGCCGCAGGCGTCGGCGTGCGAGCCGCGATTGAGCGGTACGGCCTGGTCGAGGAAGGCCGCCGCGCGTTCGACCACGGCCGCCGCGCGTGCCGGATTGAACTCGGCGCCACGCTCCAGCCCCTCGTCCTCCGGGATGGCGTCGGTGCCGTAGAGCGCGTCGTAGAGACTGCCCCAACGCGCATTGGCGGCGTTGAGCGCATAGCGGGCATTGCTGACCGGCACCACGAGCTGGGGGCCGGCGATGGTGGCGATCTCGGGATCGACGTTCGTCGTGTTGATCGCGAAGTCCGGCCCCTCGGGGAGCAGATAGCCGATCTCGACCAGAAAAGCGCGATAGGCGGCCATATCCAGGGGATGATCGCGATGGGCGCGATGCCAGTCGTCGATCTGCTGTTGCAGGCTGTCGCGCTTGGCGAGCAGTTCGCGATGACGGGGCGCGAATTCCCGCACGATTTCGCCGAAGGACTGCCAGAAGGCCGCCGGGTCGATCCCGAGGCCGGGCGTGATCTCGTCCCGGACCAGGGCGTGGAGTGGCTGGGCGACCTTCAGTCCGCCGATATCCAGGTAGTCAGTCATGGTGTCGGTCTCTATATGGATCACTCGCCCTGAGGTCGGTCGAGCGCGGTTTGAACTGGAGTCGATAGAATCGGTCGGCTTTTCGGCGAGCGCAACCGGGAATGCATTGATTGGTTCAATGTATCGGCCCGGAACCCCTGCCCTGACCATAGGACGGCAGACGGCTTTTCAGTCCGTGTTGGATTCGATCAGTGTGCGCAACGTCTCGCGGGCCGTCTGATAGTCGAAGTCCTTGATCTCGGCTTCCAGGCGTTCGACGCCCTCGCCGAGCGCGCGCCGCAGCAGCTCCCGATGGCGTGCATAGAGCTGATTGGCCTCGGTGTCGTCGGTGTCGAGCAGGGTGGCGAGCCGATCGAGGATGGCGGCGATCTCGGCGGTGTCGATGGCCCCCTCCTCGGCTGGTGCGGTGCCGGCGGTCTCGGTCGGGTCGCACATCCAGCGGCTCGCGCCGATCTCGGTGAGTAGCCCGTCGAGTGCGTCGGCGAGTTCCAGGCCCAGACGCGGCGCCTCGATGTCGAGTGCGCGTGCGCGCTTCTCGGTCTCTGTGGCCAGCGTATGCACGGACTTGGCGAACAGATTGCCCGCCGTGCCCTTGAGCCGATGGGCGATGAAGACCAGTCGGTCACGATTGCCCTGGTTGGCCGCCTCGCGCAGCAGATCCGCCTGACCCTGATTGGACTCCAGCACCGCGTGCAACAGACGCGGGATGAAGTCGGGGTTGTGCGCGTAACGCGATTCCAGCAGCTGCCAATCGATCCAGGCTGCGGATGGATCGCAGTCGGCCAGGCTGTCGTCCGTGCCGAGCCGTGCCGGCTCGGTCGAGACGGCCGGCGTGACGGTTTGCCGAGCGGATCGGGCACTGGTCGTGGGTCGGTGGCGAACGTGACGCACGATGGTCTCGACGAGCTGCTCGATGTCGACCGGCTTGGCGATGTGATCGACCATGCCGGCTTGCAGACAGAGATGACGCTCGGAGTTCAGGGCGTGGGCGGTCAGGCCGACGACCGGCAGCTCGGGGGCGAACTGATGGATGCGCTGTGTGGCCTCCAGACCGTCCATCACCGGCATCTGGATGTCCATGAGCACCAGATCGAAGGCGGTCGGTCCCTCGCGCTCGACGCAGTCGACCGCCTGGCGTCCGTCCTCGACCTGCGTCAGATCGCAGCCCTCGGCTCTCAGCATCTCCTCCAGCACCAGTCGGTTGGCCGGATTGTCCTCGGCGGTCAGCAGGCGGATCCCGCGCAGACGCGCGCCGGTCGCGGTCGGGGGCGGGCGCTCGGGGGTGAGCCGGCGCGGGCCGATGACGCCGCGCGGCTCGATCAGCGGCAGACGCACCTCGAAGCGCGTACCCTCGCCGAAGCGGCTCCAGGCACGGATCTCACCGCCCATCAGTTCGACCAGACGCTTGCTGATGGCCAGTCCCAGACCGCTGCCGCCGTAGCGGCGCGTGATCGAGCCGTCGGCCTGCTCGAAGGGCTGGAAGAGATTGGCCAGATAGTCCTCGCGCATCCCGATGCCGGTATCCTCGACGCTGAAGACGAGCCGGCCCTCCTCACGCCGGATGCCGAAGGTGACGGCGCCCCGATCGGTGAACTTGACGGCGTTGGAGAGCAGATTGACGAGCACCTGGGACAGACGCAGATCGTCGCCCATGAAGGTGGCCGGCAGATCCGGGGCTTCTTCGACGCTGAAACGCAGTCCCTTGTCCTTGGCCCGGGTGTTCAGGAGATCCATCGAGCGCTCGATGACCGCGCGCAGATCGACCTCGGCATCGTTGATGGCGAGCTTGCCGGTTTCGATCTTGGAGAAGTCGAGGATGTCGTTGATGATGCCTAGCAGCAACTGACCCGAGTCGAGGATGCGCCGGAAGAAGGCGCGGACCTTGTCCGGATCCGTCTCACGCACGCCGAGCTGGGCGAAGCCGAGCACGGCGTTGAGCGGGGTGCGGATCTCGTGGCTCATGTTGGCCAGGAACTCGCTCTTGAGCCGTGCCAGTCGCTCGGCCTCGGCGAGTGCGGCCTCGCGCGCGGCCTCGGCCTGCTTCTGGGTCGAGATGTCGATGAAGCTGACCACGGCGCCGACGATCTCGCCCTCGCGCCGGATGGGGTGCGAGGAATAGGACACGGGCATCGGCGTGCCGTCGGCGCGCCAGAAGACCTCATCGTCACCGCGCCGCACCTCGCCATGCAGCAGGGTGCTGTGCAGCGGGCAGTCTTCCCCCGCGTAGGGGCGGCCATCGGCGTGCTTGTAATGCACGAGATCGTGACTGGAGCGTCCCAGCATCTGCTCGGCGCTGTAACCCAGCATGGTACAGGCGGCCGGGTTGACGAAGGTGGTGCGCCCCTCGACGTCGACGCCATAGAGTCCGTCGGCGCTCGATTCCAGGATCAGCCGGCTGTGCTCCTCGGCCAGACGCAGTTCGCGGGTGCGGGTCTCGACCAGCTCCTCCAAATGCCGGCGATAGCGATTCAGCTCCGCCTCGCTGTGCTTGAGTGCGCTGATGTCGAGATGGGTGCCGGCCATACGCACGGGGCGCCGATCCGGCCCCCACTCGACGACCTTGCCGCGATTGAGGATCCAGACCCAGTGCCCGTCCTTGTGACGCAGCCGGAACTCGCATTCGTAGTAGGACGCCTCGCCCCGGAAATGGCTCTCGAGTCGCTGTTTGGCGAGCGCGAGATCCTCCGGATGGCAGAGGTCTTTCCAGGTCTGGATACTGGTCGGCTCCAGCTCCGCGAGGCGATACCCCAGCATTCCGGCCCAGCGCTCGTTGAATTGGGTCTCGCCGGTCCGGACCTTCCAGTCCCACGTGCCCAGATCCGACCCCTCCAGTGCCAGTTCCAGGCGCTCGCGGCTCTCCTCCAGGGCCAGATCCAGGTTGCGCCGCTCGGTCACGTCGTCGTAGACGGCGACCAGCTCGCCATGCGGCAGGCGATAGACGAAGTTCTCGCGCCAGCCCTGGATGCGCCGGTCGCGATAGAGCCGCGGCGGGATGTGCTCGGCGCGACCCGTGCGCCAGACCCGCTCGAACACGGCCAGAAAGCCGCACTCCGCCACGCCTGGGAAGACCTCGGTCAGTCGTCGGCCAAGCAGCTCATGGGCCTCGATACCCTCGATGTATTCCACGGCATGATTGAGATCGCGGATGATGAAGTCGCGCCCGTCCTCGATGGCCTCGTAGATGCAGACGCCGCTGCGCATGTGCTCGAAGAGCGCGCGGAAACGCGCCTCGCTCTCGCGCAGTTCCTGTTCGGCGCGATGCAGCGCCTGACCCTGGCGCGCGGCCGTCAGGGCGCGTGTGAGCGCGTCGGGCAGTCGGGTCAGACGGTCCTTGAGGATGTAGTCGCTGGCGCCGTTGTGCAGCAGCTCCACGGCGCTCTCCTCGCCGAGCGCACCCGTGACGAAGATGAAGGGACGCTCGGGCGCGCGCTCGCGCGTCAGACGCAGGGCCGTGAGTCCGTCGAAGCTCGGCAGCCCGAAATCGGCCAGGATCGCGTCGGGCCGAAAGTCGTCGAGCGCGGCGAGGAAGTCCTCGCGCGTCTCCACGCGACGCGACTCGAACACCAGCCCCGCACGGCGCAGGACACGCTCGTTGAGTTCGGCATCGGCCGGGTTGTCTTCCAGCAGCAGCAGGCGTAATGGACGGGCAGTCAAGTCGAACGGATCTCCGGCGGCACGCGGTTGACCAGCACCCAGTACATCCCCAATTCCGCGACGGTGCGGGCGAATTCGTCGAAGGCGACGGGCTTGGCCACGAAGCTGTTGACGCCCAGCTCATAGGTGGCGACCAGATCGCGTTCCTCGCGTGAGGAGGTCAGGACCACGACCGGCAACTCGTGGGTCTCGGGGTGGGCGCGGATCTCGCGCAACACCTCGATCCCATCGACCTTGGGCAGACGCAGATC
Organism: Allochromatium tepidum; assembly: GCF_018409545.1. GTDB lineage: Bacteria > Pseudomonadota > Gammaproteobacteria > Chromatiales > Chromatiaceae > Thermochromatium > Thermochromatium tepidum_A. The sequence continues at coordinate 2,749,506 of NZ_AP024563.1, read as the reverse complement.
CAGCAGCACGACGCGCGGCAGCGTGTTTGGACACTGGGTATAGTCGCCGCGATGGAAGAGGAAATCCAGCGCGGCGGCGCCGTCCTTGACCCATTCCAGACGATTGCCCAGATTGTGCTTGCGCAGTGCGCGCATGGCCAGTTCGGCATCGTCCGGATTGTCCTCGGCCAGCAGGATGTCCACCATCGAATCTTTCGTGACCATGTCGATCCTCCGCGTTCGCTACCGCTGTTCATGATTCGGGATCGATGGGGAGGCTGAAGGTGAAGACCGCACCACCATCGACGGCGCCGCTCGCCTCGACCTGTCCGTGGTGCTTTTGCGCGAAGCGTTTGACGATCGCCAAGCCCACCCCAGTGCCCTCGAACTCGTCCATGCCGTGCAGGCGCTGGAAGAGTGCGAACAGTTTGCCGGTGTAGGCCGGATCGAAGCCGGCGCCATTGTCCCTGACACTGTAGCGGATCAGGCCGGCGTCTGTCCGGGCTTCGACCCGGATCAGGGCCGGATCGCGGTCACGGGTGAACTTGAGGGCGTTGGCGAGCAGATTCTGCCAGATCTGGCGGATCGCGCGCGGGTCGCCCTGGCAGACCGGCAGATCCTCGCGCCGGAACCGGATCGCGCGTCCGGGTGCGGTCTCCAGGAGATCCGACCAGACCTCGTCGACCATCCGGTTCATGTCGATCGTCACCCATTCCATCGCCAGGCGTCCGGCGCGCGACAGGGCCAGGATGTCGTCGATGAGCCGCTCCATCTTCTGCGCGTTGGCGCTGACCACGCCGAACAGACGCTGGCCCTCGGCATCCAGGGTCGCGGCGTAGTCCTCGCGCAGGATGCCGATGAAGCCGTCGATGGCCCGTAGCGGCGCGCGCAGATCGTGCGAGACCGAATAGCTGAAATTCTCCAGATCCTGGACCGCCGCTTCCAGATCGCGGGCGCGTTCCTCGCGCGCCGCCTCGGACGCGGCCAGGCGCCGGACCATGGCGTTGAAATCGCGCGCGACCTGACCGAATTCGTCTTCTCCGGTCAGGTCGAGTTCCCTGGGCAGACCGTCGGGACCGAGTCCGCGCGTGCCCTGGGTGAGGGTGTGCAGCGCCGTGCCGATACGGTCGAGCATGGGATGGGTCAGCCACAGCACCAGGACGGCCGTCAGCGTGAGCAGCCAGAACTCGCGCTGCCAGAGCCGGTCGCTGTGCTCGACCAGGGCCGCGCGCGCAGTCTGATGGAGGGCGCGCAAGCGGGTGTCGAGCGCGTCGAGTTCGGTCATCAGGGCCTGCTCGACCTCGGTGATCTGAGGCACGGCGATCCACTTGAGCATGGGCACCGTCAGGCCGTCGAGCATCTCGTAATGGATGCGCGCCATGAGCAGACGCCGGTCCAACTCACGCACGGTTTGGCTCATCCCCGGTTCGTCGCGCCAGACCGCGAGATCCATCACGCCGAGATTGACGATCTCCAGCGCGTCATAGCCGTCGTAGCGGATCTCGTTGTCGCGCGTGGCCAGGATGCGCCGGCTCACGTCACGCACATCACGCAGCGCCTCGCGCATCTCATCGGTCTTGAGAGCCAGATGGCTCAGGGCATTGAGCCGATCCTGACCGCGATAGATGGTCACGCCGAAGACGATCGCCACCAGCAGCGGCAGCAGACCGATCAGCTTGAGTTTCGCCTTGATGCCCATGAGTCGCGTTCCTCGCCCAATGGCCTGGGGTTTTCCCTGACCTTAGCTTAGCGGGTGCTTGGACGCGACGATGGGACGTAGTTGGGATTTTCGGCGAAGGCGGGACTCAGGACTCGATCATCTGCTCCAGGCTGTGCCCAGGGCGGATCATCGGGATGACGTTCTCGGCCTTGTCGATCCAGACGTCGACCAGCACCGGCCCAGGTTCGGCGAGCACGGCGGCGATGTCCGCGTGCAGGGTCGCCGGATCGCGCAGACGCAACGTCTTGAGGCGCGGATAGACGTACTTGAGTCCGGTCAGGTTGGGGATCTGGCGCCGGCAGCTCTGATCGAGGTCGATGCAGTCCGGGTCGCATTCGGTCGTGCGCGCCAGACAGGTCTCGTAATGATGGCCGTCGTCCATCATGTCTTCCCACTGGCGCACCATGCCGAGGAAGCTGTTGTTGAGGACGAACATCTTGAGCGGAATCCGGTTGGCGACCACGGTTCCGAGTTCCTGGATGTTCATCTGGAAGCTGCCGTCGCCGTCGATCAGGACCACCGGATGCGTGGGGTCGCCGTACCAGGCGCCGACCGCCGCCGGCAGGCCGAAGCCCATGGTGCCGAGTCCGCCCGAGCTGATCCACTGGCGTGGACGGCGGAAGCGGTAGTACTGGGCCGACCACATCTGATGCTGGCCGACGCCCGTGACCAGGGTCGCCTCGCCGCCGGTGAGTTCGGAGATGACCTCGATGGCCGCCTGCGGCTTGATGTACTCGGACCGGCCGTAGGGCGGCATCATGCGCGGGCGCCATTCGCCGATGCGCGTCATCCACTCGGGATGGCGCGCCGAGCGGCCCGAGGCGAGCGCATGGGCCAGGAATTCGTCGAGCGTCGCGACCAGATTGAGATCGGTGGCGATGGTCTTGTCGATCTCGGACGGGTCGATGTCGACATGGGCGATGCGCTTGCCCGCGGCGAACCCGCGCACCGCGACCCGATCGTCGAAGCGCCCGCCGAGCGCGAGGATGAAATCGGCGTCGCGCAGGGCATAGTTGGCCGGGATGGTGCCGTGCATCCCCGGCATCCCGAGGTTGTAGACCAGCTCGAAGGGCAGGGCGCCGAGGGCGTTGAAGGTGGTCGTCACCGGCACGTCGAAGCGTTCGGCGAAGCGTTGCAGCGCCAGCGCCGCATTGGCGTGGATGACGCCGCCGCCGGCCTTGACCACCGGACGCTCGGCGCGGGCGAGCGCGTCCAGGATGGCATCGGCGCGCTTGGGGTCGAAGGCGACGGACTCGCGATGACGCACGCGCGGCACGTTGGCCGTCTCCAGCGCCGCGAGTTGCACGTCCTTGCAGATGTCGACCACGACCGGACCGGGACGTCCGTGCATGGCCAGGGCATGGGCCTCGCGCAGCACCCATTCCAGATCGGCCACGTCCTTGACCAGATAGTTGTGCTTGGAGATGGGGCGGGTGAGGCCGACCGTGTCCACTTCCTGGAAGGCGTCGGTACCGATGGCGCGGCTCGGTACCTGGCCGGTGATGAAGAGCGTGGGCAGCGAATCCTTGTAGGCGTCGGCGATCGGCGTGATCAGATTGGTCGCGCCCGGCCCCGAGGTCGCCAGCGCCACCCCGACTCGGCCGCCGGCGCGTGCATAGCCCTCGGCGGCATGTCCGGCGCCGCCTTCCTGCCGACAGAGCACGAAGCGCGGCACGGGCGTACCGGCGCGCAGACGCTTGTTGATCTCGACATGGATCGGGATGACCGCCCCGCCGGTGTGTCCGAAAATGGTCTCGACCCCGAGATCGTTGAGGACGTCGAGCAGGATGGCGGCGCCGGTGCGAGTGTCGTTGGGCATGTCGGGCAGGAGGACTTCGATCAGTGGACCGGAGCGACCGGGGTCGCTCCGGACGTGCGGTTCAGCGCGATCAGATATAGAGACAGATGTCGCTCTCGCCGGCGAACTCGAAGAAGGCCGCCGCGCCGGCGTACTCGATGCCGTCGATGAACTCGTCTTTCGGCATGTCGAAGAGGTCGACGGTCATCTGACAGGCGATCATCTTGACCTCGGCCTCCAGACAGAGCTCGCGCAGTTCCTCGATGCCGGCCACGCCCTTGCTCTTCATCTTCCGCTTCATCATGGCGGTCATCATGCCCTGCATACCGGGCAGCGCCAGACCCAGCACCGGGAACCACTTGTCCATGCCCATAGGCATGGGCATGCCGGGGTTGCCCAGTGGGGTGACTTCCAGGTTCGGCTTCTTCTTCAGGAGTTGCAGCCCGTAGAAGGTGAAGAAGACCTGCACCTCATAGCCCAGGGCGGCGGCCGTCGAGGCGAGGATGAAGGGCGGATAGGCCCAGTCGAGCGAGCCCTTGGTGGCGATGATCGCCAGTTTCTTTGGTTCCATCGAGTCCTCCACGCGGCGCCTGAGCAGGGTCGCGGATCATGTTGTCTTTAGGGATAGCGTCTGTCGTGCGGGTCGGGCGTTCGAACCTGATGCGGGCTTCAGGTTCGCGCCGTGCGGATCGATCAGGACTTCTTGATCAGGAAGTGGAACTTGCCGCCTTCTTCCTTGGATTCCATCAGCTCGTTGCCGGTCTGCTTGGCGAAGGCGTCGAAGTCCTTGACCGAGCCGGGGTCGGTGGCGATGACATGCAGTACCTGGCCGCTGGACATGGCGTTCAGGGTCTTCTTGGCGCGCAGGATCGGCAGCGGGCAGTTCAGACCGCTTGCGTCGAGTTCTTGATCGAAATCAGCCATCGGGAGCCTCCGTCAATACTTAAGTTTCAGTATTTCAGTAAAAACAAGGATTCGCGGTTATAGGCGAATCCAGCGTAAAAAACAAGGGAGCCGCCGGATCGGCGGGCGGGTGCTTGGGTCAGTCCTCGGGGGCGACGATCGGCAGGCCGTGACGCGCCCAGGCGATGATGCCGCCGCGCAGGTTGAGGACGCGGTTGTAGCCCTGCTGCATCAGGTAGGCGCAGGCCTGGTAGGAGCGTGCGCCGCTGCGGCAGTAGATGACCACGTCGCGATCCTTGGGGATCTCGCTGATCCGGATCGGGATCAGGTGCATCGGCAACAGCAGGGCGTCGGGGATCATGCCCTGGGCGATCTCAGCCGGGGTGCGGATGTCCACCAGCAACACATCTTCGGTATCCGTGAGCCGCCGGCTCAGAGACTCGGAATCGATCTCGTTGACCACACTATCGTCCTACCCTAAAACAAGGTATTTAAGTATATTAAGGATTTTTAAAGACCAACTCAATGGAGCCTCACGGCCCCGGACCTGAGAGAACCATGGATCTACTGCCCATCTTTCTTGATATGCAAGGCCGTCCCTGTCTCGTGGTCGGTGGCGGCGCTACGGCGGCGCGCAAGGTCTCCAATCTGCTGCGCGCGGGGACAGACGTGACTGTCGTGTCGCCTGATCTGTGCGACGCGCTGGCGCGCAAGGTCGAATCCGGCGCGTTGCGGCACGAGGCGCGCTGCTTCGTGCCTGAAGATATCGCCGGTCGGCGGCTCGTCATCGCCGCGACCGACGACCGTGCAGTCAATCGCCGGATCGCGCAACTCGCCAATGAGGCCGACATCCCGGTCAACGTGGTCGACGACCCGGATGCCTGTACCTTTGTGTTGCCCTCGATCGTCGACCGCTCGCCGGTGACGATTGCGGTGTCGAGCGGCAAAACATCACCTGTGCTTGCGCGCATGTTGCGCACACGGCTCGAAGCTTTGATTCCAGCCGGATATGGGCGGCTGGCAGAACTGAGCGGGCGTTATCGTGAGCGTGTTAAAGCACGGTTCAGCGAACAACGAGATCGACGCCGCTTCTGGGATCGAGTGCTGCAAGGAGCTGTTGCCGAGCGCATCCTGGCCGGCCAGTTCGAGGAGGCCGAAGCCGTGATCGAGAGCGAGCTTGCCCCAGACGCACTTGAGCGTGACATGGGCGAGGTCTACCTCGTCGGTGCCGGTCCCGGTGATCCCGATCTCATCAGCTTCCGTGCGCTGCGTTTGATGCAGCAGGCCGACGTCGTCGTTTATGACCGGCTGGTCGCTGCACCCATTCTCAATATGACGCGACGTGATGCGCGGCGTATCTATGTTGGAAAAGAGCGCAATCATCACGCCATGCGCCAAGAAGAGATCAACCGCCTGCTCGCCGACTTGGCTAAGGACGGGCATCGGGTTCTTCGGCTGAAGGGTGGCGATCCCTTTATTTTCGGTCGTGGCGGTGAGGAAATCGATACGCTGGCCGCCGAAGGCGTGCCCTTCCAGGTTATTCCTGGTATTACGGCAGCCTCGGGCTGTGCCGCTTATGCCGGTATTCCGCTGACGCATCGTGATTATGCGCAGTCTGTTACTTTCGTTACTGGTCATTTGAAAGACGGCTCGATCGATCTCAATTGGCCGGCGCTCGCCCAACCGCATCAGACCATCGTCTTCTACATGGGACTGGTGGGACTGCCGGTCATCGTCGAACGGCTGATGGCGCACGGCGTCCCCTCCGAGATGCCCATCGCCCTTGTCCAGCAGGGCACGACACATCTGCAACGCGTTTACACGGGGACGCTGGCGACGATTCGCGAACTCGTCGAAGCCGATCCGCCGTCGCCGCCTACACTCCTGATCGTCGGTGAGGTCGTCAAGTTACGCGATAAGCTGAACTGGTACAGTCCGCCGGATGAGCCTGTCCAGGGTGCAACGACGTCGATCGTTTGAAAGCGACAGTTGGCTATTGAGGATCAAGTCATGACGGCTTTGGCTGAGCAGTTGGGTTTCGACGCAGACGCCTATCTGGCCTGGGAGCTTGAGCAGGGTGACAAGCACGAATATCTAGGCGGTGAGGTTTTCGCCATGGTCGGTGCGCGCCAGGAGCATGTGCTCGTCACGGGGAACCTCTATGCCGCGATCAAACAGCGTCTGCGCGGCGGACCATGCCGTGCCTATGCCTCTGATATGAAGCTGCGCGTGACCGAAGCAGACGCCTTCTTCTATCCGGACGTCGTTGTCTCCTGTGATGCGCGCGATCATGTGGCTCCGTATTTCATTGAACACCCGACATTGATCATCGAGGTGCTTTCGTCGACTACGGAGGGCTTTGATCGCGGCGCCAAGTCAGCCGCCTATCGCACGATTTCTACTTTGCGTGAATATGCGCTTGTCGACATCGATGCTCGGCGTCTCGAAATCTATCGGCGTGCAGATGCCGATGACTGGCTGTTGCATGATTGCAAGCTACAGGAAAGCTGTTACTTCGCCTCTTTGGATCTGACGCTGGGTTTCGATGAAATCTTTGAGGATCTGCCTATGCGGCAGTGAACTTCAAGGTACCGATCTGCTGGACCGGGGTCGATTTTTGAGCTGCCTACTCGGCAGTGAACGTCACCCGCGCGCCGTGATGCGATCCCTCTACCTCGGACGTGGTGACAGAGCACAGGCTGTGATGCGGGTAGAAATGCCCTTCATCGAACGCCACCAGCGTCTCGCCCCGGATGTCGGCCAGGAGCAGCTTCGGCTGACCGACCAGACTCGGGTCGATGCGGTCGATAGTGCGATACCAGGCCGCCGGGTTGCGCCGGGCGATATGCCGCCCCGCGATCGCCGCCCGATGCCGTTCGAGATAGTCCGCCAGTCGCGGATGCTCATCCAGATTCGATCAGCCGACCATCCGGTCGGAACGGATTGATCACCCCCTGACCATGCCACCGGATCTCACCGTCCGCCAGATCCCGCGCCATGACCAGCGGCAGCTTGCACGAAGGCTCGACCGGCAGGCTCGGATAATCGTCGATGAAGACGCGATCACAACCGGTGGCCACCCCATGACTCACCTTGCAGCCGACCTCTTCCAGCGTCGGATAGCGCTGTTCGAGCCGACGGATCACATCCAGATGCTCCCCACCGTCGAGCAGCCAGGGTGCATCGCGTCGCGCGCCGCCGAGCCGAACCTCGGCGACCAGCGTCTCGTCGAGCAATTCGGCCCCCAGGGCCGTCACCAGATACGGCAGTTGCTCGACCAGACTCAAGACGCCCGGCTTGGCGAGGCGCGTCGTACCGGACGTGCCGGCCCGGAACTCGACCGACGGGCGCTCGATGAACGTGAGCGCCGCCTCGGCGAGGCCGTTCGACGCCAGGGCATCGAGACCTTCGAGGTCGATGAAGTGCGTCAGCGTGAACTCCAGCGCAACCTTCGCGCGCAGCGGGCCGCCGGATTTGTCAGCGGCCGGTCGGGCGTATAGCCGGCCAGATCCAGGAGGGTATTCACGACCTCGGGCGGCGTGGAGACGATGCCGCGTTCGGTGTCGTTCTGTCGTGCCAGCCGCGCCAGCGCACTCTTGATGGCCGGACAGCGGGCCGCGGGGCCAAGGACGTCTAGAAGCGGGCTCATCGAAAATAAGGCGATCGATCACTTGGACAGGATGAAGAAACATTAAGCCTATACCGCGCACGGGACGACTCGACTACACTAGCTCGAATCGCGTTCCACAGCGATCTCAATTCCATCAACACACCACAGGGAATCTCCAATGGCCATCAGTTTGCAAAAAGGCGGTAACGTCAGCCTGACCAAGACAGATCCGGGCCTGACCAATGTCCGGGTCGGACTGGGCTGGGACGCACGCTCCACCGACGGCGCGGCCTTCGATCTGGACGCGAGCGTGTTCCTGGTCGGTGACGACGGCAAGGTGCTGTCGGATGCCCATTTCGTCTTCTACAACCAGAAGACCTCGCCCGACGGCGCCGTGATCCATACCGGCGACAACCTCACGGGCGAAGGCGAGGGTGACGACGAAAGCGTTTCGATCAACCTGCCGGGCGTCGAGGCGGGCGTGAAGCGCATCGTCTTCGCCGTCACCATCCACGAGGCCGAGAGCCGCAAGCAGAACTTCGGCATGGTGCGCAACGCCTTCATGCGCGTGCTCAACAAAGACAGCAGCACCGAACTGGCCCGCTACGACCTCTCCGAGGACTACTCGACTGAGACGGCCATGATCTTCGGCGAGATCTACCGCAACGGCGAGGAATGGAAGTTCAAGGCCGTCGGCCAGGGCTTCGCCGGCGGACTGGGCGCGCTGGCCAAGGATCACGGCGTCAACATCTGATATCGATGTCGCCGGCCTCCAGGGATGGCGGATCGGGTCTTTGGAGGCCGGCGTTATTCTCTACCGGGAGGTGATTGCTATGCCGACCTTCACTGTCACCGGGGATGTCGATCCCTTTCTGCATGTCAATCTGCGCAAGGGCGAGCGGATCTTCTGCGAGTCCGACGCCATGGTCATGATGGAAGAGCCCCTCCAGGTCAAGGGCCGGATGCACGGCGGCTTCGGACGCGCGCTGCTGCGGCGTCTGGCCAATGACGAATCCTTCTTCCAGCAGGAGATCGAGGCCGTGAGCGGCGACGGCGACTGTCTGCTCTCGCCGGCCATGCCGGGCGGCGTCGCGATCCTGGACGTCACGCCCGAGTCGCCCTTCACGCTCTCGGACAGCAGCTTTCTGGCCGCCGAGTCCAGCGTGCAGATCAATCCGCGACTCAACACGGTCGGCGGCGGATTCTTCGGCGGCACCGGCGGTTTCGTGATCATGGAAGCGGTGGGACAGGGCAAGCTGGCCGTGTCGGGCTTCGGCTCGATCTTCACCCTGGATGTCACCCATGGACGCGACATCGTCATCGACAACAATCATGCGGTGGCCTGGTCGTCGAGTCTGGTCTACGAGGTCGGGATGCCGCGCACGGGCGGCGGTTTCTTCGGCTCGATCGTCAACTCCGCGACCTCGGGCGAGGGGTTGGTGATCCGGTTTCGCGGTCAGGGCAAGGTCGTCATCTGTTCACGCAACAAGACCATCTTCCGGCCTCAGCAGTCGCATTGAACCACTCGAACCACGCTCGCGATCGACACTCGATCGGGCGGTCGGTTTCGGTCGCGTCTTTCCCAACGGCTCGATGAAGAGCGATTCATAACGAGGAGTCATTCGATGGGCATCAGTCTTCAGAAAGGTCAAAAGATCTCGCTCGACAAGGAGGCCGGCGGCGGCCTGACCCGGATCGTCATGGGCTTGGGCTGGGATGCCGCGCAGTCCGGCAAGGGCGGTTTCCTGGGTGGACTCTTCGGCGGCGGCGGGGGGGAGAGCATCGATCTGGATGCCTCCTGTCTGCTGTTCGACGATTCGGGCCAACTGGTCGACACGGTCTGGTTCCGTCAGCTCGACAGCCGCGACGGCAGCATCCATCACACCGGCGACAACCGCACCGGCGAGGGCGCGGGCGACGACGAGCAGATCAAGGTCGATCTCGCGGCGGTTCCGGCCAACGTCAAGAGCCTGGTGTTCACCGTCAACAACTACACTGGTCAGGACTTCTCGAAGGTGGCCAACGCCTACTGCCGCATCCTCAACGGCGCCAACAACAGCGAGATCGCCCGCTATGATCTGAGCTGCCGGGGCGGTCACTCGGCCATGATCATGGCCAAGGTCTATCGTCACAACAACGAGTGGAAGATGCACGCCATCGGCGAGGTCGGTCAGGGCCGCACCTTCGAGCAGCTCCTGCCGCAGATCAAGGCGCATCTCTGAGGTCGTCGCCGGATCATATATGACCCGCGTCTGGTTCAACCGTACCTTCTCGAACGTCCGCGCCGTCCTCGACCTCATCCGTCGGGGCGACGCGGCGGGCGAGTTGCATCTGATCTGCACCCATCCCGAGCCGAGCTTTCCGGGCTTCGTGCCGGCGCACGAGCACGCCCTGGAGCCGGCCGGTCTGAGCGGCGCGGACTATGTCGACTTCTGTCTGGAGTTCTGCCGCGAGCGACGGATCGATGCGCTCTGGCCGGGCAAGGAGGCGCGTTTGCTGGCCGAGCAGCACGAACGTTTCGCCGCTATCGGTGTGCGGCTGCTGTCGGTGGCCGCGCCCGATGTGCTCGAACGTCTGCACGATAAGGCCAGCTTTGCCGTCGAAGCGAGCCGGTTCCACATCCCCACGCCCGAGACCCTCCCCTTTCGCACAGCGACTGAGTTCGAGTCGGCCTATGAGCGACTGCGCTTCACCCATGAGGTGCTGTGCATCAAGCCCGCCAAGGGCGTGAACGGTGACGGCTTTCGCGTCATCCGGGAAGGGCACGGCGGACTGGAGGGTCTGGCGCGTGACGGACTCTACAGCCTTCGGCGCGGCTGTCTGCGTCAGTTACTCGCGCGCAACCCGCCGGATGCGACCTGGCTGCTGATGGAGTATCTGGCGGGTGATGAATACAGCCTGGATGCCGTCGGCGACGGCCGGCGCCTGATCGCCCTGACCCAACGCTGCAAGGCGGCGGGCGGCGCCTATGGTCAGCGGATCGTCGCCCGGCCTGAGTTGACCCGGGCGGTGTCCGAACTGACCGAGCGCTTCGGCCTGAGCGGACTCTTCAACGTCCAGTTTCGCGAGGGACGCCATGGCCTGCGTCTGCTGGAGGTCAATCCGCGTTTTGCCGGCGGTATCGGCTACACGGGCGTGACCGGACTCAATCTGCCCTATCTGGCGCTCCGTGGTCTGATCCGGGGGTTCACCGAGCAGGACTATCAGGACGCTCCCCGGCCGGCTCCGGAAATGACGGTCCTGGAAGTTGCACAGTACGAACGCCACGGGGGCGCCGCGTGACCAAGCCGGATGTGACGGATCCGGCCGAGCGCACGGTCAGGCTGGACACGGGCCTACTGCGCGTGCGGGTGCGTGAATCGGCCTTCACGCTCGACGAACTGTGCGGATTCGCCGCGCGTCACAATCGCAAGCGCGGCTTTCTGTTCCTGAGCAAGGTGCTCGGCAAGCACTGGCCGGTCACGCCGACACGGATGCGCGAGATTCACACCCACCTGGCCGGCCGGCTCGACCTGGGCGCCGGTCCCTGTCTGTTCGTTGCCATGGCCGAGACCGCGACCGGGCTGGGGCAGGGCGTATTCGAGTCGCGGCTCGAACAGCGACCCGAGACCGAGGCGCTCTTCATCCACTCGACCCGCTATCGGATCGACGGACGCAGGGCGCTCGACTTCCAGGAGGCGCATTGTCACGCGCCCGATCAGTTGCTCTATGCCCCGATCCGGCCCGAGCACCGGGCGCGCTTCGAGTCGGCGCGCGAGCTGGTGCTGATCGACGACGAGATCAGCACCGGCAATACCCTGTGCAATCTGGTCGAATCCTATCGACGCCTCAATCCCGACATCGAGCGCGTCCACTTCGTCGCCATCACCCAGTTCGGCGGCGCCGATAGTGCGGCGCGTTTCTCAGCGCGTCTGGGGCTGCCGGTCGAGTGCGTGGCCGCACTGCATGGCGAGTTCGCCTTCGAGCCGGCCGCGTCCTGGTCCACCGACGAACCGCCGCCCGCCGTCGGCGACAATCGATGCGCACCCCACCAGCTCGCCGAGGATCTGGGACGGTTCGGTATCGAGCGCCCGATCCGAATCCCGCCCGAGGATCTCGATCGACTCGCCGAGGGGCTGAATCCGGGCGATCCGATCCTGGTGCTGGGCACGGGCGAATTCATGCATGTCGCCTTCCGGGTCGGGCTGGGGCTGGAAGCGCTGGGTTTCCGGGTCGCCGTCCAGGCCACCAGCCGCTCGCCGATCCTGCTCGGCGCCGATGTTGGGTCTCGGCGCGTCTTCGCGGATAATTACGACGAAGGAATCCCCAACTATCTCTACAATGTCGACCCCGAGGACTATGCGCGGATCATCGTCTGTCACGAAACGCCGCGCGCGGGACTCGACGACCTGTTGCAAAACTTGGGGCCGCATCATCGGTCCTATCGCGTTGCGTCTACCGAATAGGACGCGATCCGACCACTGACCACTCTGAAAGGAGCAAAGCCATGGCCATCAGTCTGAACAAGGGCGGCAACGTCAACCTGAGCAAGGAAGCGCCCAATCTGGAGAACGTGCTCGTGGGCCTGGGTTGGGACGCCCGCGCCACCGACGGGCAGGCCTTCGACCTGGATGCCAGCCTGTTCATGGTCAAGGAAGACGGCAAGGTGCCGGGAGATGCCTATTTCATCTTCTACAACCAGCCCAAGTCGCCCGAGGGCGCGATCGAGCACACCGGGGACAATCTCACCGGCTCGGGCGAGGGTGACGACGAGCAGGTGCTGGTCACGCTGTCCAAGGTGCCGGCCGAGATCCAGCGTCTGGTGGTGGTCGTCACCATCCACGACGCCGAGGCGCGCCGCCAGAACTTCGGTCAGGTCAGCAACGCCTTCGTGCGCATCGTCAACCGCGACAACAATCAGGAAATCGTGCGTTTCGATCTGTCCGAAGATTATTCGACCGAGACGGCCATGATCTTCGGCGAGATCTATCGCCACGGCGGCGACTGGAAGTTCCGTGCCGTCGGTCAGGGCTACTCCGGCGGTCTGCGCGCCCTAGCGCTGCAGCACGGAGTCAACGTCTGATGAACCTCACGCGCGGACAGCGTGCCAAGATCGCCGATCTGGTGCCGAACGGTCAGCGCTTCACGCTGGGCGTGTCGATCGACGCGCCCGGCCTGATCCTCGATTTCGCCTGCTTCGGGCTGGATGCCGGGGGCCGGCTCGCCGACGAGCGCTACATGATCTTCTTCAACCAGCCGACCTCGCCCTGCGGCGGGGTGGCGCTGTCGGTGCCTTCGGGCGACAAGGCCGGGTTTGCGGTCGATCTCGGGCGACTGCCGGCGAGTATCGAGCGTCTGACCGTCACGGCGGCGATCGACGGCGCGGGCACCATGTCGCGGATCGGTCGCGGGCATGTGCGCTTCATGGACGGCGCGAACGAGACCGGACGCTTCGAGTTCAGCGGCGCGGATTTCGCCGAGGAGCGGGCGCTCATGCTGCTGGAGATCTATCGCAAGGACGGCGTCTGGCGTACCTGTGCGCTCGGGCAGGGCTTCAACGGCGGACTGGCGGCGCTGGTCGCGCACTTCGGCGGCACCGTGGCGGTGGAGAGCCAGGCCTCGCCGCCGCCGCCCGAACCGCCCAAGCCCCAGCCGTCGCCGGTCAATCTCAGCAAGATCACGCTGGAGAAGCGCGGCAACTCGGTCTCGCTGCAGAAGCAGTCCAACGCCGCGCATGGCGAGATCCTGATCAATCTCAGATGGCGTTCGGTCTCCGGGGCCAAGAAGGGGTTCCTGAGCGGACTCATGGGGTCCAACCGCACGGATCTCGACGTCGGCTGTCTCTATGAGCTGGTCAATGGCGACAAGAGCGCGGTGCAGGCCCTGGGCAACACCTTCGGCAACTACTATGGTCCGCCCTATATCGCCCTGGATGCCGACGATCGCACCGGCGCCAGCGCCGAGGGCGAGAATCTGCGCATCAACGGTCAACACTGGGACGAGATCAAGCGCGTCCTGGTCTATGCCTTCATCTACGAGGGCGCGCCCAACTGGGCCGAGGCCGAGGCGCTCATCACGCTCAAGACGCCGGGCCAGCCCGAGATCGAGGTGCGACTCGACTCACACCGCAACGACCGGCCCATGTGCGCCGTCGCGCTGCTGGAGAACCAGGGCGGCGCGGTCAAGATCACCAAGCTGGTCGACTACCATCGCGGTCATCTGGACATGGATCAAGCCCATCATTGGGGGCTGGAGTGGGTCCGGGGCAGCAAGGATTGACATTTCGCAGACAGGCCGTAGAGCGAGGTTTTGCCGCGATGCATGCACAATCCGCGATTGAATACTACAGCGTCGAGGACTATCGCCACTGGGAGGGCGATTGGGAGCTGATCGGCGGCATTCCGCTCGCGATGTCACCCTCACCCGCTATCGAGCATCAGCGTCTCGGGGCGCGCATCCTGCGCCGGCTTGCCGAGGCGCTTGATGACTGCCCACACTGCGAGGCGCTCTACGAGATCGATGTCGAGTTTTCACGCGATACGGTTGTGCGTCCTGATGTGCTGGTCATCTGCTTTGAGCCTGTCGGCGAGCGTCTGACCCGTGCGCCCGATCTGATCTTTGAAATCCTGTCACCGGCCACGGCGCGACGTGATGAGCACACCAAGTTCCAGCTCTATCGCGATGAAGGTGTGCGCTGGTATGTGCTCGTCGATCCAGCGGCGGCGCGGGCCAAGGTCTATCGGCTGGTCGAGGACGAGTATCGTAAAGTCGGCGACTTTCGCACGGAGTCCTGCCAATTCGAACTGTCGAACTGCATGATTACGTTTGATTTTGGGCGATTGTGGACAGGAGGCGGTGCGACATCTGAGAAGTTTTGAACGGATTCAATATCCCGCTAGATTTTCCACCCGAAACACCTGATCCTCCTCGCAGCGGTCGGTGCGTTCGATGTAGCGCACCGTCATCAGGCGACCCTGGTCGTCCGGCTTGAGGAACAGTGCCGGACCATAGACCCTGTGGGCGGCGTTGAGCTTTTCGATGGTCTCACGGCTGTTGAGAATGTAATCGCCCTTGGTCTCGACCAGCAGAAAGCCCTCGCCACGCTGGCGTCCCTTCACCTTCAGCACGAAGTCGGGAAAGAACTGCCGACCGCTGGGCAGCACGACGGCGACCGACCAGGGTTTGTGCGGCTCGTTGCGATACCAGTATTCGACCGTTCCGGTCGGATCTTCGTCCAGGAGCTTGACGAAGGCGCGTTCCAAGCGGTTCAGGCCGGCGGGCAGGACGCCATAGACATGGCGCGCCGAGCGTTCGGCATCCGGTGCGGCTTCGAGCGCATCCGGCCAGTCGCCCGTATCCTCGACTTTTTTGAACTGGCTAGCGCACGCGCGTTCGGCCTGACTCAGGAGCTTGGGATGGCTCGCTAGGATCAGATTCAGCGCTCGTTCCAGCGTGTCTGGGTCATCGTCGAAGCCACGGTGTCGGAACTCGGTATGCAAACGCCCGATGAGTGCTGCATGAAGGTCGCGCGCGTTTAGATGTTCGAAAAGCAATAATGTTCGTTGTGCCCTGTCGGCCAGTACCCGCGCATCAAGGCTAGAGCGTGCCTGTTCGCTCGTTGCCTGATCGGGGTCGAAGATCTCCAGCGTCTTGCGCGTCAGGGCGATGTGTTCGCGCAGACCGGCATTGATGACATCGCCATTGAAGTCAATCCGCGCTGCGATGCATTGCAACAACTCGTCGGTGCAGAGGGGCATCCGCTCGGTCTTCAGCCGTCGCACCGCTTCGGGACGGAACGCATGGCGCTCCAAGTCGGGCGTTGATTTCACGATGTACCGCGTTCTCGTCTGCTTTGCGGGCAAAGCGTCTCCGCCAAACAGGTCATCGATCAGGGAGGCTGTCCCCGATTGTTCCGCACCTGCCATCGATGTGATCGAAGCCGTTGTGTCGTTCTCATTTGGCGTGGTTTCGGCGCTGCGATCATCACTCGGCTCCGGCTCTGGAAACAGGCTTCCCTGACCGTGCTCAGTCACCTGAAGCTGCGTCTGATCGCCGACACGAAACACCTGGACCGTCTCGCAGATCCCAGCCAACTCATCGCGAATCGCGTTGATCCGCTCACCGGCGCTGACCAGTCCGGTCTGATTCTCGGCGTCGGCCAGGAATACATAGCCTTGAGTGAGGCCGGGCGGCAGCGTGCGTTCGAGGGTGCCGGGTTGCAGCAGGCGATGCACCCGCAGCAGACGCCCGACGACTTGAATCCCGAAGTCGGTATCCTTGGCGCCGCGCAGTGAGGCCAGCACGAAGGCACGCGGGGCGTCGAACCCGAGCGCCACGGCGACCTTGAAGATCAGCACTTCGTAGCGTTCATCGAGCGCCACCGTCAGCAGATCGTTGTCCGGCTCCTTGGCGGTGTAGCTGGCGATGCATTCCTCGGGCACGCCTAATTCCACCAGTCGCGCGCGTGCCTCCTTGACGGCCTGGTCGTGATTGCCGACCTGCACCAGCATCAGCGGCGTCAGGTCGATGCCGGCCTCGTGCAGCGCCTGCTTGATGCGCTGGTGCATGGCCCAGGCTTCGCGCAACGCGGTCTGAGCGAAATCGACGATCGCTTCCAGCCCGGGTTCGGCGAGGAAGGCCACGGCCTTGACGCCGGACTTGATCAGTCCGGCTTCGACCGCCGAGCGGCGGCTGACGGTGTGGCGATGCACGTTCTGGATGTCGCCGGCCTGCCTGAATCGCTCCACGTCGCGATCGTTCGGGGTCGCCGTCACCATCAGGGTGAAATCGGGGCGCAGTATCTTGCGATAAAAGCGGACTGCCTCGCTGCCGGTCTTGAAGAAGGTGTGATGCGCCTCGTCGATCACGGCACCGAGTCGAAATCCATCCTGGCGCAGTTGGGCGATGAAATCATCGAGCGCCGGCGCCTGTTCACTGTTGCGGCGCACGCGGCGCGTCTCGGCGCTGTCGGCGGCCACCGCCGCCCAAGTCGTCACGAACACGTCGCCGCGCTTGGCAGTTGGGGCGAAGCGGTCGATCTGGAGATCGCGCACTCGCAGACCGCTGAAATCGCGTTTGAGCGCCAGCCGGGCCTGTTCGACCAGTCCCTTGAAGGGTGTGAACCAGAACCAGAGGATGCGGGCGTTGTCGTCGTGGTCGGCGCGGCTGAAGGCTTCGGCGATCAAACCTGCCATCAGGGTCTTGCCCGAGCCGGTCGGGGCGTCCAGCAGTACGCAGCCGTTGTAGGCGCTGGCGAGCCGTCGGCCGGCTTCGTCCGGGGCCTGTCGGATCTGGCTTTCGGCATAGCGGAAGATGTCCAGCGTCCGTTTGACTGCGCTGTCCTGATAGTCTCTGGGGACAAGGCGACTCATCGGTTCATCTCCGTGCTGAAGCGATTGATCAGGGCGGCGGGGATCGGCTCGAAGATCAGACGCGGGTCGTTGAGATGTTGCCTCAGCAGTGCGGACTGCCAGGCATGGATGATGACCTGAGCTGCGCCGTCGAGGGCGGCCTGCACGGCGACTGGTGTGGTGTCGTTGATGGCGGTGACATAGAGCAGGCGGGTCGTGCCGAGATCGAGCCGCTGGATCTCGGTCGCCGGGTCGAAGGGGGTGAGGCGGTCGCCGTGGATCAGTTGCAGCGCCAGCCACACCTGATCGTGCCGGATGTCGCGGAACACCGTCTCGGCGGGCAGGCGGCGGGCGCGCAGATAGGCGAAGCGTCCGCCCAGTCCCGGCACGGGTTCGCCCTTGCGGTTGGTGTAGCCGGTCATGACCCGGCGCACCCGTTCGGCGCAGACGTCGCGGCACAGATTCTTGTCGGGTTGGTCGGCGGTCGCTTCGGTGTTGGAGACCAGGATGAAGCGTCGCGCCCCGCCGTCTTCGGCGTTGAGCTTGAGCAGGGCTTGGGCGGTGGTTCCGGAGCCGGCGAAGAAGTCCAGCACCAGATCACCGGGATTGGTGGCGATGCGCAGGATACGCTCCATCAGCCGCACGGGCTTGGGCGTGGAGAAGACCGCCGCCGAGTCCGCGAATTGCAGCACGTCCAGCAGTTCCTTCTTCGCGTCCTGGGTGTGCCCGACCTCCTCGTATTTCCACAGGGTCTGGGGCACCACGCCTTGCTTGACCTCGGTCAGAAAGCGTTTGAACGCGGGCACATTGTTGCCGTTCTTGCCCCACCAGATGCGGTTGTCGGCGTCCAGCTCACGGAACTTCTGTTCCGACACGACCCAGTATCGACCCTCTGGCGGACCTGGAATCACACGCCCGGACGGACAGGTGATCGGATAGGTGCCGAGACTGTAGGGGTTGCGTGCTGAGAGATCGGAGGATTTCCAGAGTCCGCGCGGATCGTCGTCCGGATTCTTGTAGCTCTTGTCCTGCGCCGCCGTGCGCGGCATCGGATTCGGGCGCCAGACATCGCGATCGAGCGCGTAGACCAGCACATATTCGTGATCGTCCGAGAAGTGCAGGGCGCTGTTCTTGGGCGCGTAAGCCTTCTGCCAAATGCAGGTCGCCACCCGATTGCGCTCGCCGAATACCTGATCCATCAGCAGCGCCAGATGGAACACTTCATTGTCGTCGATCGACACCCAGATCGAGCCGTCCTCGGCCAGCAGCTCGCGCGCCAGTTCCAGCCGCCGGTACATGAACTCCAGCCACTGGCTGTGACGGTAGCTGTCGTCGCGGTCGACGAAGCGGTCGTTGTAGATGAAATCGCGATTGCCGGTGTTGTAGGGCGGATCGATGTAGATGCACTTCACCCGCCCGGCATGGCTCATCCGCAGCGCGCGCAGGGCGTCGAAGTTGTCGCCCTCGATGATGAGGTTGTCGAAGGGCGGCTCACCCTGCGAGAGCGCCGCGTCCAGCTCCAGCCCGACGAAATCGCCGTTGACCGAGCGATCGTGCTCGATCCGGTCGCGCTCCCACACCAGCCCGAACGCCCGACGGCGGTCACGTTCGCGCAGCAGGCGGATCAGTTCGTCCTTGGAATAACTCTCGTATGAATCGGCCAAAACGCTGTCTCAATGATGTTGGCGAAAGCGGTGGTTCCAGTGCCGGGGCGCAAGATAGACGCGATCCTCGGGGCGATGGGATATACCATACGGCCCTCAGCGCGAATCCAGCGAGGATCGGCACAGGGCAGGCCAACCGCGATCCGGTGTCCGGGAAGGTTTTGCGCTTGAAATCTGCGCGCTCAACGGACAGGATTATGCACAGATACCGTCTCAGATCCTTTCTCAATCAACCTCACAGGTGACACACCATGGCCTTCCAGGACTTTTTGAACAACCTCAAGCAGAAAGCCTCCGACCTCAAGAACGAGGTGATGAAGTTCAAGAACAAGGACTTCCTGAATGCCGCCGTCAGCGGCTCGGTGCTCATCTCGATGGCCGACGGCCACGTCTCCTCCGACGAGAAGCAGAAGATGATGCGCTTCATCGAGAACTATGAGGCGCTGTCGGTGTTCTCCAGCAAGGAGATCATCGAGTCGTTCCAGAACACCATGACCCAGATCGAGTTCGACAAGGATCTCGGCGAGGCCAAGGCCTATGAGGCCATCCGCAAGATGAAGGGCAACGACGAGGGTGCGCGTCTGATCGTGCGTCTGGCCATCGCCATCGGCGGCGCGGACGGCAACTTCGACGACAACGAGAAGCGCGTCGCCCGCAAGCTGGCCATGGAGCTGGGTCTGAACCCGGCCGACTTCGATCTCTGAGCGTGCACCGACTGGTCTTCCTGGATCTGGACGACACCCTGTTCCAGAGTCGGCGCAAGTGTCCGAGCGACGGGGAGCTGCACCCGACCGCCTATCTGGCCGATGGTCGCGCCCATTCGTTCATGACGGCACGCCAGCGCTCACTGTGGCAACTGCTGGACGACCGGTCGACGCTCATTCCCACCACGGCGCGGGATCAGGATTCACTGCGCCGGGTGGATCTGCCGTTCCAGAGCTGGCGCATCATCGACTATGGCGGGATCATCCTGAATCCCGATGGCCGGCCCGATGACGACTGGATGGCGCGCATGGAGGCGCATTCGCGTGACTCGCTCGACGAACTCAACGCTCTGCTGGATCGGATCCTGACCTTCGTCGCCCATGAGCGTCTGGCGATCCATGCGCGGTTCATCACCGATTTCGGCGTGCACTTCTATCTGGTCGCCAAGTATCGCGACGAACGCGCCGCCGATCTCGACCGGCTGCAAGACGAGTTGGTCGTCCCCTGGGTAGACGAGCAGGCCGGAGCCTATCGACTGCATCGCAACGACAACAATCTCGCCATCCTCCCGCGCTGGCTCGGCAAGGAATGGGCCGTGCGGCACCTGATCGCGCACCTGGGACGCGACTGGGGCGAACTGCTGACCATCGGCATCGGCGACAGTCTGATCGATGGGGCCTTCATGGCCGAATGCGATTACGCCATCACACCGCGCGGCTCGCAGTTGTTCGAGGCCACCCTGTCCCGCGTTCTGGTCTGAGTCCAGCGCTCGGACAGACACCACGCCACCGCCGGACGGACCGGCGGCTCATGCTCGACCAGCGTTCACATCACTGATTTTTCATACCATGAACGAACGACTTGGCCCTGCGCCCTTCTCGGGAAGCTATCGTCCGGGTGACGTGCAGTTCCTTCTCAAGCCGATCGAGATCGACCCCATCGACGTGGCCGAGAAGGAGCGCCTCATCCAGAGCGGACGGCGGCACTACAGCGAAATGCTCAGTCGCGAGTCGCTGCCCTCGGCGCGCTATCTGGAGGTCTTCCAGCGCGCGCTGGCCATGGGTCTGAGGCCGATGGCCCAGGGCGTGCTCGATCTGGCGGCGATCATCGCGGCACGGCGTCCGGGCGAGATCACCCTGGTTTCGCTGGCGCGGGCCGGGACGCCGGTCGGCGTGGCGCTCAAGCATGTGCTGCACGAGGTCTTCGGACGCGATCCCGCGCACTATTCGATCTCGATCATCCGCGACCGGGGGATCGATCGCAATGCGCTGCGCTTCATCCTCGACCGGGCCGGGCGCGATCCGGCGGGACTGGTGTTCGTCGACGGCTGGACCGGCAAGGGCGTGATCGCGCGCGAATTGCGCCGTGCACTCGACGACTTCGAGCGCGATCAGGGGGTAAGCCTGGACGCCGACCTCTATGCGCTCACCGATCTGGCGGGCGTCGGCATCGCACCCTCGGACGCCGACTATCTGATCCCGTCGAGCATCCTGAACGCGACCATGTCGGGACTCGTCAGCCGTTCCATCCTTAACGAGTGCATCGGGCCGGACGACTTCCACGGCTGCGTCTACTATCAAGACTTCGCCCCGGCCGATCGCTCGGTGTGGTTCATCGAGGAACTGCTCAGTGACGCACGCGACCTGCTCGCCGAGGGCTATCGACCAAACGCCCAGCCGGTCGACCCGAGCGTGGCGCGCGCACGCTCGATGGCACTGCTCGCGGACATCCGTGCCGCATTCGGGATTCACGACGAGAACTTCATCAAACCGGGTATCGGCGAGGCCACGCGCGTGCTGTTGCGTCGCGTGCCCGAGCGCGTCATCATCCGCGACCCTGAGGCCCCGGAGGTCGCGCATCTCCTGGAGCTGGCGCATGAAAAAAATGTACACCGGCAGGTCGATCCGACACTGCCTTATCACGCCGTTTCGCTCATCAAGGGGGTGATCGATGCTTGACGCCTATCGTCTCGGCGGATCGCTCTATGTGCCCGTGACCCATCGCGATCTGCTGAACATCGCCAACGGGTTCAAGTGGCCCGAACTACGCTCGGTCATCTTCTGCACCGAGGACGCGGTCGCACCGAGCGCGCTCGAATCCGGGCTGGCCAATCTGCGCGACTGTCTGCAACAGATGGAACCGCGTCCCTCACTACTGCGCTTCGTGCGGGTGCGCAACCCCGAACTGCTCGGCTGGCTGCTGGCACTTCCGGGGATCGAGAAGCTCGACGGCTTCGTGCTGCCCAAGTTCGACCTGAGCAACGCCGATCGCTATCTGGAGCAATGCGGCGACTCCGGGCACCTGTACATGCCGACGCTGGAGACGCGCGACGTCTTCGAGCCGGCGCGCATGATCGCCCTGCGTGATCATCTGCTCGAACGCGGCTATCACGAGCGCATCCTGGCACTGCGCATCGGCGGCAACGATCTGCTGTCCCTGCTCGGCATCCGCCGTCCGCGCGACCGGACCATCTACCACACCCCGGTCGGACACACCATCGCCCAACTGGTGACGCTGTTCAAACCGCACGGCTTCCAGCTCACCGCGCCTGTGTTCGAGCACATCGACCATCCCGAGGTGCTGCGCGAGGAACTGAGCGACGACATCGCCCACGGTCTCTGCGGCAAGACGGCCATCCACCCGAGCCAACTGCCGCTGATCGAGGCGAGCTTCCGCGTCTCGCCGACCGATCTGGAGGCCGCGCGGCGCATCCTGGAAGAGCCGGAGCAGGCGGTCTTCAAGTTCGGCGGCTCCATGTGCGAACTGGCCACGCACAGCACCTGGGCGCGTCACATCCTCGACCGCACGGCGCTCGATTCCTAATCGCTCTCGGCGGGCGTTTCGTAGCGATAGCCGACGCCATAGACCGAATGGATCAATTCCTGATCGGGCACGAGTTCGGCGAGCTTGCGCCTGAGCTTCTTGACATGGCTGTCGATGGTGCGATCCGAGACGACCCGATGGTCGCGATAGATGCGGTCCATCAGCCGGTCACGCGAGAAGATGCGCCCCGGCGCGCCATGCAGGGTTTCGAGCAGGGCGAACTCGACGGCGGTCAGTTCGATCTCGCCGTCGCCCGCGCGCACGCGCAGTTCGTCCCCACAGCCCGCCCTGAGGCGCGGCCTGTGTCGTGATGGTTCCGCCATGGGCCTCGACCACATTGCGCGCGATGGCCGGCCCAAGTCCGGCCCCGCCCGTCTGCCGACTGCGCGACCCCTCGACCCGATAGAGCCGTTCGAAGAGTCGCGGCAGGTCTTCAACCGGAACGCCGGGCGCGCTGTCCTGGAAATCGATGACGACCCGTCCGGTGTCGCGCCATAGCCGAATGGACAGCCCGCCGCCCGGATCCGTGTATTTACGGCTGTTGCCCAGCAGATTGCGAAAGAGCTGCGAGAGCCGCTGTGCATCGGCCTGGATCAGGATGGGTTCGCGTAGCGCATCCTCGAATTCCAGAGCATGGCCAGGGCGATGATCCAGAGCCGGTCGCCCAGGGTGGCTCGAAAGTGCAGGCATCCAGGAGGGACCACGCTCAGGGCGCTCGGGGCGCGGCTCGCTCCAGGGGTCGTGCCGCCCGTGCAGCGCATAGAACCACAGGCGCCGATCCTCGATCAGCGCCCGCCACGAGCCTTCGCGCTGATGGATGTCGACTAGCCGTTCGATGACGCGCGCGATGCGCTCCTGTTCGCGCGCGTCGGCGAACTCGACCAGCCCGCGCTGAAACGACCATTGCACGAAGGCGTGCGATCCCGCCAGCACCACCACACAGGCGAGCAGCAGTGTCAGAAAGACCTTGGAGTGGATCGACAGGCGCATGGGAACGATGTTGGAGGTTCAGCTTGCAAGAAAGATGGATACCGGTCGGCACCGTCGCTCCGCGCGCGATACAGTGACAAGCCCGGCAGCGAGCAATACAATCCCCTGAATCTTGTGGGCAAAACACCGCTTCAGCGCTTCCACACCCATGGCCTCGTCTCCAGGCCGCCGCCGCGACGATGCGCCAAGGCTCATTACGTTGATCCGAATCTTACATAGAGAGGAATTGCACGTGAAGTTTGCGGCTAAAAGAACCTGGCCCGAAAAGGCCACCACCTGGGAGCATGAAGGCGAAGCCGACGGTGCAGAGTCCTTTGCATCGGAATTCGCGACACTCGAACAACTGGCGGTCGATACCGAGTTCGTCGTCATGTGCAAAGAGGGCGATGCACAGCAGGCCCTGTTCTTCCGGGTCTCCGACACCGCCCCCTATCGTCTGGAGCCGGCCAAGGCGCGAACCGCAACCGGGGCGACGGCTGCGCCTGAGGCGGCTTCCGGTCCCGGGCCGTCCGCCGCCGAGGACGAGTCCGAACCCGTGGGACTGCCCAACCTCAGCCCGGTCATCTCGATGATCTTCTACATGGGCAAGGTCGCCTTCATCGCGACCGCCGGCATCGCGCTCATGGCGGTCGTCATCAGCCAGCTCAAAAAGGTTCTCGGGTGATTCGGTATGGGCATCTTAACCCTGTTGAACGGGTTCTTTGGTCGACCGGTAATTTCATCTGTAAAACAGACTTGACATCTGCCCGTGTCAAGCTAAGATGACACCCAGGATCTCGAAGGGTCCTAAAGATTCCGAGTCCGAGAAGTTGGACATGGTGTGCATCCGGCGGTCAGCTAACTCGTGATCCGCAGCGGGTGCGAATGGCGACATCACATATCCAGAGTATGGAGGCCAACAATGGCTGATATGAAGAGTCTGTCGGGTCTGACCGAGCAGCAGGCGAAAGAATTCCACGAGCAGTTCAAGGTCACCTACACCGCGTTTGTGGGTCTGGCCGCTCTGGCACATCTGTTCGTCATCGCGGCGCGTCCTTGGTGGTAATTGAGAGGTATTGAAAAATGGCTATCGAATTCATGGGTTACAAGCCTCTCGAAAACGACTACAAATTCTGGCTGGTCGTCAATCCGGCTACTTGGCTGATTCCGACGCTGATCGCTGTGGCGCTGACCGCCATCCTGATCCACGTCGTGGCTTTCGGTCTGGAAGGTCAGGGCTGGCACGCTCCGGCTCCGGCGGCTGTCGAAGCAGCGGCTCCGGCGGCTCAGTAAGCACCGAATTCATCTCGTCGCGACGCTGATTCGAGGGTCGCGGTGGAATCGTCGTCCTCTGATGATTCAGAGGCACTCAATTTATCCCTTTGGGAGATCAAACGATGGCCGAGCAATCCCTGTCGGGTCTGACCGAGCAGCAGGCGAAGGAATTCCACGAGCAGTTCAAAGTGACCTACACCGCATTCGTCGGTCTGGCCGCTCTGGCTCACCTGTTCGTGATCGCCGCCCATCCTTGGTGGTAAACCGGTTTTAACTCTCTCTCCATAGAGGAACATACAATGAGCGACGTCGCAAAGCCGAAGAACCCTGAAGACGATTGGAAGATCTGGCTGGTCGTGAACCCCGCTACTTGGCTGATGCCCATCCTGATGACCGTGCTGGCTATCGCCATCGCCGTTCATTGGGTCGTGTTCGCAGTCGGCCTCGGCTGGCACGCTTGATCGCGTGACACGCTGATTCCGGAAGTCTCTTCCGGAGCCAAGAAACCGGATCGAGCCTCGGGTTCGATCCGGTTTTCTTTTGTCTGATGCTTGGGTTCTACTGATCCATAAGACCGCTGCGTGCGAGGCTCATCCCGCAAAATCAAAAAGAATTGACCAGGATCAAGAATAAGTGTCTAAAGGTCTTGACATCTGCCCGTGTCAAGCTAAGATGACACCCAGGATCCAGCAGGGATCCTGAGGTATCAAAACCGACTGGGGTAGACGGGACTTCGTTCAGCGGCGTCCGGGTTGCTTAGCCCCAATCGGTGTCGTCAGTAGCGATATCCAGCATCAACGGAGGCCAACAATGGCTGATATGAAGAGTCTGTCGGGTCTGACCGAGCAGCAGGCGAAAGAATTCCACGAGCAGTTCAAGGTCACCTACACCGCGTTTGTGGGTCTGGCCGCTCTGGCACATCTGTTCGTCATCGCGGCGCGTCCTTGGTGGTAATTGAGAGGTATTGAAAAATGGCTATCGAATTCATGGGTTACAAGCCTCTCGAAAACGACTACAAATTCTGGCTGGTCGTCAATCCGGCTACTTGGCTGATCCCGACGCTGATCGCTGTGGCGCTGACCGCCATCCTGATCCACGTCGTGGCTTTCGGTCTGGAAGGTCAGGGCTGGCACGCTCCGGCTCCGGCGGCTGTCGAAGCAGCGGCTCCGGCGGCTCAGTAAGCACCGAATTCATCTCGTCGCGACGCTGATTCGAGGGTCGCGGTGGAATCGTCGTCCTCTGATGATTCAGAGGCACTCAATTTATCCCTTTGGGAGATCAAACGATGGCCGAGCAATCCCTGTCGGGTCTGACCGAGCAGCAGGCGAAGGAATTCCACGAGCAGTTCAAAGTGACCTACACCGCATTCGTCGGTCTGGCCGCTCTGGCTCACCTGTTCGTGATCGCCGCCCATCCTTGGTGGTAAACCGGTTTTAACTCTCTCTCCATAGAGGAACATACAATGAGCGACGTCGCAAAGCCGCGTAATCCTGAAGACGATTGGAAGATCTGGCTGGTCGTGAACCCGGCTACTTGGCTGATGCCCATCTTCTACGCCCTGCTGGTCCTGGCCATCGCCGTCCACGCGGTCGTTTTCTCGGTCGGCCTCGGCTGGAAGTGATCGAACGCCAATCGATGTCCGTCGCCTCGCGGTGACAGTGACGTCGATACCAGACGTACAATGCCGTACGTCGCACGGCGGATGGAATCCCCGAATCTCGGGTGTATTCCATCCGCCGTGTGGTTTTCAAGAACGACTCCCGCCGTCCCTCCGCTCCTAACGCCCACCGGCGTCGCCCCTGAAACTTCCAATCACTTCAATGGAAGCGTACCATCGCCGCTTTGCAACGACGGCATTGATCCTGCGTCGAGCGTGCATCCTTGTGGCGCGCTGTTTCATTCAAGCTCGGAGATGATATTGGCATGAGTCAACCCATCGATCCACGGTTACTCGCCTGGCGGCAGCTCGTGCGCCGACTGCTGCCCTTCGCGGACGTGGCGACCCCGGATTTGCCGATGCCGCGCCTGCTGCGTCTGTCGCTGTTCCAGGTCTCGGTCGCCATCGCCATGGTGCTGCTCACCGGTACGCTCAACCGCGTCATGGTCGTCGAACTCGGGGTTCCGACCTGGCTGGTGGCGACCATGCTGGCCCTGCCGCTGATCTTTGCGCCCCTGCGCGCCCTGATCGGGCACCGCTCGGACTATCACCACTCGGCGTTCGGGCTGCGTCGCGTTCCTTATATCTGGTTCGGCAGCATGTTGCAGTTCGGCGGATTCGCGATCATGCCGTTCGCCCTGCTGTTGCTGGCCGATGCCTCGAACAGTCTCAACATCCTGGGCAAGCTGGGCGCGGGGCTGGCGTTTCTGATGGTCGGCGCGGGTCTGCACACTACTCAGACGGCCGGTCTGGCGTTGGCCACCGATCTGGCCCCGCCGGACAAGCGTCCGCGCGTCGTGGCATTGCTCTATGTCACGCTGCTGCTCGGCATGGTGCTCAGCGCGCTGCTCTTCGGTCGGCTGCTGACCCATTTCTCGCAGCAACTCCTGATCCAGCTCATCCAGGGCGCCGCCGTGGCCACGATCGCGCTGAACCTCGTCGCGCTCTGGAAGCAGGAGGCGGTCGATGCGGTGCGCGCCGCCAATCCGGTCAAGCGTCCGCCGTTTCTGGAGACCTGGCGCGAGTTCGCCGCCGGCGGTCAGGCGAGCCGACTGCTGATCGTCGTCGGTCTGGGTACGGCCGGCTTTACCATGCAGGACATCCTGCTCGAACCCTATGGCGGTCAGGTGTTGGGAATGACCGTGTCACAGACGACCGCACTGACCGCGCTCTGGGCGACCGGAACCCTGGCGGCCTTCGTTCTGTCGGGCTATTGGCTGGCCCATGGCGGCAATGCCTATCGACTCACGACGATCGGCGTACTCTGTGGGTTGCTGGCCTTTTCGGCGATCATCCATGCTGCCAGTTCCGAGTCGGTCACGCTGTTTCGCGCCGGCACGGCCTTGATCGGATTCGGCGGTGGATTCCTGGCGGTCGGAACCTTGACGGCGGCCATGGATATGGCGAGCACCGATCATGGTGGTCTGCACAGCGGCTTGGCGCTCGGCGCCTGGGGTGCGGTTCAGGCGACCGCCAATGGTCTCGCCATGGCGATCGGCGGCAGTATGCGCGATGTCGTGTCCGGGATGGCTGGAGCCGGGGCTTTCGGGCCGGATCTGACGGGGCCGGCGGTCGGATACATCGCGGTCTATGGATTCGAGATCCTGCTGCTGGCGGGCGCCTTGGTCATACTGGTGCCGATGGCGCTGAAACGTGGCGGGGCCGTTGCGCGCGATTCATCCAAGATCGGTCTCGACCACATGCCCTAGACGGCAGTTGTCGCCTTTGGTTCGAAGCACATGACTTGGCCTCGTCCGGTCATGTGCTCCAAAACAGACGAGCCCCGGCGATCGACGCCGGGGCTTTGTTTTTAGACCTTCGCCACACCTTCGTTGCGCGCCCGGTCGATCAATTGGTCCGCGATCGCGAGTAGATCCGGCAGGCCCTTGGCCTTGTGACCCAGCACCGCGTAACGTCCTGCAACGACCAGCGTCGGCACGGCGTTGATCTGATAGCGCTCGGCCAGATAGTCCGCGCGCCCCAGCTTGGTCTGAACGTCGAACGAGTTGAAGGCGTCCTTGAATCGCTGGGTGTCTATCTCCTTGTCAGACAACCATTCCAGGATCTCCGGTTCGGTGTAGAGTTTGGCGCGCTGCTCGTGCAGGGCAGTGAAGATGGCCTGATCGAGTCGACCCAGCGCTTCGAGGCTTTCCAGCGCATAGAAGAGACGCGCGAGGTTGGACCAGGCCTGACGCCCGAAGGTGACGGGTACGCGCCGCAGCACGACATCCTCCGGCAGTGTCGCTTCCCACTGCTTGAGCAGCGGATTCAGGGAACTGCAATGCGGGCAGCCATAGGAAAAGAACTCCAGTACCTCGATCTTTCCAGGCGCATCGCCCGGTTGCGGTGGTGTGATCGCGCGCCAGTCTTCGCCCTCCACGAGTTCGGCTTGGGCGGTCAGTGGTAGGGCAGCGAGCGCGAACGAACCGAAGATGAGTTGGTTGAAGTGTCTGCGTGTCAGCGGCATGGGATGTTCTCCAGTGGGATAGCGATAGGGTTTGGAGTGTGACTCTAGCGGGTTGGCGCGGTCGAACGCGCACGAAGTGAGCAAAGGAGCGCCCAGAGTGCCGCGCTCGTCAGCGCCGTGAAGAACAGCAGTGACAGGTTGGCCAGTGTCAGACCAAACAGGCGAAGGCCATCGTCTTCGCAGAAACCGGTTGCCAGGAACAGTGTTGGCATCTGCTGCCCGAGCCATTCGACGACGGATTCGATCGGCCCGGTCGCGCCGCCGACGCAGCTATTGGTTTCCGAGGGATACGCCTGAATCCAGCTATGATGAGCGGCGACCGCCACTCCGCTCAAGACGATGAACATCACGAGCACGCCGGGCACGAGCGGATTCCCGCCACGCCAGACGACCCCCGCTGCGACGAGCGCTAAGGCGCCGGCCACCAGCATCAGAAGACGCTGGAAGATGCACAGATGGCAAGGGTCCAGATGCAACCACTCGGTCAGCACGACCGACGCAAGGCCGATGCCGATCCCGGCGATCCCTATGAGCAGCCATAGACGTCCAATTCTGTTTAGCGCCATCAGTTTCAAGCCCTCAGTCTGTTCAGGGGTTATGTTGCAGC